>JAAYEK010000191.1 GCA_012728785.1 Bacillota bacterium | reverse complement strand
TTACCGCTTTAATCACTCGCTCGATTCCTACTTGCCGAGCCTTGTTTTTGCCGGGATGCAATACCAAAAAGTCCGCTTCCAAAAGATTAGCCCGTCTAAATTCTTCGGCTAAAGTAATAACGGACTTTTCATACAGTTCCGGATCTTCCGAAGCCGGATTGGGAAGATAAGCTAAATGAATTACGACCGGCCAATGCCGGGCCGCTTTTCTTCTTTGTTTAAACAAGGCGATATCCTCTTCGGCCAGTGGTTTTCTGGCCCAACCCCGGGGATTGGCCACAAACATCTGAAATCCATCACAACCAAGATTTTGGGCTTGTTCGACTGCTCCCGCCAAACCCTTTCCGATCGAAACATGCACTCCCAATCGCATCAGTCTAATCACGTCCTAATTGGTCTAAATATCTAAGCGGTCGATATTTATCAATAATTTTTGAAAAAGAAAACTTTTCAGCGGCCAATTGTAATAGCAATAAAATTATTAAAGCAATTATTTTTCCAAAATCACTTAGCATCCAAACCATCATTATTCCCAAAGTTGCCCCTAAAAAATTAGAACCAACATCGCCCAACATCATTTTAGCTTTTAGATCATAGGGTAAATATAGTAATAAAATGATTAATACCGGAAAAAATAAGCCGATAAAATTAATAAAATTTTTGCTTAATAAGATAATTATAATAAAAATTAACGTAAATACTTTCCCGGCCCGGCCCGGGCGAAGATCAAATAGATTGATAATATTTGCTGTCAAGGCTACTAAGAGAAAATCGACTATAAACATCCATGGATAACGTCCACTGCCAATCATCCTAGCTTTAGCAATACTAAATACTATAGCGATGATCCCTCCGAATAGCGCTTTTAAAGCTCCGGTTGTAAGCTTGCGCTCTTTAAACAAAGCCTTGAGGTGCCCTTGAAAACCTTTAACTTGATGACTTCCTAAACAATCATCAACTAATCCGGTCAACCCCATTCCCAAAACGCCCAATAGATAAAGAACGGCATATTTGGAGTCAAAACTATCAACCCTCAATATAAAACCGACAACAACTGTCAAAGGTAGGGCAATAACAAATAATAGTCCGGCTGCGGTCGGAATATTCTCCCCACGATAATTTGGTTTTACCAATTTGGAATCGATCAAAAGATTGTTTAAATAGGGCCTGAAAAAAATTGTAAACAATATTGAAACTAATAACAATACAAAATATCTTAAAAAAATTCTTAAATTAACGCTAAAAAACTCAATCAGTTCATCCACGGGATCACCTCATAAATAATCTTTTAGTCAATACCACCAAAACATCTAAGAACTGATTCCCCCGGTGGAGAAAACCTGCCAAATCACGGGCAGTCTCCGCGTGAGTCATTTGAACCGGAATTTCCTTGACCCTATATCCAAGTCGTAAAACGTCAATTGTCAAACCTACTTCAACTCCGAATCCGGCTTCCAAAGGACCAACCTTTTCAATAATCTCCCGTTGCATTATTCTTTGGCCCGACAGCGGACTGGCTACATGTAAGCCGGTAAACCATTTAATCCCCTTTTTGGCTAGATTGGTTACTAAGCCAAACCCGCCTTTTTTGGTAGCGGAAGGAAATCTGCCAATGGTCATATCCGCTTTTTTTTCAAGTACCGGAATAATAAGTTTCTCAACTTCAACGGCAGATTTACCTAAATCCCCGTCAATAAAGCCAATTATTCCCCCTTGAACATATTTCAATGCAAAATTGATCGCCCCACCTTTTCCAACATTCTTAGCTAAGGTAAGTACTTTAGCTCCAGCCACTTCTGCCAATTCTCCGGTATTGTCCGTGGAACAATCGTTCACCACAATAACTTCAGCGATAGACTGGATACTTCTTAAGGCTAGAATCGTATCTTGGATCGAACCGCTTTCATTATAAGCCGGAATAATAATTGTTACTTGTTGGGTTTGTACTTCCACTCAAGATTCCTCCTATCCGCTTCAGCGGTACAAAAAAACATTAATAATTAAGTTTAAATTCGGGAATTAATGCCCGAGCGGTATCTTTAATCCCATAAAACCCTTTTTTACCGGAAGCTAAAAGATATACCAAGGTTGCTTCACCAGGTGGAGTCTCAATGTTATCCACTGTTCCTTGACATTTAGATTGATAGGTTCCCATATAAGATTCGGTAACAAAGCTAGGTTCCACTCCAACCACGGTTGTCCCTGTTTTTCGGACCGCATCCAACAAAGGAAGATCGATTTCACGTTGAAAATTACTTTCAGATCGAGTCCCACCACCTAAAAACACCAGGGTATCCACTGGTCCTCGACTATAGTCGCCCCATAATTGGACTAAGTTTTGGTTCTGTAAATATAATAATTGGGAACCACCTTGTCCTTTTAAAATAATTTGGATTATTCTTGAACTTAAAGCCCCAATAACCATTTTATCATCAGTTGAAGGAAGATCAAAGGCATCTAATAATTCAGTTCGAAATTGCTGCTTGGAAAGATCGAAAACTTTGGCTATGGTAGTAATCGAAGTTACTTCCGCCCCAGACTGACGTAACAAATTTACCAGTTTACGAGCATATTTGAAATCAACTGAATTATTGGTGCGGATGATGGCTACTCTTTTCCCAAGGAGCCGGTTGACGGTTAAAGTAGGAAGAATCGCTTTCTGAAATTGATTAGCTACTTCCAGCTCGATATTTTTAGTTTCAATGGAAGCTTGTAATAATTTTTGATCTTCACGGATTTTTTCATAGGTAACCTCAAGTCTTTCTAATTGCTTCTCCATTTGGCGATTAGCTGAGTGACCCAGATTAACACCAATGATTATACCTAATCCCAAGGCAAAAAAAATAGATACTATCGAAACCACATGATAGCGTAAATCTACAATCATAGAAGCCTCCACATTAAAAATTCGCTTTTGGCATTTAGCTGTCGGCTTTTCATAAACCCAACAACACTTTCATTTGCAGCCAAAAAGCCCGGAGAAAATCTCGGGACCATTGGGTTTGGTATAAAACAACTCCAATTACCATGATGCCCGCTAATGAAATCTGAAGTAAATAACGGAGTTTAATTCGGCGTTGATAGATTTTACTAACACCGCGAGCGTCAACTAAAATCGAGCCAACTTTTAAACGCACTAAAAAGGTGCTTCCCATACCGGGACGGCCTTTTTCTAGAAAATCAACCATATTGGAATGTGTGCCCACGGCGACAATAAGGTCCGCTCCCTTTTCATAGGCCATTAATAAGGCAATATCTTCGCTGGTCCCGGGTGCCGGAAAAATTTCGGATTTAAGATTTAGTTGATTAATCCGTTCCAATCCAGGAGCCTTTCCATTAGGATACGCATGAACAATTAATTCCGCTCCGCATTGTAGAGCGTGATCGGAAACGCTGTCCATATCACCAATGATCAAATTTGGCCTATATCCAAACTCGATTAGAGCGTCGGCTCCACCGTCAACTCCGACTAAAACCGGATGAATATTATCAATATATGATTTAATTATCGAAAGATCCTCACGGTAATTTTGGCCTCTGACTACAACCACCACCGGCTTTTCATCAAATCTAGTTCTGAGCTGTGGAATGTTTGGAGACCCTAAAATAAGATCTTTTTCTTTCATTGCATATTCTAAGGTATTATGTAAAAACTTATCCAATTCCGAGACTAAATTATGCCGAATTTCTTTCAGTTGTCGATTGACATTTTTTAAATGAAGAAACACACCGGTCCCGATTAATTCATTACCCTTATAGATCTGGTTTCCTTTGATTTCTAAATAATCGCCTTCATGGACTTTGTTAAAAATCTTCTTCCCGACGTTATCTAAGATATTTATGCCTTCTTCGAGTAATTTAGACGGTCCAGGATTAGGATATTTCCCGGTTATTGAAGGGCTGGCATTAATCACCAGTTTGACTTTGGCTTGTATTAAAGAATCCGCCGCTACTTGATCGAGATCGGCATGATCTATTACTGCTATTTCACCCGACTTAATCCGCTTTACCAAATTCTTAGTACGGGAATCAATCCGGGCTTTTGCTTTTAATTCCAATATTGATTCCTCCGTTAAACGGCCTGGTTAACATCTAATCGAATTTTGTCGGCAATTATGGCAATGAAAGAAGCGTTGGTGGGTTTCCCTTTTTGATCGTCGACGCAATATCCAAACAAATCATGAATTACTTGGACATCGCCTTTGTTCCAAGCTGTTTCAATCGCAAAGCGCATCGCTCTTTCAACCCTTTGTTCATTAGTATCAAAAAGTTTAGCGATGGTAGGATATAATTTTGTAGTAACCTCATTGATCAAGCTTGGTTCCTGGACAGTTGAAATGATAGCGGCTTCTAAATATGAATAACCTTTAAAACGAGGCGGAATACCTAATTTTTCAATAATATCGGCTACCTTTTTTTCAAGATCTCGATATTGATGTTTCATGACAATTATCCCACTTAAAGAAGGGTTAGAGGCAATTTCTAGGATCCGTTGTTTCAATGTTGTCAAATCAAAAGGCTTTAAAATATAATAATCAACCCCAAGTTCCACCGCCTTTTGAGCAACCTCCTCCTTAGCAAAGGCCGAAAAAATAATTACTTTCGGCTTTTTGATCATAGGATGTTCTTTTAACCATTTTAAAACACCCAAACCATCAATTTCCGGCATAATCATATCAAGCAACAATACGTCAATTTTAGTTTGACGTAGAGCTCTGATTAACTCCTGTCCGTTATAAGCGATTATTTCAATTTTAAACCCCGGTTGTTCCGAGAAATAGTCGCGTAACAGCATACAAAACTCTAGATTGTCATCGGCAATCCCGAGTCTCAACAGATCCAAATTTTACACCTCCGAATCATAAGATCTCTATTTTCGCTACGTAGGATAAAATACCTTTTTATTTTTATTTTTCATTTGTAACATCGACTTTAACTTTGATAAATTCATTTTAACCCTAACGGCAAGTAAGATGACAAGTTTTAAACAAATATTTCGCAAAAACCTCATACTGGGATAAAAGAGAAAGCACCTTTTTAAGATGCTTTGTCTTCTTGATCAGTATTATTTATGGTCTTTAATTCATTAACCATCCATTCAGCCAGAACCCCATATCCTTTAGTTGGATCGTTTACGAAAACATGAGTCACTGCTCCAACCAATTTTTGTTCTTGGATAATCGGGCTACCGCTCATTCCTTGAATAATCCCTCCTGTTTCTTTCAATAGTTCGGGATCAGTCACCCTGATTACGATCCCTTTATCTTTGGGTATATCTTGACGGAAAATTTTAATGATTTCCACCTGGAACTTTCGAACTTGGCGATCCTTGATAACCGTATATATTTCTGCCGGTCCAAGTTTGATTTGGGAATTATAAGCGATTGGGATTGGTTTTTTCGAAATTTGAAAACTCTTTATTAAAGTTCCATAAATGCCGAATCGGCTATTTTTCGTAATTTTACCAATCGGAGTTTGAGCTACTCCGAAAATTCCAATTTTTTCACCGGGTTCACCAGGTTGTCCCTTCCGTACCCCACTAATATCAGCTAAAACAATTTCTCCTTGTTTAAAAGGGATATTTTGCTTTCCTGCATAGTGGGAAATACGATGGCCTAACCCGGCAAATCGAAAGGAATTAGGTTCAATAAAAGTCAACGTGCCAACCCCAGCCGCCGGATCTTCAATGAAAATACCCAATCGATATTTAACATCAGCCTCCCCTTGTAAACCAGGGCATAGAACAGGTTTGATCCTTACGTCTATAATTTTACCGTCTCGACTGACTTGAAGCTTTACTTTTTTTTCTTCCGGTTGGTACCCTTGAATAATTTTTTCAACATCATTTATCCGTTTAATAGGTTGATTATTTACCTTTAAGATAATATCCCCAACTTTTAACCCTGCATCCCGAGCCGGATAATATTGTTTTCGATCCATCCCTTTTACGGACGTATGACCTACTATAACTACCCCGGTGCTTGAAAAAAGGACCCCAATGGCTTGCCCTCCCGGAATTATTTTTAGAGGATCGGAAACCTCAACTCTTACTTTTCTTAAAGGTATCGCTCCAAAGAGCCGCAATTGAACATTGAAATGATTACTACCGTTTGAATTTAAAATTAATCGGTTCGTTAAAATATTAGTTACTTTACCTTCGGATTTGTCTTTTAGGTTCAGTTGGGAATTTTGATGAAAACTCAATGGATAACGCGCCGAAAGAATGAATTCTTGCCCCGGTGTGATCCTTAAGATCTCGGGCAAAGCCGATAATTGAATTAGACTGGAGACAATTAAATAAATAAAAATAATTCCAAAAATTGTTACTAATAAGCTTAATCTTTTCATTTTTTCACCCCAGAGTTTTTTAGCATCCTGAAGAATAAATTCCCCTTTTAACTGGGGTTTTATTCAAACAAAAAAGCCCGGGATTTCCCCGGGCTTACTTTTTTGGTAGGTATTCTGTTGCTAAATATTTCTTCCTCATTTATTAATCAATTAAGATGGATATTCAAATCGACTCAAGTTCAATTCGAACCCTCGATTATAAGCTTAACTTCGTTGAGCCATCTTTGGTAATCAAGATACCACTTAGAACCATATTGCTGAATCTCTTTCCGACAGGATCGGGGGTCATAACCGGTCCCAACCACCAACTCCCAAAAAGCTCGGCTATGATCTAAAAATTTTAAATGAGCCAGTTCATGAATGATAACGTAATCGACTAAAGATTGAGGAGCGCCGATCAATCGATGGGACAAATTTATATTCCTCAGGGAGGAACAGGAACCCCATCTCCGGAATTGCCGATGATAACGGACTTTTTGATACTCAAACCCAAAAAAAGTACAGTTCAACTCATTAGTCCGGGCTTTTAATTTCGGCTCCAAAATTTGACCGAGCATCTTCCAATAAATCCGATCAACGTATTCGACACTCCGTTTTTTTTGACGGCTTAATATAATCGGTATTCTGATCAAACAAACAGAGCCATCAAAAGAAGCGGTTACTGTTTTACGTTCTTCCGGAACAATCCGTAACGGAATCTCAAAAACCTTCATCACCCAACTACAATATTAACCAAACGGTCCGGCACCACGATTACTTTCCGAATAGACTTACCAGCTAAATGTTTTTCAACATCAGGGTTGTTCAAGGCTAACTCTTTAAGCTCTTCCTCTTTGCCGCCTACGGGAACTATCATTTTTTCCCTGATTTTCCCATTAACTTGGATTACTATCTCTACACTATCTTCAGCGGCAAGTTGCGGATCAAAAACCGGCCAGGCTTGATTATGGATTGAATACCCGTAATTCAAGGTATTCCAAACTTCTTCCGCAAAATGGGGACAGGCTGGTGCGATCAACAATAAAATATTTTTTACCGAATCGGTCCAAGCCTGGGTTCCATATATATCCTCTTTATGTTTGGCAATTACATTTAACAGCTCCATTAAAGAAGCCAAATAAGTGTTAAAGGAGAAAGTCTCAATTTCCCGTGAAGCTTTGGCGATGGTTTGATGGGTCTTACGAAGAACAATCTTCTCCGCTTCTGGATTTGAATGGTTCGGTACCGACTCTAAAGATAATTCCCATAAACGATTTAAGAAACGGTACATTCCCTCAATACCGCGATTATCCCAAGGACCTCCTTGTTCCCAACGCCATCCAAACATTAAATAAGCCCTTACCGCATCAGCCCCATAGCGGTTCACCAAATCATCCGGAGCTACTACATTACCCCGGGACTTACTCATTTTTTCACTGTCTTCCCCGAGAATGATCCCTTGATTTCTCAATTTTACCATTGGCTCCGCAAAATTAACCAAACCCAAGTCTCGCATAGCCTTGGTGAAGAATCTGGTATAAATTAAATGCATACAAGCATGTTCGATTCCACCAGTGTAAAGATCCACCGGGAGCCAATATGCCGCTTCCTTCATATCAAACGGCGTATCTCCCGGATAGTAGGGGCTTAAGTAACCATATTGGTACCATGAAGAACACATAAAAGTATCCATGGTATCTGTTTCCCGTTCCGCCGGACCGCCGCATTTCGGACAAGTTGTTCGATAAAAACTATCGTGATACTTGAGAGGCGATTCCCCAGTAGGTAGAAATTCGGCATTCTCCGGTAATAAAACTGGTAAATCCTCATAAGGAACGGGAACTGTCCCGCATTTTTCACAATAAATAATTGGGATTGGAGCGCCCCAATAACGCTGCCGACTGATTAACCAGTCCCGTAAACGATAGTTAACCGACTTTGATCCGATTCCTTTTTCTTCAAGCCATTTAGTGACCTTCGCCTTACCTTCCTTAGCGCTTACACCGTTAAAGGCGCCGGAATTAACCATTACTCCCTCATCAACTTCAGTATAAGCTGCGGACAATGTTTCCGGGATCATATTGGTATTAGGAGCAATTACTATTTTGATTGGTAATTGAAATTTAACCGCAAAATCAAAATCCCGTTCATCATGGGCTGGAACCGCCATAATCGCCCCTGTTCCATAACCCATCATCACATAGTCGGCGATCCAAATTGGAATCCGTTCGCCGTTAACCGGGTTAATGGCTGATGCGCCAGTAAAAACACCGGTCTTTTCCTTATTAGCCGCTAAACGCTCGATTTCACTTTGGCGGCTTGCTTTCGATACATAATCGGTAACTGCCTCCCGATACTGAGGTGTTGTAATTTCTTGGACCAAAGGATGTTCAGGGGCGAGCACCATAAAAGTAACCCCCCATAAAGTATCCGGTCTGGTTGTAAAGATCTTAATTTCCTTACCGGCTTCAGTCTTAAAATTGACTTCAGCGCCTTCACTCCGGCCGATCCAGTTCTGTTGCATGGTAATAACCCGTTCCGGCCAGTCGATACCTGAAAAGTCCAATAATTCTTCAGCATAATCAGTGATCTTAAAAAACCATTGATTGAGCTCTTTTTTCATTACCGGAGTTTCACAACGTTCACAATGACGATCTTCCCCCCATACCTGTTCCCGGGCTAAGGTAGTATTGCAATTCGGGCAAAAATCAACCGGTGAAAATTTTTTATAAGCAATCCCTTTTTCGTAAAATTTTAAGAAAAACCATTGGGTCCATTTATAATAATCAGGTAAACAGGAGATAATTTCCCGGTTCCAATCGAAAATAGCTCCCATTGATTTCATTTGTTCCCGCATCTTTTCAACATTGCCAATAGTCCAATTGAAAGGATGAATCCCCCGCTTAATAGCGGCATTCTCCGCTGGTAATCCGAAGGCGTCAAAACCCATCGGAAATAATACATTATATCCTTTCATCCTTTTATAACGGGCATGGGTATCGGATGGGGTGATGGCATACCAATGGCCGATATGAAGATCCCCGCTGGGGTAAGGGAGCATTGTTAAGGCGTAGTATTTAGGTTGACCATTCTTAATTACCGAGCGATAAAGCCCATCAGTTTCCCATTTTTTTTGCCAACGGGCTTCGATTTCCTGGGGATGATACTTTGCGTTCTTACTCATTGTAGTTGCCTCCAATTTGCCTAACCGTTATCTATAATTGAACAACCTCAGCATCATGCCATAGTTGCTCCAATGCATAAAATTCCCTTTCCCATTCTTGTAAAACGTGAATCACTAAATTACCAAAGTCAAGTAAAACCCATATCCCATCTTGATATCCTTCCTTTAGAGGGAGCTTTAGCCCTTCTTCTTCAATCTTATCCAGAACATTATCAGCGATCGCTCTTACCTGTACCTGGTTTTGACCGGAACAAATTAAAAAAAAGTCAGTTACGCCCGATAAATTTCTTAAATCCAAAATTACAGGCTTAATGGCCTTTTTTTCGTTCACTGCTTCAAAAGCAATTTTTAATAAAGGATCCATTATTAATCGGTAACACCTTTCATAATTAATTCGTTTCTCCCCGCAACCGTTCTAGGATGGATTAGGTAACCTTGTCTAATTACAAACTCAATAGAACGATTATAGACCTTTAATAGTAATTGATCCGGAGAAAGTTTGAAAGCCATTTCCCTTAAGATTCGCGCTTGTTCGAAAGTCCGGCCGGGTTCGATGAAATCAGCAATAAAAATTAATTTAGCTAAAGGAGCCATGTTCGGGGCTCCGGTGATATGGAACCGAACCGCTTCTAAAACTAAACTATTGTTAATGTTGAGATTTTTTTCAGCTATCGCTGCTGCTATAGAACCATGGAGCAATAATGGCTCTGCCTTTTCAATATCGTCTACTACTATATCAAAACCGGCTGCTAGTTTCAAGAGTTTCTCCCGGCTATATTCCCGGCACAAATCATGAAGTAAGGCAGCAGGAGATAGGATTTCCGAGGATATATGAAAGTGATCGGCAAGTTCAAGAGCCATGGATTCCACACTTAGGCAATGGTCAAAACGGGGTTTAGAGAGGGTTTTACTTAACAAATTGATGATCTCGGTCCGCTGCATTAATAAGACCTTTCTAAAAGTTTGTTAGGATTCACCTTTATGGTAATTAAAAAATTCTTCCATCACCGCGTCATCGTCTCCATAATTATATGCGATTATATTTCTAAGGTGTGAAAAAGAACCTAAATCCAGCTTTTCAAAGAGGATTCCTGCGCCATCCTCGGTTAACCGGACGGTTTTACCTTGTAGGTAAATATCAAAGTCGTCATCACCCGCTAAATGGATCACAATCTCCACTTGGTCTCCAGCTTGCAATTTATGGGGTGTTTTAATATATGCCCCTTTCAAGCTCAAATTTTCAATAAAACCGGAATATTTTCTTCCGCTAACATGGATTTCAACTTCCTTTTTAAAGTCTACCCTGGAAAAATTACGCTTTTCAATCACTGTAGCCACATTCCTTTCCATAACAATATAAACTTGAATGTTGACCGTTCCTAATTATAAAAGAAGTCAAAAATCGGTTTAATCTTTTGATTTTAAGCTTTTTTCGTTGGTTGACAGATGATAAAGATGATTTGGTATTATTTTATATTTCGCTAATTAACAGGAATACCCTCCTCTTTTAAAAAAAAATTAAAAAATTTTTATTGATTATCATAAGACCATTTTGCTCTTAATTTATAAAAAGAATAAGGTGTTAGCGTTATCACCTTATTCCATCAATAATAATATCCGCAAGTGTATTCTTTTTAAAATCAAATGCTTTTTGGCTAAACGCTAGCACTTATGAAACATATGGGTTTGGAAGTCAAATGATTTCACCGAAATAATTACATTTTTGGCTGCCTTGGTTTGGCCTCATTAACAATTATCTCTCTGCCACCCATATCTTTGCCGTTCGCCGCATCAATCACTCGTTCCACATCTTGATCTTCGACTTCAATAAAGCCAAAACCCTTTGAACGACCATTAATGGGGTCGGTAATTACCCGACTGGCTTTTACTTCAGCAAAATCCGCAAAAAAAGCGGCCAAGTCCTCCTTTGTAGTGGACCATGGTAGATTGCCGACGTAAAGTGTTTTAGTCACCCCATTTTCACCTCTCTTTCTTCGGACAAAGTTGGTCTAATCATGATCTTTCAGTCCAACTTAAAAACTTTAATTATAGTTTGCGTCAAAAAAAAAAGGCTATACCATTTACCTTTGACCGAAGCTCTCAAGCCGGTCGTTATGTAAAATATAGCCACCAGTAAAAATAAAGTGTGTTTAACGGTCTATAAATCCCGATATAATCCGTTGGAGTTAATATAATCAATCACAAGGTCAGGAACTAGATATTTTACAGAACGTCCCAACATCAGTTCTACTCGAAGCCAAGTTGAAGAAATATCCAGTAACGGAGCTTCTAATTTTAAGATTTGACTACGATAATCTTCTAAAAATGAAGGCCAGTTTTGATCATCTGACAAAATAGGATAACCGGGGCGAAAAGCGGTAATAATTTTGGTTTCTGCTAAAATCGACCGATAATTTTTCCAGGAGTAAAGTTCTAATAACGAATCAAAGCCCATTATTAGAGCTGTTTCGGAACTACCAAAAGTCTTCCTCAATTCGTAAATAGTATCAATGGAATAGGAAGGTCCTTCCCGGTCTAATTCTACTGTTGATACTTCAAACCAGGGATTTCCCCGAATGGCCAATTCAACCATTTTCAAACGATGACAGGCTTCCGTAGCTACCTCCCCGATTTTGTGAGGGGGAATAGCGGCAGGGACCACAATCACTTTTTCCAATTGAAAAGCTTCTCTAGCTTTTTCTGCCAAAACTAAATGTCCACAATGAATAGGGTCAAAGGTCCCGCCTAAGATTCCGAACATTTTTTACCTCCGTAAAACTTAAGTAATTACTAAATTATCTCTATGCACTACTTCGTCAGCGGTTTTAAAACCGAGGATCGTTTCTATTTCCGCGCATTTTTTCCCAATAATTTTTAAAAGTTGTTCTCTCCCATAATTGGTTAAGCCACGTCCCAATTCCCGGTGTTCGTTGTTGACGATCTTAACTAGATCGCCTTCTTCAAAATTGCCGTTAATCTTGATCACTCCTGAAGGTAATAAACTCTTACTTTGTTTGATTAAGGCTTGCTCAGCTCCAGAATCTACAACAAGCTCTCCGGCAACTTGAGGCCCATAAGCGATCCACCGTTTACGGCTAGAAACAACAGTCGGTGAACTTAAAAAAACGGTCCCAACCGGCTTGCCGTGAAAAACATGTTGAATCCGTGACGGCTTGCTGCCGTTCATTAAAACCATAGAAGTTCCAGCAGCGGTAGCCATTTTGGCCGCCTCCAGTTTGGTAATCATGCCACCGGTGCCAAATTGGGAACCGGCGCCCTCTGCCATGGAGGATATTTCAGGCGTTATCTCCGTGACTAACGGGATTAGTTGTGCATCTTTATTCTTTTTAGGATCTGCCGAATAGAGACCATCAACATCGGATAATAAAACCAAGAGATCGGCTTCGATCAATCCCGCTACTAAAGCGGATAAGGTATCATTTTGTCCGATCTTTAATTCTTCAGTGGCAACCGTATCGTTCTCATTAATAATCGGGATCACATTGTAATCCAATAACGCTAAAATTGTATTTCTGGCGTTCAAATAACGTTTTCGGTCGCTAATATCACTGCGGGTCAACAATATTTGGGCGACAGTTTGGCCGTACTCCGAAAATAATTTTTCATATATCTGCATTAATAAACCTTGGCCGATAGCGGCTAAAGCCTGGCGTTGCACTATTGTGGCCGGCCGTTGGGCCAAACCTAACCGGCCGATCCCGACCCCCACCGCGCCGGAGGTTACCAAAACTACTTCCCGGTCTTGGTTTCGCAGATCAGCTAATTGCCGGATTAATATTTCCATCCGGTTTATATTCAACTTACCGGTATTATGGGTTAGTGTGCTGGTTCCTACTTTAACCACAATGCGTCTGGCAGCTTTTAAATCTTTTAGATAGTCCAATTTAGCGCTCCTGTCCCCAATCGATTTTACTGGCGGCGCCATCCTGGGGAGCTCTATAAAGGATAAAATTGCACCCAATGGTTTGGACAATGAGGGCCCCGGTTTGTTCAGCCAATTCTGCGGCGATTTCTTTAACATCCAAACCCTGCCGGGGTAAGATCCTTCCTTTGACCAACTCCCGGGCGGTTAAGGCCTCATCAAGTTGATTAAGAATGTTTGCAGTGATTCCACTTTTCCCAATAATTAAAATCGGCTCTAAGCTATTTCCAATCGCCCTTAAAATATTCCGTTGTTTATTGGTAAGCAATTCATACCTTCTCTCATCAGATTTTGGAAACATTATAGCATATCGGTCTACTTTCGATAAGACAGTTTAAAAAATTTGTTTTAAAGAACTAAAAAAGTGAAGCTAAGCTTCACTAAAATTTTCAGGTATGTGTCTTTAATACTTTTCGATTTAATCATCGCTTAAAAATGAAAATTCAAAATCGCCAATCCGAACCAAATCACCTTCTTTAATACCCGCTTCAACTAATGCCTCCGGAATACCCCATCTTTTTAGAAGTCTTTGAAAGCTTTGCAAGGAATACTCGTTTTCTAAATCATAACGTAGAATTCTCTTTTCCAACGCTGTATTTTTAACCCGATATGTTTGATCCTCTTTAACAATTTCAGTTACAGCCGTCTCCTGACGGTCATCGGTTTTCCAGCTTTCCATAGAATACTCGGTTAGATATTTGGGAATAGTCGCCAATTTCTCAATTATCAGATCAAGCAGTATATCTATTCCCTCACCGGTTGCGGCGGAGATTGGAATTACCTTTCCTACCGAAACTTGAGATTTAAAGGTTTCCCAAGCAACCCGGGATTCCGGTAAATCAATTTTATTGGCGACAATAATTTGTTCCTTATCGGCCAATTGAGGATTATACAATCTTAATTCCTCGTTGATCTTCAAATAGTCTTGATAAGGATCACGCCCTGACAATCCTGATAAATCCACTATATGAACTAAAAGCCTAGTCCTTTCAATATGTCTTAAAAACTGGTGCCCCAAACCGATCCCTTGATGAGCGCCCTCGATTAATCCCGGAATATCTACCGCTACAAAGCTTTCGGATTTATGATCAACAACTCCTAAATTAGGTTCTAGAGTAGTAAAGGGATAATCAGCCACTTTGGGCCGAGCTGCTGAAATTCTGGTCAAGAGAGATGATTTTCCCGCATTAGGAAACCCGATCAAACCTACATCGGCCAAAAGTTTTAACTCCAATTCCAGGGTTAATTCCCTTCCAGGTTCGCCTTTTTCGGCAAATTGTGGGGTTTGACGGGTGGAAGTCGCAAAATGAGTATTGCCTCTGCCTCCGCGACCTCCTTTTAGGATTACAATTTCTCGGCCGGACTCATTTAAGTCGGCGATAATCTTACCAGTATCCACATTTTTGATTAATGTGCCAACCGGTACTTTAATCAGTATATCTTCACCGGCTTTTCCGAAACGATTAGCACCACTGCCGGATTCGCCGTGTCCGGCCCGAAAACGCTGTTGATAACGGAAATTACTTAATGTGTTTAAATCTTGGGTAGCTGCCATAATTATATCGCCGCCCCGCCCCCCGTCCCCGCCATCAGGGCCGCCCCGCGGAACATATTTTTCCCGTCGAAAACTGGCCGCTCCCGAACCACCATTACCTGACTTAATAAATATCTTAGTTTGATCTAAAAACAAAATATGGACACCTCAACAGAATTATTCGACGCTGCTTTGCTTTATCCTTTACCGACACTTAAAAAATATCCATTTTTCTAATGGTTTTAGCTGATTTCATAGGTGATCACTTTATTACGTCCGGCCTTTTTGGCGCGATACAATGCCTTATCAGCCCAAGTTAGTAAATTTTCACCAATTTTATTCAAAGCCTCGTCATCCAGATTACTTATTACACAGTCCTCGGTATTTGCTAAAGAGCTGATACCGAAACTGGCGCTGATTCTAGTTCTGATACTATCCATACAAAAAAAAGTAGCGGCTGTTTTTTCTCTTAACCTTTCCGCTAAAAGAAAAGCACTATCCAGATCAGTTTGCGGTAGTAAAATAACAAATTCCTCTCCACCAAAACGGCACGCTAAATCAAATTCCCGGATGGATTTTTTTAATAAGTCGCTAAATTCTATTAATACTTGGTCTCCAGTGGAGTGCCCGTACTGATCATTAATTTGTTTAAAAAGATCTATATCGGTAAATATGAGTGAAAGCGGTTGTTTAAAACGATAAGCCTTTTTAATCTCTTCTTTTAAACGTTGCATTAAAAAATGCCGGTTATATAAGCCGGTAAGACCGTCTAAAATGACTTTATGATAAAGTTTGGAAATATTCACATATAACTTAGCATTTTCTAAGGCGGTATCCGAAGCCAAACGATAGAGGCGGGAATGGTCCAAATTAATCCCAACTCGAGGCGCAAAAAGATCCAACAACAACCGGTCCCGTTTTCCAAAAGCAGAACTCTTTTTGATAATAACTAAAATACCAATGGTTTTATGATTAGCATCTAAGGGAAGCGCCAAGATACTGGTGTATAATTTAGCAAGTTCATTAGCGGCATTCCCACTAGTTAGAGGATGGGTAGCGATATTTCTAATTAAAAAACCCTTCTGTTCATTATAGATCCGTTCCAGTAGGCCGGCTTTTCTGGTTAATAATTGGGTGACTTGATTTAATTGATCGGTTGGTATCCCCTCAATGGACTTTAATTTAAATTTATTCCGACTTTCATCAAACCAATAGATAATCCCAGCTGAAGCTTTAGTCGCTTTCATTACTTGGCGAAGGATGTTCTTCGTTAAATGGACTTCATCCAACTCAACCTCAAAGGATTTTTCCAATTCATATACTTGCCGGTAAAGGCTCAGCTTTAAGCAACAGCCGATAACTAGCCATCCAACCGGAATTATAAGCAACATTAAGAAGTAAAGGAGGTTAGAACCCAAATAAAAAACCACCCTTCGTTATTCCTTTTATCGGCAGTAACAAAAGAATGGTTTAATTAGAATAGTAGAACAATTTATTACCACTCAAGCAATGTTGCTCCCCAACTTAATCCACCACCGAAACCCATCATCAATATATAGTCGCCTTTTTGAAAACGATTCCAAGACTCGGCTAAAGCTACTCCTATGGATGCCGATGAGGTATTACCGTAACGCTCAATATTTGAAATAAATTCAATTTTATCCGATTTGATTTCTTTAGCGGCAGCCTCAATGAGTCGGTTATTTGCCTGATGCGGAATGATATATCTGATTTGTTCCGGTTTGATTCCAGCCTGACGAGGGACACTATCAAAAAGATGTTTGATAATGTTTACAACAAATCTAAAGACAACCTTGCCGTTTTGATTGAAATAGAAGTCTTGTTTCCGATCGTTTAACAAATCGGAGACGCCACCGATAGTTACTTCCTCAGCCAAGGTTGGGTCAGACCCAAGCTCCGTAGCTAATATCAAATGTTCGGGATGATCATTGGTGACAGTTATTGCTGATGCGGCATCTCCAAACAAAATACAAGAATTCCGGTCCGTGTAATCTACCAACCTGGAAATATGCTCGCCTGCAGTAACTATCCCATTCTTGATCGAACGAGTTTTTAAAAAACTATCGGCAGTTGCTAAACCATACATTAATCCTGAACAAGCCGCATTTAAGTCAAAACAAAACGTTTGCTCACAACCAAGGGCTTTGGCGATTTCGAAAGATTGAGCCGGACTAATCCGGTCCGGGGTCAAAGTTGAACTGATTACAAAATCCAATTTTCGAGAATCAACGTTAGCTGTTTTACATGCTGTTTGAGCTGCGTCAATCACCAATTTAGTAATAGTTTCACCAGGCTGCATAAGATGCCTTTCCCGAATTCCAGTCCGAGTGACTATCCATTCATCATTAGTCTCTACCATCTTCTCCAAGTCTTGATTGGTTAGTATTTTTGAGGGAACCGCAAAACCAACTCCGGAAATACCTACTTCCATCTTCATCCTCCTAGTGTTGAATTGGAATTATTCCACATCTTTTAATAAGTTCAGGTAATTAGCCATCTCTAAAGTCATCCCATAGATTACAAAGATCCCTTTAGCAGCTATCGCTTCTTTGGAACGGACAATAACTTCGATTAAAAAGCGATGGCCTTGTTTTTCCAAAACCTGAGCTTTGGCGATTAATTTTTCCCCGGTCCGTACGGTTCTTAAAAAGGTAAATTCAGTTTTACCGGTTAAAGCAACTTGAACATCGGCTATAGCATTAGCTAGGGAATTAGCTTGGGCAAAGATAATATGTCCCCGAATAATGTCGCATTTTTCCAAACACATCGAATGGTCGGTCTCCAATAAAGAAAGCCCGCGTTTTCCCGGTTCAATCTCAATTAGTTCACCGACAATCTCCCGAACATCCAAGGATTGAGAAGCGCCAAAAAAATGGGACGCCATCTCCCGAGTACGTTTTCTAACCTCAGGGATGGATAATTCCAAGCGATCAAGACGAATGGTGGGAATACTCACCCGAAGACACTCCGCCAGCTCCTCATCGGTAATGAACGGATTTTTTTCAATCGCTTCTATTAACAAACGATGCCGCTCAGTTTTTTTAACAGGTTTACCAGCCATTGCTACCTTTTATTAGTTAATATTATTATTACCTGATAATAATCATAAACCAAAATAAAAATATTTGCAACTAAATATTTAACCACCTTCGGCAAATAGCTAATTGGAAATATTAACAAAAATTCCTCCCCGTTGAGGGCTTTTTTCAAAATAAAACTGGTGGATCAGTAACGAACCAGCTTTTCGTTTTTAGATACTGAGCGAGTTTCATAATTCCTAAATTTATCATTTCGATACAATATATTGATAGATACATCTGGGCTGGACACCATATATTGTATCGAAATCTTACTAAATGTAATTATGAAACCGCCTAGATACTAGAAACAGTAATGGTTTTTTTTATATCAGCCCCAAGATTGGCTAATTTTAGCTCTAATCGTTCATAACCCCGCTCTAAAAATTGGACTCCTTCGATTATTGTCTTTCCTTCCGCAGCCAACCCGGCAATTACTAATGACGCGCCGGCGCGTAAATCCGGGGCATATACCGGAGCGCCGCTTAATTTCGCGTTTCCCTTAACAATTGCGCTTCTACTCTCCACTCTTATGGAAGCTCCCATCCGAATTAATTCATCGACATAACGAAAACGGCTTCCAAATACATTTTCCGTAATAACACTGGTGCTATCGGCAATTGCTAATAATGCCGTAATCTGCGGTTGGAGATCGGTCGGAAAACCGGGATAGGGCAGAACCATTACGTCAGCCCCTCTAAATCTCCCCTTTGACTTGACTAAAACCGAGTCTTCTCTTACATCCACATCAATTCCGACTTCTTTTAGCTTTGAAATCAAAGCTTCAATATGTTCAGGGATGACATTGGCAATTTCGACCTCACCACCGGTAATCGCCGCAGCGATCATGAAGGTCCCGGCTTCAATCCGATCCGGTATTACGGTATAATCAATCATTCGATCATTTAAGCTGGTGACGCCTTCGATCCTAATTGTATCGGTCCCGGCGCCTCTGATTTTTGCTCCGAGCCGGTTGTAAAAGTTTTGCTCCTCAATGATTTCCGGTTCTTTGGCGGCATTTCTAATTACTGTAACACCTTCTGCTAAAATAGCTGCCGCCATAATATTTTCGGTAGCCCCAACACTGGGAAAATCCAGTAAAATCTCTGCCCCCCTCAATTTGCGGCGGGCTTCGAGAATGATATATCCATGTTCCTCCAAAATACTAGCGCCCATAGCCTGAAATCCCTTTAGATGTAAATCCAAGGGACGTTGACCTATTACACACCCACCTGGTTGAAAGAGTTTGACTCGCCCGATTCTGGTTAAAAGCGGTCCCATGACCTGGGCCGAAGCGCGCATTTGCCTCACCAGATCATCGGAAGCGGTATCGTTTAAATAATTGTCGACTCTGATAAGCAATGAGTGTTCGTCAGCCCAGTCGATCTCCACCCCTATGCTTCGTAATACCCCTAACATGGTATCGACATCCCGAATCCTTGGCACATTTCTAATTAAACATTGGGAGTTTGATAACAACGAAGCGGCCATTAGTTTTAAAACCGCGTTTTTAGCACCGCTAACACTAATGACTCCTTGTAGTTTTTCACCTCCAACAATCTCCACCTGCTCGACAACATTCGACCTAGCCTGTACCATTGTTTCCATATCAGCCATTGAACCGGCCTCCCGATGTTCAATCAACATTCTTTGATATTATATTTACCTAGTAATAAATCGCCCACCATAATTTAATCCTTTTTAAGAGTTCAAACCCATCTTATTCTCATGGTTAGTAGAATGTGACAAACGCATACCATCTAATAGTTTGTCCCAATAGATAAGTTAGGCAATTAAAAATAACATGGATTTAAGTCTCCACTCTATTCCACGCTTTTGGAGATGTTTAATAAAATTCCGACTCCAAACATACTAACCAGCAACGAAGACCCTCCGTAACTTAAAAAAGGCAATGGGACACCGGTTACCGGAAGAGAAGAAGTAACAACACCAATGTTGATGATCGCTTGAAAAATAAGATAAGCAGTGATTCCTGCCGCAAGCATTCGAGCGTAAGCATCTTTGGCTGAGACTGCTATTTTAAACCCACGCCAGGCTAAAAAGAAAAATAAGACAATTACGGTCATAGTCCCCAACAAGCCCAATTCTTCGCCAAGAATGGAGAAAATATAGTCGGTGTGAGCTTCAGGAAGATAATTAAATTTTTGTCTCCCCATGCCTAAACCAAGTCCTAAGGGCCCGCCCGAACCCAAAGCATACAAAGATTGAATTATCTGCCAGCCGGTCCCTTGTGGATCACGCCAGGGATTTAAAAACGCAATCAACCTTTCAAAGCGGTATGCTTTCATTCTGATCTCCAAAAAACTGACTCCAACCATAAATATACCTAAAATGGACAGATGCATCAATTTGGCGCCACCGGCAAAAAGCATCATAATAAAAGTCCCAAAGATTACAATAGTGGTACCCAAATCCGGTTCCATTAATATTAAAAGACAAATTATTGCGACATAAATACCGGGAAGCAATATGCCGATGAAAAAGTTACCGATCCCTTTCTTGATCTCCGCATAATAATGAGCTAAAAAAAGAATCATTGCCAACTTAGCAAATTCCGACGGTTGAAACGGGAAAATACCCAAGTTGATCCAACGCCGTGAACCTTTAGTCACTTCGGCTACTACCAAAACTAAAATTAAAAAGAAGATCGCTGCGACAGCTATAGGAATAGTGGTTCGTTTTAAAGTTTTGTAGGGGACCTTCATCATGATTAACATTAAAACTAAACCAATTCCCGCAAATAATAACTGTTTTAAGCCAAAGTGAAACACGCTCCAGCCGTTTTTCAAAGCCTCTGGGGCTCCAGCGCTTGATACCATGACCAAACCGATCATAACTAGGGTCAAAACAACCATAAAAAGAAACAAATCATGAGGATTTCGTTTCAATGGCGCGCCTCCTATTACAGTGTTCAATGAACATTTGATAATCCGACTACCAAAATCAAATTAGGTAACCCAGTATCCCCAAAACGCCTAAGACTACTCCGGCCATCCAGAAACGGAGCATAATTTGAGGTTCCATCATCCCGCCCAATTCAAAATGATGATGCAACGGGCTCATTTTAAACACTCTTTTTCCCGTTGTTTTAAAAGAGATTACCTGAATGATCACGGAGAGCGTTTCCGCTACAAATACGCCCCCGACTATCGGCAAAAAAAGAGTTAATTGTCCGAAAAGTGCCATACCGCCTAAGGCCCCACCTAAAGCTAATGAACCGGTATCCCCCATGAAAACTTGGGCAGGAGGCCCATTAAACCAAGTAAATCCGAAGCAAGCTCCGGCTAAAGCCAAGGCAAATATGGCTAAATCAGTTTGTTGCTGGAGAAGTAATAATCCGGCCATTGCCAAAGAAGCAACTGCCATTGTGCCTGCTGCTAAACCATCTAACCCGTCGGTCAGGTTTACGGCATTGGTTCCGCCAAGCAACACAAAAAGAGCAAACAAAAAAAACAGAGGATTGCCCCATCCAAATTCAGGAAAAGCAAGTTTAAAATCGGTGAACGGTATCAATTGAGAAGTTGAAATATCACTATTAATAAGGACGGTTATTACAATCCCCGCAATTACCAATTGAGCGAATATCTTTTGTCGGGCTTTGAGTCCAAGGGAACGTTTGAATACAATAATAATCAGATCATCGATCAAACCGATTAATCCAAACCCCATCGTTAGAAAAAGGACCCAGAGAACTTCCCGGCTAAAAGTCCCAACGGCGCCCAAGGAAACGACTAAGGAAAACAGAATCATAACCCCACCCATGGTTGGAGTTCCTGCCTTTTTCAAATGAGTTTGAGGCCCATCGTTCCTAATGCTCTGGCCGAATTTTAAACGCCGTAATAGTTTGATGGTCGGAGGACCAATCAGTAAACTAGTTACAAAGGAAGTGAGCGCGGCAAAAAGAAGTTTAGCTATTTCAGTCATTTTCAAAAGCCTCCCAGATAGTTCCTATATGGATAGAGCTTCAACTATCTCCTCCATCTTCATCCCCCGTGAACCCTTAATTAAAACCGAATCACCGGGAAGCATAAAATTCTTCATCTCCCGTACCAATTTCGCTTTATTTGAAAAATATTCTGCCTTTTCTGGAGTTATGCTATTAAACCCAGAAACATAATTTTCAGCCAAATTGCCATAGGCGAATAAATAATCAACTCCCAGTTTTGCCGCATACTCGCCAACTTCTCGATGACAAACGCTGGAAGAATCACCTAATTCCAACATGTCGGCCAATATAGCGATCTTCCTTCCGGAGCCGACCGTTTGACACAAGACCTCTAGAGCGGCTCTTACCGAAGCCGGACTGGCATTATAAGTATCATCAATAATCAGCATTTGATTATGTTTAAAAATTTTAAGTCGGCGTTCGGTTAATTTGGGCACAGCTAGACCCTGTTGAATCTCGGATAGGGTCAAATTGAAAGAAAGCCCGATAATAATCGCGACTAAGGCGTTATAAACATTAAGCCGCCCAGGGAGGGGTAAAGAAATGTCAAATTCTTTCCCGCCACTACTAACCCGAAACAATGTTTCCTCATTGTTTGTCTTAATGACAGCGGCCTGGTAATCCAATTCCTGATGATCGATTCCGAACCGGATCAGGTTTACTTGGTCAGGAACCGGCATTTGACGGATCAAAGGGTCGTCCCCATTTAAAATTGCCGTCCCGTGAGGTGGGAGCGCCTCGATTAATTCCGCTTTTGCCTTAGCGATATTGGCTTGGGAACCTAATAGTTCAAGATGCGCTTGTCCGACATTGGTAATTATTCCTATTTCCGGTTGAGCTAGTGAGGACAGATAGCTGATTTGTCCCAAACCTCGCATCCCCATCTCCACCACAACCGCTTCGGTATTTTCATCCATCTCCAGCAAAGTGAGGGGAAGACCGATTTCATTGTTGAAGTTTCCTTTGGTTTTGACAATCGAGTATTTTTGTGATAATACCGCGGCCACTAAATCTTTAGTAGTAGTTTTGCCATTTGAGCCGGTTATCCCTATTATCGGAACCTTATACTTCTGACGGTGAGCGCTAGCGATGGATCCTAAAGCCTTTAAAGTATCGTCAACGGATATTACCGGCGTTTCCAAATCCAAACCGGGATCTTCCATGACCAAAAGAGCGGCAGCGCCGGCCTTTACTGCTTCGGATAAAAATTGATGCCCGTCAAATCGTTCCCCTTTTAGGGCTAAAAATAAATCTCCCTGTTTGATTTTTCTAGAATCGGTGCTGATCCCGGTGACAGGCAGTTCCGGGTCTCCTTGTAGCAAACGTCCGCCGATTATCTGGAGAATCTCGCTAAGCTTGAAGTTGACCATTAAATTTCTCCTTTAGTGCTTCCCGGGCTACTTCTTGATCGTCAAAATGGATCCGATGATCTCCAAAATCCTGATAGGTCTCATGTCCTTTACCGGCGATCAGTACTAAATCTTCATCTCCCGCCATCTCAATTATTTCCCGGATGGCTGCAGCCCGGTCAACTTCCCTTTGATATGCAGGCGCTGGAATAACATTTTGAAATCCCACTTCAATCTCTTTGATGATTTCCAAGGGATCTTCAGAACGGGGGTTATCGGAAGTAATAATTGTATAATCAGCCATCCGGGCCGCTATTTCGCCCATGATCGGTCTTTTAACCCGATCCCGGTCACCGCCGCAACCGAATACCAACAGTAACCGCCGGGACGTCAATTTCCGGGCAGTTTTTAATATATTTTCAAGGCCATCGGGAGTATGGGCATAGTCAACGATTACTCCGAAAGTTTTGGATTCGGGGACCATTTGAAACCGACCGGGAACTATTGAGATCGATTCCAAACCTATTTTAATCTTGGCTGGATCTAACCCCTCAGCCAAACCGGCGGTTAAAACTCCCAGGCTGTTATAAACATTAAAAAAACCGGTCAATTTGAGTTTAAGTTCAAAATTTCCTTGGAAGGTAATGGCCTTATAGGAAACCCCGGCTTGAACCACTTGGATATCCTCAGCCCGAACCAATGCTCGATTAGTGATCCCGTATGTATAAACCTTAGCCTTGGTTTGGGCAATAATAGCACCGGCATGGGGATCATCTATATTAATTATGGCCCAAGCATCCGAAGGCAAATCTTTAAAAAACTTGGCCTTGACTCTTAAATATTCTTCAAAAGTCTTATGATAGTCAAGATGGTCCTGAGTGATATTCGTAAAAATGCCCCCTTCAAAGTTAAGGCCGGAGATGCGACCTTGATCAATTGAATGGGAGGATACCTCCATTACCACATATTCAACTCCGGTGGCTACCATTTGGGCGAATAGCTTCTGGAGCTCTAACAATCCTGGAGTAGTATTGCCGGCCGGTAATGCTTTGTCTTTAATCAGATGGTTGATCGTTCCAATCAATCCAACCTGATAACCTGCGTTTTCTAGAACACTTTTCACTAAATAAGTTGAAGTGGTTTTCCCGTTGGTACCTACCACTCCGATTAATTTCAAATGAAGGTCGGGATAACCGTAAAAAGCCCCGGCTATTTCTTTTAAAGAACCGGTGACATCTTTAATTTGAATAATGGTCAACCCATAAGTATCTTCCGGCCAATCCTGGACGACAGCGGCTAACGCGCCCCGTTCGGCCGCTTGTTTCAGATATTGATGCCCATCAACTTTCGAGCCTTTGATACAGATGAATAAGTCACCGCTAGTTACCAAGCGCGAGTCCTGGTTGATCCCGTTGATCTCCACTGCCATTTTACCGTCAACTTTAATTAATTCAATGTTGCTGAAAATATTAGCTAAATTCACCGACTCGCCCCCTTGAACAGTTGTCATATCAGTTAGTAACCAGTTAAATATGCTCTAGTTTAAGCTATCGCCAATCTGTTATTCGCTTTTGAGACGGACAATCCTGCCGGATCAAGCAGTTAATGAAAATGTAATCCTTCAGAAAAAAACACCAAATCAACACATTAGCTAATATTGTATCCAAAAATCTCCATTTAAATCTATCTTGAGTTAATCCTCAATCCGTAAGTAATTGGTTACTTAACGGGTGTAGGTCATTATTTTTGAGATCCGGGTTTAAATAGTACATTAATAGTGCTGCCGGATTCGACCACCGTCCCCGCTGGGGGCTGTTGCTCTGTGGCGGCGCCGTTTCCTAAAGCCTTCAAATTGAGACCTAGCTCGCTTAACATTTGTTCCACTTTGGCGACAGACAGACCTTGAAGGTTCGGCAGTAATAATTTGACTTTACCCGATTGATATTTTTCTTCGGGATCAAAATAAATCAAGACTTTTGCCTGGCGCTTAATTTTTATGCCCGGTTTGGGGACTTGGTCATAAACATAACTTCCCTTGCCAATTAAACGATAATTAACTCGATTTTTCTGTAAAATAGCTAAAGCCTCGGCAATCGGCCTATTTAGTAAATTTGGAACAATTACTTCTTCAGCGTTAAGTTTATCAAGGTTTTGCGGCTCAAAGACCGGTTTCACCCCCAGATAACGAAGGGAGTCCCGAAAAATCCCGCCAACCACCGGCGCCGCGATAACTCCGCCATACTTCACCGGACAACTGGGTTCATCCAAAATAACCATCCCAACCAACTGGGGATCATCAGCCGGCGCAAACCCAATAAAAGAAGCGATCAATTGGGAATACCCCCTACGTCCTTGAACTACTTTTTGGGCGGTCCCGGTTTTTCCAGCTACCCGCAAGCCATCCAAATAAGCCCTGACTCCAGAACCGTTAGTTACGACTGAACGCATTAAATCCCTCATTATTTCTGAGGTCTCTTTAGATACTACCTCCCGAATCACCTGCCGTTTATTCTCTAAAACTACCTTTCCTCCGGGAGAGACTATTTTTTTAACTAAATAGGGTCGGAGCAAAGAACCACCATTAGCGATCGCTGATACTCCCATAACCATTTGAATTGGTGTCACGGCGATCCCTTGCCCAAATCCAATATTGGCAACTTCCACATTTTTGACTTGATTAAACGGTTGCAACCGGCCAGGGGTTTCCCCGGGGAAATCGATTCCGGTAATAGTTCCAAAACCAAAGGCTTTGATATATTTATATAGAGTATCTTTTCCCAAACGCAACGCCAAAGTAGCAAAAACAGGGTTGCAAGAATTCTCAACGGCTTCGGTAAAAGTTTGACTACCATGGCCGCCCGCTTTCCAACATTTAATCCGGCGATCATCAACTACTATGAAACCAGGATCAAAAAATTCCGAATCCAGACTGACCTTACCTTCTTCCAACGCTGCTGCAGCCGTAAATACTTTGAAAGTAGAGCCGGGTTCGTACATATCGGTGACCAAAGGGTTACGCCGGGATTGTGATGGGTATTTCGAATACTCATTAGGGTCAAATCTAGGGTAACCGGCAATTGCTAATATTTCTCCATTACGAGGGTCCGCCACGATACCCATCCCGCGTTTCGAACCTGTATCGTGAACTGCCTTTTCCAATTCTCTTTCCACAATATATTGGATATTTTGATCGATTGTCAAATACAGAGAATCCCCATCCACCGGAGCCAGGTAACGCCTTTCTCCTTGAGGGATATAATGGCCGGCGGTATCGAACTCAGCTTGATCGCTTCCGGGAACTCCTGCTAAATTACGCTCATAATGTTTTTCCAGTCCTTCCAAACCTTGATTATCGATGCCGGCGATACCGATAAGCTGCGATCCCAAAAAGGTCTGAGGATAAAACCGACGAGGCCTTTGTCCAACCTCGATCCCGTGTATTTCGATACGTTTAGCGTTCTCGGTCCAACTCAGGGCTTTTCGAAGCTTATCAACCTCTTCAAAAGAAGCCCTTCGTTTGATCCAAACAAAAGAAGCCCGCTTTGACAGAACCTGTTCGATCTGAACCGGTTCCATTGCGAGCGCACCGCCAACTATTTGGGCAATCTTTTTCAAGGTGGCAGCATCTTTTAAATCTGTAACCTGTTTTTTTTCCGGATCGGTTATTTCTATTCCTACTTCGGCAGGAAGTCCGTAAATACACTCTCCATCGATACTAGTAGCGAATTCATTACCCGAACGGTCATAAATCGCACCCCGGCGAGGAACGATCGGTAAAGCGCGAAACCTCTGTTGTTCCGCAGCCTCCTTTAACCAACCGGCCATAAAAACTTGAATATATAATGAACGCAAAATTAAACCGCCCATAATAATCAGGACGATTAATAACAGCCAAACAATTCTTTTTTTTGATTGAACTTCGTAATTCAAGATCTTTCCTCCACAAAGGTCTGATTCTAAACTGAATCCAACCCGTTCAGGTTAGAAACCGAGGACAGTTATCTAGTCTAATTTATCACAAGACGCTTGAGGAGAAAAGCCCAAAACTTTAGGGAGTATTCGCCATGGTCTCACCGGCTCCTCCAACCCAAGCTGCTACTCTGCTCCAAAGACTTTGCCGGTAAGAATCGGGCGCCGTACGGTCCACCGACGGGACGGCGGTAATCCGGCGATAGTCTTCTAGAGTCGCCAATTTCATACCCAGTTCGGTTTTGGCCAAATTTTGAATTCGATCATATGAAGTCAAACCGGCAATCTCGATTTGTAATTTATTTATTTCCCGATCCAACGCTTGAATTTCATTGCGTTGGACTGTAATTTCGTAATTTTTTTGAACGACTAGAGCTTGAATTAACGAATTCAAAAAGACTAATCCAACAAAGACCAAGACTGTTTTGATTAAAACAGCCCGTTTCCATCGAATCCGGACTTTTCGCTTAATTTCAGCCCCGGTATTCAAATCTGATTTTTCAATTGAGTAGCGTTCAGCCACTAACATTTTTACGCACCATCCCTTACCATTAGACCAGTTTCTCGGCTGATCGAAGTTTTGAACTGCGCGCGCGAGCGTTTTGACTGATCTCATCCGGAGTCGGAACCACCGGTTTTTTAGTTAAAATTTTGAGCCGTGGTTGATTATTACATTGGCAAACCGGCAATTCTTTTGGGCATTGACAACCTTTAGCTTCCTTGGCAAAAAAATTTTTTATAATTCGATCCTCCAGAGAATGAAAGGAGATAACCACAATTCTTCCCCCCTGCCTTAATAGGGGGATCGCTTCTTCCAAAACTTTTTCCAATGCCTTAAGCTCATTGTTGACTGCAATTCGTAACGCCTGAAAAGTACGGCGGGCCGGATGAGGCCCAGTTCTACGAGCCGAAGCCGGAATCGCCGCTTTGATAATTTCCGCTAATTGACTTGTAGTTACAATCTGCTTTTCACGACGATATCGTTCAATAAAGACCCCAATCCGCTTTGCCCACCGTTCTTCGCCATAATCACTGATAATCCGGGTCAATTCCTCAACAGAAGCCGTATTGACCAAATGGGCCGCAGAAAAGGGCTGACTCCGGTCCATCCTCATGTCAAGCGGAGCCTCATATTTATAACTGAAACCCCGTTCTTCCTCATCCAGTTGGGGTGAAGAAACTCCTAAGTCAAACAAAATACCATCAATATCTGTGACTTTTAAATCATCAAGGATCTCCGGGAGCGCCGTAAAATTACTTCGTACCAGCTTTACATAGGGAATAGCGGTTTTTAGCTTTTCCCGTCCCGCCTGAATAGCTGTTTGGTCTTGATCAATCCCAATTAACAGACCATCTTCATTCAACCTTGATGCTATTTGACTAGCGTGCCCCGCCCCTCCGAGAGTGGCGTCTACATAAACTCCGGTCGGCTTAATATTTAAATAATCAATTGCTTCTTTCACTAAAACTGATTGATGTTTAAATTCGGACAAAATAACCACCCTTTACAGTGAACAGTTATCAGTGATTACTGTTTTAAATTCCGATATCGATAATATTTTCCGCAATTTCTTCATAAGATTGCCGGGCATGGTTGGTATATTCTTCCCAGATTTGTTTGGACCAGATTTCGATCTTGGTAGAAACCCCGATAATATAGACATCCCGTTCAACTTTAGCGTGCTCCCGTAAATGTTGGGGTAGAACCATCCGCCCCTGCTTGTCCGGTTCGGCTTCAACCGCCCCTGAAAAAAAAAGACGGACAAAAGCCCGGGTATCAGCTTGAGAAGTTGGTAGTTCCTTGATTTTTTCCTCTAAGATTTTCCACTGGCTTATTGGGTAAACGAATAAAGAGCTATCCAAACCTCGGGTGAGAACGAACTTTTCGCCCAAGTCTTCCCGAAATTTAGCCGGAATGATCAAACGCCCTTTTTCGTCTAGAGAATGTTGAAATTCTCCCATAAACACGGTGGAAACACCCCACTCTTTTTATACCACTTTACTCCACTTCACTCCACTATTGTTCTCCTATTCTCCATTATCGACCAATTTCCTCTTTTTAATAAGTCCCTTTTTGGAATTTTTTTGATATCCTTCACCGCTGCAATTCTACTAATTCTACTAATTCTTATAGTCGTTCCCGTCTTCTATGCCTTAACTATCATCTAAAATAGCTGTCACTCTTGACTCCTATCTCCTATCTGAATAAATTGATGTTTCCAGTAAATCAGTTAAGCATTGATAATGACCGGCTTCAAAAAGAGTCAAAAATAAACGCAAGTAATCGGGGGAAAACCGATTCAAACAGGACAATTTTTTTTGAAGGTTATCACGCAAACTTTGCAGTTCGGTGGACCAAGGTTCCTCGCCCCATAATAGGCCGAATTCGTTCTCATTTTTAATGCCGAATAAACCCGCCACGCAACGTCTGGCGCGTAAAGCGTCGATAATGCCCTGTTCCCCGGGGGAATATACTTTGAGATAACTCCGGCCGGTCCCGATATAACGGCCTTTATGCAAATGATGAAAATCCGACCCTCCCAAAACAGCCAAATGATATGGATCAATCCATTCCTCCCATATCCTTTGCCAAAGTTCGCGGACATCGGAGATTTCCAAAGCAGCCGAATTAAAAAGTTCAATTCCATCGACCAAATCGTCAGCGATTAAATCCCGCAAACAGCTCCTGGCCCATTTGGTATTAGGCATTGTCCAGGGATGGGCCAGAATTGTTATTCCCCCTTGGCGGCGGTGTTCAGTCAAACGAGCCAGGATATTTTCTTTATTAAAATCCGACTGGGGAGTGTTGCAATTGACCAAAAGAAAATGAAACCGATTTCCAGCCGAAACCTCTTGGGCCGTCAAAACTAAAGGTGCTTTGAGTTCTTTCTCCGCCAGGGTTTTACCTTCCAAGGCCCCTTTAATCTCTGAATGATCGGCAATTGCAACTGCATCTAAAAAATGTGCTGTAGCGTACTTTAAGATCTGGGCCGGGGTAAAACCGCCGTCGGAATAAATACTATGAATGTGAAGATCTACCGTTACCCAGCGCCCTTTTTGACTGGGCTTTCTATCGTTAAGACCAAATGTGGAGATTGCCATTAATATACCTCACTCAAAAAACTCGATTAATTTCAGAATTTTAATCCGCTGTTCGAAAAGGGCCACTTTCCGGTCCCACTGATCCTGGTAATACTTTTCCGGCCATGGTTGCCGTTCTAAAAAGTACTGCCTCCCCCAAATCCAGAATTCATAAGGAAAGGTCAAGTAAACTCTTAGTTTACGCAGTTCCCCCAAGTTCCATGGGTAATAACGGTCGAAGTTCCAAAGAGCTTTAAATAAAGCTTCTCTGGACCATTGGTGAATTCGTAAATAGCGGCTAATTAAATTTACCCGGTCATGGACCGGGTGATCGACAATCATATCGTCAAAATCAAATAAAGCGGCGCGATGATCATTAATGATCAGGTTATGATAGGCCCAATCATGATAGCAGACGACTTCTGTTTGTCCCGCGCCTAACGTTTCGATTTCCTCAATGGCGTTAAGCGCCTGGTTCCAATAGTGATACCAGAAATGTAAATATTGTCGGCTCCAATGATTACGAAGCCTAATCGCCCGATTACGGCAGATCTCCATTTCTCGGAGTCGCTTTCGCCAAATCCGGGCTGGATCAAATTTTATAATCGAACGGTTTAGCGGATGGGATGCGAGAAACCTGCCGGTAAGTTGATGTAAGGAAGCCATCGCCCGAATCGCCGCCTGCAAATCTTGGAGTTGATAGTAATCAGCAACCCGACCGGGTAGATATCGGGTTAGAAAATAACGAGCTCCTTTAATCCAAAAGTAAAACCTCTTCGAACCTGGTCGGATCAATTCAGGAGTCAAACCGGAGCCCTTCAAATATGTTAATAATTCTCCGATTAGCTTAGCTTGCTCCGCTCCGATGCGGAGCTCTTTTAAAACTTTGGGACCGTCCGGTCCAGTGACCAAATACACATTAGGCCTTTTGAACTCAATCAAATCATCGCCTAACCCGGAGATAACCTCCGGAACTCTTAGTTCAGCTAAATTATCACCACCCATTGCCGTACCAGCAAAAGAAGATAATGATCAATCCAATTAAAATCAAGACATCAATTGGATTGGGGATGACCAAAGTTTTTAGCAGTTCCAGAGCGATCACAACTATTAAAATTTTCTGCTCCCAACATTTGATATGTTTGAACGGGCTCCACATCCGGAAAACACCTCCCGGATCTATGGTATTCACTTTGCCTAATGATGGGAACCGAGGTAATAAAATAACATTTTCCTTGGGGATTTCATAGGATAAAAGCAGAATAAATTTCAAGCTAGCTTAACTAACCATTACGCGTAACGCCTTATGTTTAAAGCGTAACGGAAGATAAGGCGGTTTTACTTGACTCTAGATTTACTGCAAATTCTAAACCAACAATATTCCATCTCAGCTACAGCGATAAAACCATTTGGCCCGATTTGGCGAGTTGATTCGGCCAAAGGATGCTTTGCTTTAAAAAAAACAGGGAAGTCGACTACAGCATTGTCATGTATCTTTGAAACATTTGTTCAACTGAAGCAGGCAGGTTTTTTGGCACTGGTTCTCCCGGAAATCTCCCTTGAAAATTTACCTTTTTTTCGATTTAAGAATCATATCTATCAGTTATTTAAATGGCAGGAAGGTTACCATCCCTCGTTCTTAGACCCAGCCTTAATTCAAAACAGCGCCTCCCTTTTCGCTAGGTTGCACCGGTCTTCGGCGGAGTTTGTCAAGCCGCAAGATTGTGAACCACCGGACTTAATCGCTAACTTGGAACAACGAGCTACTTTTCTTGAAGGAATATTTCTTGGTTTAAAAAGTCAACCCCATTTAAACCGAATCGACCGGACCATCCTTAAGTGGAGCGAGTATTATCTAACCCAAGCCCAATACTGTTTGGTCGGTTTGCAAAATGTCAAGCAACCACCGAATTACAGCTCTTTGTTGGGATTTTGTCACAACGATCCGGCTCCTCGTAATATCATAATTAAAAATGGCGCATTCTTTTTAATCGATTTTGAATTGTCCGCTTGGGGCTTACTCATAACCGAAGCGGCTAAATTGACCACGCGAGTCCTCCAAGCCAATAATTGGCAGCCGGAATTATTTGATTTAGTAATTGACGCTTACTCCCAGGAAAGACCATTAGTCGAATGGGAGCAGAGAATCCTGCCCTATCTGCTTTGTTTCCCAAGCCAATTTTGGAGAATTTCCAGTCAACGCTGGGAGGAAAAACTCAACTGGAGCGAACGGCGGTTTGCGGCTAAGTTATGGAAGGTTACCACCGAGGAACCGCAACGGCTGCTTTTTTTGAAATCCATCTTACCGGGACTATAACCAGTTTAAGAGTCGAATGTCGAATGTCAAAAGTCGAAAGAGTGAATGTTGAAAGGTGAATGTCAAAAGTTCAAATGTTGGAAAAGTCTTTAGACTTTTAGCCTTTAGCCTTATAACTATCTTTAGGAGGAAGAAATGCTTAAGGGATACCGGCCGGATTTGGAAAAAATCCTTGCCAATTGGGGACTAAAACCGCTTCAAGCGGAAATGATTAAGGATGTTTTTAAAGTTAAAACTACCGATGGGATCAAAAACTTAAAGGTCTCCCCGCTTAAGCCCAACAGGTTGATCTTTGTCCATCATGCGATCCGGCACCTTATCAAAAGCGGTTTTAACGGAATGAATCCGATAATTCCTGCTATCAATGGGGAAACCTATGTTAGTGACGGACGCTACGCTTACACTTTATTTGATTGGATCGAAGGCCGTCAATGTGTTTTTGATAATCAATTGGAGCTGGTTGACGCCACACGGATCTTGGCAGAAATGCACCGGCACACTTTGGGTTTTAGCCCTCCACCTCATTCCAACATGCGCCGACAATTGGGCAAATGCCTCGAACATTATAAAGAACGTTTTTACAACTTACAAGAATACCAACAGACGGCCCGCCGGATGCCCAACGATCACTTTGCCCAAGTTTACCTAGAAAATTGTGATCATTTTATCTCCCTTGCCGCCCAAGCCATTGCCAAATTAAAACAAAGCCATTATCAGGAATTGGTAATCAAGGCCGGTATTGAAGAATCATTTTGCTATGGCGATCCGGCAGCCCGCAATTTTATCCTGACCCCGGAGGGGCAGGTCTTTTTAATCGATTTTGACAGTTGCCGTTTGGATATGCCCATCATGGACTTGGTCAAATTCATCCGCCGAGTTATGAAAAAACATCATTGGTCTTATCCGACCGCACAGGTGATCATGGATGCCTATCAAGATGTCAATCCGCTTACCGAGGACGAATTAGGAGTAATAAAGGCGGTCTTCTATTTCCCCCAAAAGTTTTGGCGGATTTCAACCCGCTACTTTCATCGGCATGGGGACTTTTATCCCGACAGCTTATTCCGGAAACTCCAAAAATGCCTTCAAAATAAAGAAGCTTTTTATAGGTTTCCGGTTTTATTCGACAGTTACCATTCCGGTCCGGGGTTGAACCGAGATGTCTGAATCAGCTCTTGCCGTCCGGGACGATATTGCCGATGTGATTGAACAATTTGGTTTGAAACTCCAAAGCATCCAAGAGATCCGCAAAATATGGCGGATCAAAACCAACGCCGGGTATAAATATCTTAAAAAGTCAAAACTCAATCCGGTAGAATTAGAATTCATCTTTGAGGTTTTGGAGTATCTTTACTTTGAATCATTCCCCGGAGTTTTACGGATGGCGTTAAGTAAAAACGGTCTCCCTTTTGTGGAAGACCGAGGTGAATTGTATGTTATGACCGACTGGATCTTCAGTCGGGAAATGGATTACGGCATCCTGATGGATCTAAAGCAGGCTTCCCGTTTCCTGGCGGAATTCCATTTAAAAAGCCAGGGTTTTTCCCCGTTGGTCAATCTCCCAGCCCGTAGATTGTGGCTGGCTTGGCCGGAGAAAATGAAACTTCGCCTTAGACAAATGAACCATTTTCGGGAATTGGCTCTGGCCGAGCAAGAAAATTCAGCCTTTAGCCGGCTCTATCTGTCTTACTTTGAATACTACCGCCACCAAGGAGAAGCCGCTTATCAAGCTTTATTAGTGTCACCTTATTGGGAAGTTGCAACCGCCGCTGCTACAGTCAAAAGTTTCTGCCACCATGATTATTCAGGTCGAAATTTGCTCCGCGCTTTCGACAACCGGTTATTCTTGATCGATTTTGATTATTCCTTACAAGATCTCCGTATCCATGACCTGATCAATTTGATGGTCCGAAACCTGAAACACAATCATTGGAATTCCGATCTTTGTCGGTTTATTCTAAACGAATACCATCTAGTCGCACCCTTGACTTTGGAAGAGTTTGAGGTAATGCAAATCTTACTCCTTTGGCCCCATGACTTTTGGCAGGTGGGATTGCAATATTATTATGAAAAATTGCCTTGGTCTAAAGAAAGGTTCCTCAAAAAGCTGGAAGGCAAGATCAAAGATCGCCTGGAAAGGGAAGAATTTTTGAGAAAGTTTCCCCAAGTTAAGGATGTCATTATGTAATACAAATGTCTTTTTATAAATTAATTGTAGTTTATTACACAAGTAAGCAAAGGACAAAGGAAACCGTTATTGAATAATTCTAATAACCCCAATAGCCTAACAAAGCCAACCTCTTGATTACCTTTTTGTAACTTTAACGATACAAAAAATTAACTTATGAAGTATTGTAGAATTGACCTGCTAGTGGTAGTATGGTATCATGGCTTAATTTTTTTATTTAAAATAATTATAATAGGAGAAGAACATCATGAATACTGGAATTGGTTTTTTTCAAATCGGATCGATCGTGGTTTCAGTTTTAGCTTTTGGCCTAGCGGCATGGCTCTACAAATGGGTAGTCGCGCAACCGTCATCCAATGAGCGAATTGCTGAAATCGGCCTTTTAATCCGCAAAGGCGCCGGCACTTTTTTGAAAAAGGAGTATTTGATTCTGGCCCGTTTCTCTACAGTTGTTGCCGGTTTAATTCTTCTTTTCTTACCCTCCCCTATCTGGAATGGTAATCCGGCAACTAACATTATGATGGCTTTATCTTACTTATGCGGAACAATTTTTTCAGCAGTCGCCGGAAAGATCGGCATTAGTATCGCTACCATCGCCAATATCAAAGCGGCGGAAGCCTCCACCAGAGGAATTAAGCCTTCCTTCATGTCTGGTTTTCGTGGCGGCGCGGTCATGGGTATGGCCGTTGTTGGCAGCAGTTTACTGGGAGTAACTTTGCTTTTGCTCTTAACCAACAATACCATGGTTTTGTTGGGATTTAGTTTTGGCGCCAGTTCGTTAGCGCTTTTTGCTAAAGCCGGCGGCGGTATCTTTACTAAAACCGCAGACATCAGCGCCGACCTTGTCGGTAAAGTTGAACTTGGAATTCCGGAGGATGATCCGCGCAACCCGGCAGTGATCGCCGATAACGTTGGAGATAATGTTGGTGATGTGGCCGGAATGGGCGCTGATTTATTCGACTCCAATGTGGCATCAATGGCAGCTGCTCTTGTTATGGCGGTTCCTTTGGACAAGGCAACCGGTGGCTCAATTAACGCCAGTATGGTTTTTTGTTACGCAGCAATTGGTCTTTTGGCTTCGATTATCGGAGTGGCTACGGCGCGAATGGGCAAAAGTGATAACCCTACCAAAGCCCTGAACAGTAGTACCTATGTTACAACCGCTATCTTTGCAATATTAACCGCGATTGCAACCTTTACTTTTGGTTTTGAATGGCGGATCTGGTTCGCTAGCATAGTCGGTCTGATTGTTGGCGTGGTAATCGGTATTACTAGCGACTACTTTACGGATGACTCCAAACCACCGGTTCATGCCGTAGCCAAAGCCTCCGAATCCGGACCGGCATTTACTATTTTATCCGGTGTCTCCTATGGTTTGATCAGTGCCCTTCCGGCCATTATAGGAATTGCCATCTCCGCTTTAGTGGCTTTTAAAATCTGCGAGCCTTTAGGCGCCGGATATCCTATGTTTGGTATCTCCATGGCTGCCGTGGGTATGTTATCCATCGTCGGCATGATCATCTCCAATGATGCTTATGGACCAATCGTTGATAATGCCCGGGGTTTGGTGGAAATGGGTAGTCTTGGTGACAAAGCGTTAGAAATTACTGATTCACTTGATAGCGCTGGTAATACAGTTAAAGCGGTGACCAAGGGATTTGCCATTGGTGCCGCCGGTCTAACGGTAATTGCTTTACTGGGCGCTTTTATTAGTGAAGTAAATATCGCTGCAGTTGAAATTGGAAAAGCCACAATCACTGGTTTTGATATTATGAATCCCCTAGTATTCTTCGGCCTGTTAGTGGGCGCAGCCATTCCCGCAGTCTTTTCGGCTATGTTAATGCTGGGTGTCGATCGGAACGCCCAACGGATGGTAGCGGAGATTCATCGCCAATTCAAAGAAATTGTTGGTCTTAAAGAAGGCAAACCAGGTGTTACGCCTGAATATAACAAATGCATTGAAATCGCCACTAATGGCGCAATTAAAGAACTGATTCCCGCTGGATTATTTGCGATTATCTCAACCTTAGCCATAGGATTTATCGGCGGTGTTCAAGCTATTGGTGGATTTTTAACTGGAAATATCATCAGTGGCTTGTTATTTGCTCTATTCATGTCCAACTCCGGCGGTCTTTGGGATAACACCAAGAAATATGTCGAAGCCGGAAATAATGGCGGTAAAGGTTCCCGAACCCACAAAGCTGCCGTGGTAGGCGATACGGTAGGCGATCCTTTTAAAGATACGGCGGGACCTTCTATCAACACTCAAATTACCGTCGTTTCACTGGTTGCTTCATTAATGGCATCAATCTTCTTAACCGTATCATTATTCGGTTGATAATATTAAGGAATAATCCACAGTAAAAAAACAGATTGCGCTTCCTCCGAGGGCTGCGCAATCTGTTTTTATTTATACTGGAATTAAGCTAGTCAATCAGTGCTGCTATTATAACCGTCATTACTCTACAATTAAATTCTTGATTACTAAATCAAATTCTTCTTTAGCCTCTTCATAGACTGAATCGGTTGTATCCAAAATCAATAGATAGTAGATCTCTCCCGAAAACCGGGTATACTCATCCTCGCTCCGGTAATAGGAGACCACAGCTTCTGAGTCCGACTGATTCAATTCAACCGGGAATTCTAATAATAACCCCGGTTGTTCCGGTTCTTTTCGTGAAAAAGCGATCAAACAGTTACGAGCGCCTGCTTCATCCGAATAGACATCTTCAGCCGTTCCTTGATAAGCCTTAACCCCCTCCCAATTAAGGTCGGACTGTACTTCTTTAAAAGAATAGCGTGGGTCTAATACTTCTGACAAAAAGTCATTGATATCCTCTCCCGCTTTCATCCAGCGGGCTAAAAGCAACATTGTTGAAGATACTTCACCGGTTAAACCTTTCTTAGTAGGTGGTATAATGAATATGGCAGCGCTATTATTCTGACAACCGGTGGGTTCCGCCAACCAACTTGCCGGAACTTGTAAAGTAAAACCAAAGATCCGATTACGATAGTTAATATGGTCGGAATCTTGATAAACCGTCCAGACTTGGTCCGGTCCCAATTGTGAATCTTGGGGCGGTTCTTTAAGTTGGTTCGCGGCATGCTGCGCTAGGGTATTAAGCATATCCTTTGATCTTTTGGTTTTAGTTTGTTTAGCCCGTTCAACTCCTAACAAAACATGGGACGGCATCCTGGCGATCAATGAACAATAGGCAAAGTCTTCCCAATAGGAAAACGGTAGTTTTTTAGGATTTGGTTCGATATTCTTCACCGATTGTAATTTTTCCATTCCGGCCTTGATATTATTAGATTTCACAAGGTGAACTCCCCAATACCAGTCCACCCGATAGTCGGTGGAGTCGATGGCGGCAGCTTGTTGAAAAGATTTGATTGCTAATTGATAATATTCCTTTAGATCCAGATTATAAGCATAATGGGCCACCAATCCCTTAAATAACGCCAATTCCAGATTATCCGGGTATTGGGAGGAATAATTATCCAACTCCTGATAATAAGCGATGAGCTTCTTTTCAATATCTTCCTTGGGAACATTATAACTCCAGGTAGGAGTCCAATTAACCACCATCGGTTCCAATCTTTCAATCTCTTTTCTAATTTTGGTCAGTTCTTTGCGGGGCATTCCTTTTTTGGGGTTGATCTGATCAACTTTGGCATTGGCAATCACCGAAAAAAACAATGACAACAAAACAAAGAACAACATAATTTTAGAAAATTTCTCGTTGCGCATTATTTGGGCCTCCTCGCCAAGCTTATATTTGCTTTATTGATATTTTCTTAAGCTAATTGATAGTCACGATCATGGTATAAATTGACCGCGCCTTTACACATATAATAAAAATCTCTTTGAGATTTGCTCCGATAGTCTAGTTTTTTGATTGAAGTAAGAAGCCGGTTTATTAAGTTATATTTCACCATTTTTTTGTAAAAAGCCTCTCTGCTTTCGAGAAATAAATAAAATTTTCGCGCTTTGATTTTTTTCCTTCTAAAAAATTAGTATTAAAGGAATTCTAGGAAAATTATAGAAGTAGACTCTGAATATTGGAAAGGATTTTTGCAATGAAAAAGATAAGGAACCGATCCAGCCTGCTAATGGCAATCAAACTTATCACAGCCGGATATCCCGTTCATGAATGGCTTCTTACCACAATCATCGCCAAAATGACTATGAATAATGAATTAGTCGCCGAACTGGAACAGGAGTACCAGTCTTTTGTCGCTTCCTTTATTGCGATTAAGACTGAAGAAGCCCGTTTACGGAAGCTTGAAATTGAAAAACGCCGGACAATGAAAGAAATAGCCAAATTATACCATAAAGCCCGCAAAATAGTGAAACAGGAAATGCCTAAAGAAAAATGGGCGGAGTTCGGTATTTATGATGAGAAGTAGTTGACCTAATAATATTTTTTAAATAATAACACCCATAGACCCTTATTCATAAATGGCAAACTCGCAGGCGGGGGCGGTTATTTTGACCGATTTTTCATTACGTTCTTCAACGGTTACCTCCTGGCCAATCCGGCTCTTATCTTGGGAAGAATAGATACACCGCATCCTATCGCCGGCCCGATGCAAACTATTATCAACCGTTACCCAAGCGGTTTTGGAGTTTTGATAATCGGTATTAATCAACACCAAAATTTCTTTATTGCTAAATACCCGCGACCAGGGAATAATCGAATGGATCCGGCCCCCGACCATCTCCGGCAAACCAAAGTTTACTCCATCGCCTGAAATAGGCCTCAAGTATTGGCGGCCCCTCCTTAAAGGGATCTTTTCCTTTCGAATTTGTAAAATCTCGGCTAATTCTCGATAAACGAAAGTATCCTCGTTAAAAAAATGCCTTTCTTTACTGCAAAACGCCCCGAACCCACCGCCGAACATCGCCTCCCGGATATAACGATCATCACTACCATGGCCGTCAAAACCTTGTTCGGTCCCATAATAAATACAGGGAATACCGAGAGTGGTAACGTTCAAAGCCAGCGCGTTTAAGACTTGTCTAGCTCCTTCTTCATCGGCGCAAAATCTGGATTTATAATCACCCTGCCGGATATTGTCATGATCGTTGAACATGGTTACTACCTTATTATTAAACCAAGTATGGGATTCCTTATCCACCAGCAACGAGTTGCGAAAATTATTAAAGTATTCAATGGGATTTTGATATCCTTTGACCATTTGTTCCAGTTTGTCAGGGATATCGGCGATTCCTAAAGCTGCGTCAATACCGGTTATTTCCAAGATATGAAAGGCATGCCTCCGTTCACCAACAACCTCGCCGATCAGGTAAAACTTTTCCTTCCCGAGGCTTTGGGCAAATTCATGGATTGCACCGGCAAAATATCGAACCGCCCCAGGGTCCATATGCTTGACCGTATCGATCCGGAACCCATCCAAATCGGCTTCGGCTATCCAATATTTATAAACATCAATCAGCGCCCGCAGGGCCGGATAATCCTGATAATGATCCACATCCCCGGTCCCCAGCATCAAGTCTTTAAGTTCAAAAAAGTCTCCCTCCAAATATTCGGGGTAATGCTCCCAGTTTTTAATGGCCCCTTTGCGGGAAAATATCTCCGGCTGTTGAAACTCTTTCGGCCAGATAGCCCCATTTGGCCAAACCCCGGCTTCTTTATCGGAAGTTACCGGTTTGAACTCAATCACCGGTTCTCCATAGGCATTGTTAAAACCCTGCACCTCAAATTGGGTCCCGTTCCAACAGGGAAACGAATTCTCTCCTTTCCGGCAACAGCAGAATTTGGGGCGGTAGCGAAAGACATCGCCGGAATGGTTCAGAATGATATCCAAAATTACGTAAATTCCGTTTTCATGGGCGACCCGCACCATTTGCTTTAGGTCATCTTTGGTCCCGAAATGGGGGTCCACCTCAAGAAAATTCTGAACCCCATAACCATGATAGGTTTCTTTAAAAGATACTTGTTTAAAAACAGGGCTTACCCAGACGGCGGTTATTCCAAGGCGTTTCAAGTATCCAAGCTTACTGGTTAACCCTTTAAGGGTGCCACCTACCCATTTTTGACCCGTTTCTCTCCATAACCTGGTATCCGCTTCGGTTTTAACCCCATTCCCGTTATCTTCATTTTGATATAAAGGAGTTTTACCGGAAACCGGATTACCGTGGATGTCTCTGTAACCGTCCTCCTTCCCGTCGGAGAACCGATCCAACATCATAAAGTACAATGTCTGGTCTTCCCAGGCAGCAGGCGATTGGTGAAACTTCCGCTTGGTTAATTCCGCTAGCTTAATCTGTTCCAATAATTTACTAGCCATTCAGACTTACTCCTTTTAAAACTTCAACCCATATATGGATATTCTTTCGCTGTTGCGGCAATCTATAATTAACATCGTAGCAAAAAGCTTGAATTAGCCCCCACCAGAAATAGTGTCTTTTTCATCAGAGAAACAAAGTTAACCATTATTTATACATTATATCCTTTCAAATCAAATATAATCAAACTGCCGAATTGCATTATCCAAGAAGAATACAACGCCAAGTAAGGAGTCATCATGGAAAAATTCCATAACCATCTGGTCCAAGCCCATCCTTGGCATGGCATTCCCGCCGGAAGCCAAGCTCCCGAAGTAGTCAACACTTTTATTGAGCTGGTCCCACTGGATACTGTTAAATACGAAATCGATAAATTAACCGGTCACTTAAAAGTAGACCGGCCCCACAAATACTCTAGTCTTTGCCCAACCTTATACGGTTTTATCCCTCGTACCTATTGCGGTCCAAAAGTAGCCGAGCTGGCGGTGGAAAAATGCGGCCGGCTGATCGAGGGCGATAAGGACCCGCTAGACATCTGCGTATTAACCGAAGCAACTATTACCCGTAGTAACATTATCGTCTCTGCCCGGCCCATCGGAGGTTTTCGAATGATCGACACTGAAGAAGTGGACGATAAAATAATCGCAGTCCTCCAAGACGATCCCGTGTATAACGCTTGCACCGACCTGACGGCGATGCCTGACGGATTGCTGGAACGCCTGAAACACTATTTTTTAACCTATAAACAGTTTCCCGGCGGTAGCCGCCAGGTTGAGATCATCGATATCTATGGGGTTAATGGTGCTTATCAGGTAATCAATAATGCTATTGAGGATTATCGGGAAATGTTTATGTAAGCGAGACGACTAGATACTTAACCATAAATCGAGACTTGTTTCGACACACCCCGTCACTAGTTGCACAAATTTACCATAGTCACCCGATACTCCAAAGGTTGGTTACTTTTGAACGGTGATAGTCTATTACACGATCGCTTAATTTGTCCAATCGGTTATTCTCAGTCCAGTCCCGATCAATAATAATTCTTTGGCATATATAAGGGACATACTCATCAGGAGTTGTTAGTAATCTTGATTGGGCATTCAAGCCTTGAAATAATACGGTCAACAAAAAACTATCCAGTAAAATAAGGATGAAAATGAGATATTCACCACGAAGGACACGAAGGGGAACGGAAGAATAGATTTTCTTCCCCCCGTCTTCGTGCTCTTCGTGGCGGCATTGGCGACTACCCGCCAAGCGTTATAACAAAAGTATAGGATAAATCCGTATCACGCCATATTTTCCATAGAGTTTAAATAATCCCTTTTTCAAATTTGGGCAACTTCATTTCATATTTGTTACGCGGATTAGTGTCTGTGTTACCAGCCAAAACGGCGGAAATACCAAAGATAAAACAAGATCCAAAATGAAATTAATAAGTATAAATCGATCTTATTCCAAAATTTAACCCATTTTGCTGCGTAAATCCAAATAAATCTGGTTAAAACCGCCGTAACCAGAAAACGAATTCCCCGGGCCGGAACGGAGGCCAGCCAAAACCAGGCCAGATTACCATAGTCAATCCCCCACTGGGCTGCATAGATTTTATAAGGTATCCCCTGTAGCGGCCCGAAAATCAGCGCTAATAACCCTTTGTTTTTAACCTGGACCTGAACTTTCCGGACCAATATCGAATTTATTCCGGGAACCTGAGCGAGGAGATCTGTTACCAGCCGGGGATAGAAGCGCGCCAACCAATAGATGAGAGTTCCGCCAACCAATGCTCCCAAAATCGCGAATCCGATGGAACGGTATTTCATTTTATCCAGTTTATGACGGGAAATGATAGTCAGCCATACATCCGGCACGATGAAAAAAAAGGACGCCTCAGCCAAGCCCCACAGAAAAGCGATGGGGACTTGCCACGCTTGAAACCGCTCTTTAATTACATTCTCATTCTCGATAATATTGCTCATAACTTTGTTTCAACCCTCTGACCGAATTTTCCAACGCCTGTACCATCTCGGATTTTTCACCCTGCAATAATGGGGGCTCTCCAATCACAATCTCACAAAAAAAGGGGATTGGCAGGTACTCACCTTTAGGCAAGGAACGGCCCATATTTGCCAAAAAAACCGGAATCACTTTTAGACTCGGGATTTCCATGATTAAATGGGCGATTCCCCTTCGAAAATGCCCGATTTCCCCGGTTAACGAACGGGTGCCTTCCGGAAAAATAATTAACGACTTTCCTTCATCGATAGCCTTTTTCATAATATCCACCGGATTGTTTTCCCGGTTAATACCGGAACGGGGAATGGTTAAAATATTAAACAAATGATGGGTTAAAAATGAGAGCGCTTTATTACGGTCAAAATAATCCCCGGCGGCCACCGGCTGGATCTTTGACAGATCCTTGATTGGAAAAACACTCAGTAAGGAAAGGGTATCAAGATGACTTGAATGATTGGCGACAATAATAAACGGGTGGCTGTTGGGCAAGTTTTGCCTCCCATAAACCCTAAGCCCAATAAAGATCTTCATAAATGGTTTGACCACTAGCAAGAAAAAAAGTTTCTGAAACATCAGCCGCTCCGCATTTGGTCATTAGTGATTTCACATTAAAATTGCCACAAGATGGCTTAGAAATGAGGGATAATCCCCTGGAAGTAAAAGTAGGCCGTGATATGAAAGAATACCGGAGCTGTATAACAGAGCGAGTCCACCCGGTCCAACATCCCACCGTGGCCTGGTATCACTGTGCTGAAATCTTTAATCCCCACATCCCTTTTTACCGCGGACATTACCACATCGCCACAGAATCCGGCGATAGCCAGAGTAAACGAGATTAACATTATCTGCCCGTTAGTAAAGGGGGTCAGAAACTTCAAAAAGATGCTGAAGCCCGTTGTGGTCAGCACACCACCGACAAACCCCTCCCAAGTCTTTTTGGGGCTGATCTTCGGTAATATCTTGTGAACGCCGATGGTTTTTCCCCAGAGATATTGGAAGACATCGTTCATTTCCGTAATAATCACCAGAAACAATAACAAAGCCTGTCCACTGATGAGTTTAGCGCTAACATTCGGTAAGATTAATAAAAATCCCAGATGGCTCAGGCCATAAACAAATGCGATCAAGCCCCATTGAATCTTAGCGGATGACTCCAGAAAACCGGAAGGTTCTTGGGCTAGAATCAATGAAATCGGCAAAAACAGGAACATGTAAACCGGGATAAAGATTAAAAACATCCCGTACCAACCGGTGTAGATCCAATAAAACTGTAATGGTACAGCCAAAAATGCCAGTATCAATGCCCAATGATCCGCCCGCCGCGTTTTTAAGATGGTCACATATTCTTTGAGCGACCAAAAGCTTAATAAGGCGAAGAAGATCAGTGAGATATTTTTGTTCAACGATACTGCGCCAAAAAATACCAGCGCCATAATCCACCATGATTTAACCCGGTTCACCAGTTCATCCCAGTTATTTTGGGGCTGAACCTTTTTTAGCATCCAGATTATTAATGTGGCCCCAATCAAGATCGCCAATATTAAAACCCCGGCTTGGTTAATGGCGGAAAGTTTATTGAACTCTTGTAGCATCCGTCCTCTGACCCTCCTTAGTATCTTTTAGAATGGCCTTGATCCGGTTGTGACAAGTCCAAACAGTAAAGATAGCTGCAATCAAAAAGATCCACTGCCAATACGCTTTGAGGCCGTTCCAAAAGACAGTTGCCAAGGTCAAAGCGCCTACCAAGAAAGCCCGATCGCTTTTTCCCATAGGCCCTTCATAATGACGCTTTACTCCCAGGGCATAGCCTAAAACTCCGCAAAACTCAGTCAGGATTGCTCCAATACAAAACAGGACGACTATCCCAAGGCTTTCCATCATAACAAAACCCAAAGGAAGATAAAGAGCCAAATCCGATAAAACATCACCCAATTCATTCAAAATACACCCCAAGGGCGTTCCTAAGTCATATTTCCGGGCCATCATCCCGTCAATGGCATTCAACGCCATTCGGATAAAAAGCCAAACCGGCACAATAATTAACCAACTTGGCTGTTGCCGGGTTAGCCAAATAACTGCCCCGACCAAGATTGAGCCGGACAAAGCCAGTAAAGTGATGCTATTGGGGGTAAACTTCCTTTTTATTAACAATTCAAGCAATGGCGCCAATAGTTGTTGGAATTTCGGCTTAAGGTCATAGACGGATACCATTATTTAAACCCCCATTAAGATTCCAAAATTTATCTTGTTAAGTTCATTTCTCCACTTTTTACTAAATTCCTGTAACATGAAAAACCTTAGCATCTCTTTTCGTTTATCCGCGCCAACTTTCACCCAAATGTCGCTACCGGTAGCCATATAAAATTTATTAGATCCTTTTACCACACACCCGGCAATACTTACTATTTACATAGGTTAACCGTCCACATTCCGGGCAAACTTGATATTGACCGGTTCCACATTCAAAACAATGTTCATCATTGACCGGCAGTTTTTTACCGCAGCCCACACAATTCCGATTTCGAATCCTTTTTCCGATAATTTTTTCCCGGTTAAAGAGATGTTTTTGGAGCAGATAAATCAGTAAAACGGCAACACCAATCGCGATGGCGATTACAATGTAATACCAGATGGCAATCAATTTTAAAGAGTCTAATAGATCAATAAAATTTTTAATAATCTGTTCCGGGATAATATTTAGTATAAGTTTGATAATTTTTAAAAAGATCGGTATCGATACTACGATTAATAAATGAGTTGAGATCAGGCTTTGAAACCTGTTATTGACACTCTTCTTGTACCAAATATAAAATATCACCAGTAATGGGAGTAAAAATAGGAATTGGAGTAAAACTTCATAGATTGGGAAGATGAAACGATAATTGCGTAAGGTTTTGATAACTGCTTCTTGTTGGGCCGAAGCTTTGGCGATAATACTCCAAAGGTTGGTTACTTTTGGGTTGGAGTTAATTTTTTGATTGATTCCGAGGATTTCATTGGCTAACCCAATATATCTCGGATTGTTTCTAACCTCCGCCAAAGAACCGACATCTTTCAGGCTTTTTTCTATATCATCTTGCAACGTTATAAGTTGATCCCGTTCTTCAAATAGTTGGGTAACGGCTTGATCAGTTTTAACCCGATTAATCGCATCCAAAACTTCTTTACAAAGGGGATCTACTTTCGAAGGGCTTTCTTCTCGATAGGTTGAACGATGATAGCCAATTACGATATCACTTAGTTTATCCAAACGGTTATTCTCGGTCCAATCCCGATGAATAATAATTCTTTGGCAAATATAAGGGACATACTCATCAGGAGTTGTTAGTAATCTGGATTGGGCATTCAAGCCTTGAAATAATACGGTTAACAAGAAAATATCCAATAAAATAAGGACAAACACAGATAAAGGGCTGAGCGGTTCATCATCACTTAATCGAAACATTCGATCCCGGAAATTTAGCAACATCTTTTTCATATTTCGTTTACCTCCTTTACTTGAACCTCCTTGGCAATACTTCAAAACACCTACTATAACTCTAACTGCCCGTCCTTTCCCAATCCACGGATTGAAATAAAAAAGCCTCTTGTTCCAGCTTTGACTTCACTTCTAGCATATTGGAAATTACATCATGAAATTCCGTGAATTCATCTTTATTAAGCATTCCTTCAAGAATGGAGCCATACTTTTCATCAAATTTTATCCAATATTGTTTTTGAGACAAAAAAGCTTCTTTGTCCATTAAAAACGGTTTTAGTTCTGGAATGATATTTGTTTTAAGTCGGTTATAAATCCTAAACCCTCCAACATCGATATCGCTCCAGTGATAAAATGTTATTTCATCCCTATTGCCTATTTCAGATATCTTCTTAAAAAACAGACCTTTAACCGGACTATAAAAGCCGCCATGGAATATTACTAATTCGTTTTCTTTTCTCTTTTTTAAAATATAGTCGATATAATTAGCTTTGTTTTCAATAAATAATACCTTTTGAATTGACTTTAACTCTATAATTTCGATTTCCTTAACGGTATAAGAGTTTATCGTTATACCTTTTGTAAATATTGAAAAATCAACATATTCCCCTGCCAACTTACCTACAATCCCTCCACAAAAATCAACCTGCTCCGGTGATCTCACAATTCCCACCTGAGCTAATATTTCATCATCAGTAAGAGGTTCAATGTAGTCAAAATCATATAAAAGATATTTTTTGATAATATTTACTACCTTTTTTCTGACATGCTTTTCAAAGAACTTAGAATCCCCAAAGCACTTTAAGCTAAAGACTCTTTCAAGGTATTCTTCGTTATTCTGGTCATTAATGGCCTTCAAAGCGTTTAATACTGCTTGAGCGCCTTTTTCATCATCAGGCAAAAATGGGGATGCGCTTTTTTTAATCTCAATATTTGCTTCAATATCTTCAAGATATTTTCTAATCCAAGATTGTGAAATATTCTCCTTGAGTCCCAGCACCATTTTTAGTATTGCAAATGCCCTACCGCTTTTGGGCGGTCTTCCGGCTTCTTGGTATGCCTTATTGATATTTTCAGGTCTTAACCAGACT
>JAAYEK010000190.1 GCA_012728785.1 Bacillota bacterium | reverse complement strand
TTTCACAAACTCCTCACTTCAATATTCTCAATTTGGTCCTGAATCAAATCTTCACGTACATATTTCAATAGAGCATCCATCTCATTTAGAAGCCAAACCGGATCATTCCCCGGATTAAGAATTACATCCCAATGTGAATAGTAAGTCCCGTTTTTACGTTCATTAGTTCGAAGTTCATAGACAGCGTTGCAGCTATAGAAAAAATTAATTACACGAATAGCTGCTGCCCGTATTTTATTAAAATCATATAGATGCCTGTATTCAACCGCCAAGGGTTCAAATTGCCTTGGTAATCTTAACTCTGTTGCGGTTTTCCGAAAATCAATAATTCGATGATTACCTTTTCTATTATTACAAACTTTACAAAGGGTTTGACTATTATCTATAGTAGTTTGCCCACCATTCGCATAGGGAGTAATGTGATCAGCCTGGAGTCTGGCTTCAGCCTTTGGTAAGCCACAACATAAACATTTATTGTTATCTCTCTGAAAAACAAGCGCTTTTTCCTCATTACTCAACTCTCGATCCGGTCGTTCAACCGTTGAAGCTACTTGCATCGGAATTACTAGGTTTTCATCATAACCGTTCGCTTGTATTTCCGCCAGTCTAGCCATTGATGCTTGCGCAGCGGTACGGAACCGGTCAAATGTCTTAAAAAAATCTCTCCACCGTTTTTGAGGATCATTAAAGATAACTTTTAATTGTTGAATACACTCAAAGGTAGTTAAAGGCATTAACTCTTCGGCGACTTTATCTAAATCATGTTGATCGCGAATATCAAACGAAATATATTCTGGCCTTTCTTGGTTTTGACCAATATGGCGTAAAATTTTAATAACTGAATCGGTTAAGCTATTCCCCAAATCATCTTCTGATGTATTAAAATACTTTCTGACAAAACTATCGGCATGGTTTTGCAACCAATCGTCAGCTAACTTTTCCTGGCTCCATTCCGGCGCCAACTCTTTTAAACTGTCTTTAATAAGCCGGTCAAACTTATCCCGGGTATGTTCGTAAATAAGGACATACTCCTTAAATCCTTGCATCTCTTCGGTCGTCCCTTCGGATACATCCATTACAAATTCTACTTGATACCAACCGATTGGTATATATTCTAAAAATGGATGTTCCTGAAAGACTGCTCCGCTATCCATCTGACTAACCAGTCTATCCACCAACGCAATCGAGATCAACTCAATGGGATACCGTGAAGTAAAACTCTTTCCCTCATCAATTCCGCCATCAAGATTCGTTGCCCAATTAATCATTCGCTTCCAATTATCGCTAAAAAAAACAATATGGGCTTCTTTTTTTTCTAAACCTCCACCTGCTTTTTCACCTCGGAGCGCCCTTCCAATCATCTGCGTAAGTAAAATCGAACTCGTAGTATCCCTAGTAATAAAAACAGTGCGTGTATTGGGGATGTCGGTGCCTTCAGTGAGCATTTTAATGTTGATTAAAACATCTAATTCATTATTTTTAAAACGATCAATGATACGTTTATTTTCTTCATTACGATTATGGTTGCGTTCTTCGGGTGTATCCCCTCGGCTACCTGAAAAAGTAAAGACCGAGTCAGCTCGCACCCCGTTTTTAATCAGTTTGTCCATAAGATAACGGCACTGCACCCAACGATCCACAAACATAATCGTCTTCCCATAAAATTGCCGGTTAGCCAAATAATCTTGAATGATAAAATCATTCCGGACACTATTTTCAGCCAATATTTCAATCAATGATTCCGGTAAATCTTTATGCTGTCGGACCAATCGATCATAAAGCGCATCATCGACTTCCATCTCTACAGGGGTCTTCTTTGAAATATAGTTCTCCCGCGCTAAAATGTTTAACATTTGTAATTCATCTTTTTTTGTTTCATGAATGATACCCTGTTCAAAAATTACCCCCAACCACCCGCGCCGGGTTTTGTCCGTATATGTGGGAGTTGCGGTTAATCCTAACAACCATAGCTTGGGAATCATCTTTTTGAGTTCTAAGAGTAGATTACGACATCCATAAGC
>JAAYEK010000189.1 GCA_012728785.1 Bacillota bacterium | reverse complement strand
GCTAATAATGGAAAGGTCCAACACCGAATTGGCGTTGTTCCTTCTTTAGTGATCGAGCTACCTTATAATTGCATTCCGGAACTGGCTAAGTCGAGACAAGTTAAAAGGATCTGGTATGACGCACAGGTTAAATCATTAATGAATACCGTAGTTCCGTCAGTCGGTGGGTTTGGGGTGAAAAAAACTGAATTTACCGGGAAAATGATTACGATTGCCGTCCTTGATACCGGCATTTATCCACATGAAGATTTGATTTTTCCAACTAATCGGATTATTGCTTGGGCGGACTTTATCAATAATAAAACCGCTCCTTACGACGATAACGGTCATGGAACCCACGTAGCCGGAATTATTGCCGGGAATGGCGCCGGTTCATTTGGTAAGTATGGCGGAATGGCACCCGATGCTAATTTGGCTGTAATCAAAGTCTTGGATAAAAACGGGAATGGTTCGTTATCGGCAATAATTAAGGGGATCGATTGGTGCATAAAGAACAAGGCAAAATATAATATCAAAATCATTAATTTGTCATTTGGGGCGTTGGCTCAAGACTCATATCGGACCGACTTATTATGCCGGGCTACCTCTAAAGCATGGGAAAACGGAATTGTCGTATGCATTGCCGCTGGTAATGATGGCCCGGGAGTTGGTACGATTAATACTCCGGGAATTAATCCTAAAATCATTACCGTAGGTAATTTAGATCACCGGAGGACGGTTAGTTTTGATGATGACTGTATACATCCCACTTCCAGCAGGGGGCCGACCCGGGACAAAATAAAAAAACCGGACCTATTAGCACCGGGAACTAGTATTATCTCTTTAAGACCGGGTGGTGGATATTGCTCTTTAACCGGCACGTCGATGGCGACTTCTTTAGTTTCAGGAGCGGTTGCTTTAATATTGGAAAAGGAACCGAGACTTCGACCGGATCAAGTGAAACGAATTTTAATCAAAAATGCTCGTAAAATCGGGATAGATGTTAGAGAGAAAGGGGCGGGAGTGATTAATCTTCAAAGAATTTTAGCATCTTCCATTAGAAATCCTCAAACTCAAATATTAGAAACTGATGATCCGGAGCTAAAAGCCTGCTATATTGAGAATTATTTTCAATTTAATTACTTGGTTAATCCTTACTTTCTTTTCCTGATTTTAATCTTACTCATTTTAGGATCTCCTGGTTATTATCGAAAGGTTAATCCGTATTTTCTTTTCTTGATTTTGATTTTACTAATACTTAGTTTCGGACCGAAATCATTCTACCGGTATGTCATCTAGGCCGCTGAATAAAGCAGTGGCTTTTTTACTAAATTTTTGTTTGGGATCGGATTTTCGAACCTTTTTTAAAGGAGGAAGTTTCAATGGCAATCCGGGAAGATGCTCAACATGACCTGTTATTAGTTATAATAGTCGCTTTAATAATTATTTTTATCACGGGATTGGCGGTTTCTCCCGAAATCACCGGCGCGCCCATAATTTTTGAGCCATAATATTTAAGGAGAGATGCTTGTGTTTTCTGAAGAAGAACTGGAGCGAATTAAGGAAATAATTGCTCTGTTTAATAGTGGCGCAGATAGTAAAAATAATACAGATCGTCACGAAAAGGCGGTTACTTCAAAAAACACTGTCCCCAAAAGTAATTTAAATCCAGCGGAAATTTTGGTGTTAGCAGGGTTATTAAGCGGCGTTTTGGAAGTGAGCTCGATTTCAGTGGAAAGAGATCAGCTGGTCATCGTTTCACTAGTCGGGTCCCTCCGGCGTCCAACTCAAATGGAAAAAATTATGAATCAAATTGGCAAATGTTCTTTTGAAGAGGTAATCCAAGCAATTCTAAAAAATTTAAAATAAACCATCTGGTGTATGAATTGTCTAGACCCAGAGCTAACATAATATACTCATATGCTAAAGTTAAAGGAAGGAAAGTATGGCGAAGCGAAAAAAGCTGAATACCACCCAACAAAAGTATCAGCAAATTGTTAAAAAAACAAATCCCAAGCCTAACTTAGTCTTTAATTGTTTATTGGCATTTATCTCCGGGGGCCTTGTTTGTATCGTTGGTCAGCTTTTGATTGATTTTTACGCTTGGGCGATGAAACTTCCACCGGAAAAAGCAAGTAATCCAGCGGTTGCTACCCTGATTTTAATGGGAGCTTTATTAACCGGATTAGGTTACTTTGATAAACTAGCCCACTATGCAGGGGCGGGACTGGCAGTGCCGGTGACTGGGTTCGCTAATTCGATGGTCTCTTCGGCCCTTGAGTTTAAGCGCGAAGGGTATATTATGGGGATTGGGAGCAAGATGTTCATGTTGGCGGGATCAGTAATTACTTATGGAGTAGTGACCGCATTTTTTGTAGGATTATTTAGGGCGGTGTTAAAGTAAACCTTGACTAAGAAACTTGGTAAGCAATCGTTTTATTTTGCCAATCCACCGGTTATTATCAGTACGGGAACCGTAGTCGGACCTTTTGAAGCTAATAGCCCTTTTAAAGATGATTTTGATTTCATATTCGATGACAATCTAGCAGGCCAGGAGAGCTTCGAAAAAGCGGAACGTACTCTTTTACTTAATGCCTGCTATACAGCTTTAAATAAGATTAATACACCTCCGGAAAACATCGAGTATTTTTTGGCCGGTGATTTGTTAAATCAAATTATTTCAGCCGGTTTTAGCGCTTTAAAATTGGAGATTCCCTTTTTAGGGATCTATGGAGCCTGTTCAACAGCGGTCGAAGGACTAATCCTCGCTTCGGTGATGATTGACGGTGGTTTTTGTAATCTAGCCATGGCAGCCACTTCTAGCCATAATAGTTCAGCTGAAAGGCAGTACCGCTATCCAACTGAATATGGGAATCAACGCAAACCTTTTTCTCAATGGACCGTTACCGGGGCGGGCGCAGCGGTGGTCTCCGTCACAGGAATGGGTCCGGTGATAACCCATGCCACGGTTGGTAAAGTCACCGATTTGGCTTGTAAAGACCCTTTAAACTTGGGAGCGGCCATGGCTCCGGCAGCGGCCGACACGATCATCAGACATTTTGCCGATACTGGTCGAAATCCAACTGATTATGACTTGATCCTTACCGGTGATTTGGGTAAAGTTGGACAAGAACTAGCTATCCAATGGACTGCGGAGAGCGGCGGTTTTGATCTGTCCATGAATTATCAGGACTGCGGAGAGTTAATTTACGACAAGGTTGACGAGCGGGTCCATGCCGGTGGAAGTGGATGCGCTTGCGCGGCTATTGTAGCTTACGGAAATATTTACCGCCGTTTGCGAGCGGGTGAATTAAAGAAAGTGTTGTTGGTAGCCACAGGGGCTATGCATAGCCCCACTTCTTTTCAACAAGGAGAAAATATACCATGTATCGCTCATGCGATTAGTATTGAAGCGAGGTGATGAACAACTGGACCCAATGATGTACCTAAAAGCTTTCTTGGTAGGTGGAACAATTTGTTTAATCGGACAAGTCATTTATGATGCTACCAAACTTACCATGGGACATATTTTAACCGGAATGGTAATCGTCGGTGGTGTTTTAGGAGGTTTCGGCGTTTATGAAAAACTAATTAAATTTGCCGGGGCCGGGGCAAGTATGCCGATTATCAGTTTTGGGAATTCTTTGGCCGAAGGGGCAATCCGGGAAGCTGACACCACCGGGATAGTGGGAGTGCTTACCGGGATGTTTGAATTGACCAGTACCGGTATTACTGCGGCAATTGTTTTCGGTTTTTTGGTTGCCGTTATTTTTAATCCGAAAGGATAATTCATTAGATGAAAGAAAACTATAAGTTATAAATAGGAAGGAGGTAAGTAGGTGACTGTTGCAAGCGATCTTCAGAAAGCAATTGCTTCCGCACAAAGTTCTTTAGGAAGTTACCAAATGTTTGCCGAGTCAACCCAGGATCCGGCGGCTAAGCAAATGTTTCAAAGCATGGCCCAGGACATGGAGAGGCATGTCAACCAGTTAAATGCCAGAACAGATTATTTATCAAATAGTAATCCCCTGAATAAACAGTAAACTGGGTCTCGTTACCGACTTGAAGGAGCAGTTTGATTTTAGGCTGCTCTTTTTATATGGAAATACCGATAATAAAATAAGACAAGATTACTTTCTGCATTGAAGCATTTTTTAGATAGGAGGGGAAGGCGCTGTCCGATTTTGAGTCAATTATGCTTCCCGAGGGAATTGTTGACCGCGAAAAGGAATTGCAGTTATATAAATCACTGTGCAATTTGAGTGACGCTTTAGAATTTATGGAACGGGATGATAATGGGATTAAAATGAAAGTCACCACCAGGTATTTTGGTGGTGAATTCCCTTTTGACCTCGGATATGTGTTGGTAAGCAAGTACGACGATCGCAAATTTCTAGTAACTAAAATCGACCTTTCCAATGGTTGCCTTTGGCTAGGCGCATGGGAAGGTTAACCGTTTAGGACCTAGCGAAAACATCAAACATTTGCTTGGCTTTTTCCAGATTCATTTTTACTTTTTTATGATACGCCGGATAATCTTCAATGGTATAAATGGCTAAAGCTTCCTCATAAGCCTGCATCGCTTTCATCAAATTATCACCGCGGTTTTCCCGTTCCGCTTCGGCCAACATGCTATAAGCAGTTCCCAAGTTATTTTGAACCATTGCGAAATCAGCGGGAGTATGATTGGAGGAGAGGTTCCGCAAAGCTTCTTGAAACGCCAATATGGCGTTGGTTAAATTTCCGGTCCGATTGCGAAGTTCAGCAAGGTTTTTGTAAGTAACCCCTAGATAATTTAATCCCAATGAATAGTCAACCGGATGTTTATCGGGGGTATAAACCTTAACCGTCTCTTCAAAAGCGCTAAAAGCTTTGACCAGATTAGTGTCGGGGTCGCGGTATTCGGATAATAATAATAATGAATTTCCAAGATTGGTCTGAATTGCGGCATATTCTAGAGATTTGTTATCGTTATTAATAACTTTCAAAGATTCACCATAGGCTTCAACCGCTTTCAACAAGTTTCTTTCCTGATCCCGGCCATCGGCTAAAGATAAGAAAGTATCACCTAAGCTTTTATGGATTAAAGCATATTCAAAAGGAAACTTATCAATGGAATGAACCTTAAGAGCTTCTTGGAAAGCCTTGACTGACTTCGAGAGATTTTCTTCCTTATCTTTTACTTTGGCGAAACCTTGAAAAGCCATACCGCGATTTCTTTGAGTATTTGCATAGTCCAAGGGGTATTGAGTAATAGAATAGATATTCAGCGCTTCATCAAAGGATAGGATAGCCCGGGAATAATTATCCTCAGGTTCCATGGTTCCCGCTTTCAAGACATATGTTTCTCCCAAATTACTCTGGATTGCCGCATAATCTGCCGGATGGTCCGTTGTATTAAAGACTGTTAAAGCGGCTTCGAAAGACTGTTGAGCTTTGGAGAGATTTGCCTCTGGATCGCCGTAGCGCGCAAGGTCTTTGTAGGCAATTCCAATTTTTTTCTGAAGGTGCGCATATTCCAGAGGATATTCAGAGATATCAAAAACCCTTAAGGATTCATTAAACGCTTGTACCGCATTAGGAAGTGTTCCCTCAGGGTCATCAAGGGCGGCTACTGCTTGATAAGCATCGCCCAAAGCCTGTTGAATGCGGCCGAATTGCATGGTGTGTTGGTCGATGTTATAAAACTTTACTGCGTTTTCCAGATTGGCGATGGCTCTATGAAAATAATCTTCATTCTTTAACAATTGGGCAAGAGTTTGGTAGACAACGCCCAAGTTAAACTGGGTTTCTGCGAAAGCCTCCGGTTGTTTTTTGCTGGAAAAATATTTTAAAACTTCTTCAAAAGCGCGGGCGGCATTACTCAAGTTATTCTCTTGGTCACGGATCTCAGCCAGCGCCTGATAGGCCATTCCTTGATTCAATTGGGTGGCGGCGTAACTAAGCGGATATTTTTCTAAAGTAAAGACACGGATAGCCTCTTTTGCGGATGTGATTGACTTGCCAAGGTATTCTTCTTTTTGTTGAAACTCCGAATAAAGCCGGTAGACTTTTGAGAGAGTATTTTGGTTTTGGGCATACTCATCGGGATAACGGGTAACGGTAAAGATGGAGATGGCTTCTTCCAAAGCATTGGTCGCGTTAGCCAGGTTTTCCTCGGGGTTGTCGATTACCGCTAATCCCGCATAAGCGGCCCCCAAATTGCTCTGGGTCAATGCATAGCTATAAGGATAATTATCGGCGTTAACAAAATTCAAAGTGGCTTCCCCGGACTTAATGGTCTTTCTAAGGTATTCTTCCTTGTCTCGGTATTCGGAAAGAGCTATGAAACTAATCCCCAAGTTATATTGGGTCATTGCAAAATCCATTGGATATTCTTCCGGAGTATACACTTTTAAGGCCTCTTCCAGATTTTGGATGGCCTTTTGGTAGTTTCCTTCCTTGTCAAGCTCCTGAAGAGTGGCAAGGGCCTCATAAGAAACACCCAGGTTGTAATGGATAGTAGCGTACATCGAAGGATATTTTTTCATTTTGAAAAAACGACGGGCTTCTTCAAAAGTACGGATCGCCTTGGATAAATTAGCTTCTTTATCTTTAATCTCCGCTAAGGTCCCGTAAGCTGCTCCCAGATCGTTTTGAACGGTAGCGTACTCAGTGGGATATCTTTTAGGAGTATAAATTTCCAGGGCTTCTTCATAAGATTTGATAGCTTTGACTAAGTTTTCTTCTTTATCCTGGATTGCAGCTAGTTTTTTAAATGCGAAACCGATATTCTGCTTCAAATGAGCGTATATCTTGGGTTGTTTGGTTTTGAGGACCAAAGTTTGGGGATCGCCCGGCGCGATAATGCTATTATAGACGCTTAGAGCATCGGCGTACATGTTGTTTTCCAACAAATCATCGGCCCTTTCGATTTGGGAGGACCGTTCTTCATTGGCCAATCTACGTTTGCGGTATGCAGCCAAAGCATATAAAATTATGCCGGTCAAAATAGCAATGGTTCCGGTAATAATCCCAATCATCAAGGGGCTGGTTTTATCCAAAAACATTCATATCATCCTTTTTAGCTGGTGTAAGTGTTCAGTTGTTTAGATCATTCTACAAAATATGTCATTTTCCTTGTTTAGTTATTAAAACCAGTAATTCATAATCTGGACAAGGGGGCTTAATAGGCATAACTAAAGGAAATGACTAGCTTTACTAATCCACCAGGCCCAAAAGGAACTGGCTGAGTTTATAAAATCGCTTTCAAGCACCATGAATTGAGCTGAATGGATAGAACAAACCAAAAGCTTATTTTGAAACAGTCCCCTTAAATTTTGGTGATCAAATTGAGTTAAACACACAGTTGTATCCTATAAATGTTATAATAAATAAAGATAATCGATCAATGGGAGGAATGGTCATGACCGAAAGAATTCAGCAGATCGCCGAACGCATCCGGGAAGTGAGGGAAAATAGCGGATTGACTCCTCAAGAAGTTGCGGAGACGCTTCAGGTTCCCTTGTCAGTATACAATCAATATGAAACCGCCGAAGCGGATATTCCGATTAGTGTTCTTTACGAAATGGCGCGGATTTTCCACGTTGACCTGACCGATCTATTAACCGGAAGTTCACCCAAACTTCACAGTTATTGTTTGGTGAAGCAAGGCGAAGGAATCGAGATTGAACGATATCGGGGTTACAAATTTCAAAGCCTGGCTTATAATTTTGTCAATAAAAAAGTTGAACCGTTACTGGTTTTCATCGAACCCGAAGAAAATAAGCAAATGAGTCTAGTGACCCATACGGGACAAGAATTTAACTATTGTCTGGAGGGTAAGATTAAAGTCATTTTAGGCGGCCAAGAAATTGAGCTAAACCCGGGAGACTCATTATATTTTGATCCTACCATTCCCCACGGGCAAATGGCAGTAAACTGCCAAACCGCTAAGTTTCTGACCGTGATTTTACATGATTCATAAATTGCAATGAGATAAATGTAATTCATATCTTACTTATAAAGGAGCATTTTTAGATGTTAGAGAAATTCCTTCCTCGTGAACAATTTAATTCTTATGAAGACTTTAAAGCCAATTACAAAGTGAACCTACCGGAAAAATTCAACTTTGCTTATGATGTAGTCGATGCCTGGGCATTGGAAAAACCGGATAAAATGGCTTTAGTATGGTGTAATGATCATGAACAGGAAAAGCGATTTACTTTTCAAGATATTAAACACCTCAGCGATAGGGCGGCGAATCTTTTAAAATCATATGGAATCGTCAAGGGCGATGTGGTTATGCTTCTGTTGAAACGCCGTTGGCATTATTGGATCTGTACTCTTGCCCTTCAAAAAATCGGAGCAATCTCGATTCCGGCAACTGTTCAGTTGACCAAGAAGGATATCGCCTACCGCAATAACGCCGCTTCGGTGAAGATGATCATCTCCGTGGCCGACCCGGACGTAGTTGAGAATATCGAGGCGGCCTTGGCCGAATCTCCCACTGTCATACATAAAGCCTCGGTTGATGGTCCACGGGAAGGCTGGATTGATTTCAACGCCGAACTAAGCGGGGCCGATTCCAACTGGAAGAGACCTACTAAAGAGGCCAACCCCGGCGGCGACGAACCCATGTTGATGTACTTCACCTCCGGAACTACAGGTATGCCTAAGATTGTGCTCCATGATTTCATGTATCCCTTGGGCCACATTGTCACCGCCCATTATTGGCAGAGGCTTTCCGGGGAAGGGTTGCACCTTACCGTTGCGGAATCCGGTTGGGCTAAAACCGCTTGGGGGAAGATATATGGTCAATGGATCTGCGGTGTCTGCCTTTTTGTTTATGATATGGACAAGTTTATGCCGGGCCGGTTATTAGCAAAGATTGAAAAGTATCGGGTTACTTCTTTTTGCGCTCCTCCGACCGTGTATCGTTTTTTAATCAAAGAGGATCTTTCCCGATTTGATCTGTCCAGTATTAAGCATTCCGATACCGCTGGGGAACCGCTCAATCCGGAAGTCTTTAATCAATGGAAAGCAGCTACCGGACTAGATATTATCGAAGGATTCGGGCAGACCGAAACCACGGTACTCTGCGCCAACTTTGAATGGATTAAACCAAAACCGGGCTCAATGGGTAAGCCTTCACCTCTATACGACATTGATATACTGGATGAAGCAGGCCAATCCTGTCCGGCCGGTGTGGAGGGGAATATTGTTATTAGAAACCTGGATCATTTCCTGCCACCCGGGCTGTTTAGGGAATATTACCGTGATGAGGCGGCAACCCGAAAAGTATGGCATGATGGGGTTTATAATACCGGTGATGTAGCTTGGAGGGACGAGGACGGCTATTTTTGGTTTGTGGGCCGTTCCGATGATGTGATTAAGTGCTCCGGATATCGGATCGGGCCTTTTGAGGTAGAAAGCGCTTTGATTGAGCACCCTTCAGTACTGGAATGCGCGGTCACCGCGGCTCCGGATCTAATTCGCGGCCAAGTGGTCAAGGCCACCATAGTCCTGGCTAAGGGCTGGCAACCCAGTGAGCAGCTGGTAAAAGAGTTGCAAAAATATGTGAAAAACGCTACCGCACCTTATAAATATCCGAGGATCATTGAATTCGTCGCAGAACTGCCGAAGACTATTAGTGGTAAAATCCGGCGGGTGGAAATCCGCGAAAATGATGGAAACAGCTGACCTTATCAATAGATATATTCGTCAAAGGATATTTTTTCTCCACCATACACTGGGGTATTGGCTAAGGGGGAGCATAACGAGTCAATCTTCCAGGAAGAGCCAAATTTATAAAGATGAAATCCTAAGATATAAAAATTATCTTGCAATTTTAAAAGAGCCACCCGTTCAGTTGCGTCATTTGCCCCGAAGCATTGGGCGGAAGCCAATGCTTGTCTTCGATATCGTTCGTCATCAACGAGGGATGGTTTATCAATGCTGATTAACCGCAGGCCGGTAATTTTTTTAGGATCTACCGCTTGAATGAACGTCTCAAGCTGCTCATCTGTGGGCTTGGCTTTAGTTAGCAGTAGATCATTTTCATCAGTGAGAATGCTATAATAGAAAAGTTTGATTTGTTTTCCGATTCTGGCTAAACATTCGATTTTATTTAATTCGTTATAGAGGCTATATTCCGATGGGGCGAGATAATGAAGATAGGATACGGAGTCTAATCTCCTGGAAAAAGCGGCAAAATCATGATTTTCACTATAGTCATTAATGGCGCAGGCTTTAAAAGCTTTATTCAGATCGTTTTTGGTTAAAGCCTTTATGAAATAAGTGATGGCGTTTTCCGGTGTAGCGAAGGATTTTTCATAAACATTGGCTGGTTTCGCTGATAGATAAGGCGTATAAAGGATAAAAATAATATCTAAAATCATGATTGCGACTAATTTTTTCATTTATTTCAAAGAACCCCCAATGTAAAAAATAGCAGTGGCTAAAAGCTCATCCCCTCAGGGTACTGAGTGAGAATTAACTGTTTCCCATTCCTTTATAATTCATTTGAACCTCCGGGCTTATTTACCCTAATTCACTCAACAATTTTTCTCTTTCCAAAGTACTGGGTAAGCATCAAAATCAATGCGGTACACGCCAATATACCATCCATTATTCCGGCAGGCAGCATAAAGATCATTAGCGCCATGGTTATTACACAGTTGATAACGGAAAGGGTCAGTCCCCACAGTCGGTTTTTCAAAAGGCCAATCGCCCCAATTAGCCTAATAACCCCGTAAATCCCGCTCATCACCATCATTAGGTAAAGGTTTTCTCGAAGGTACGGGACGATGAAGGAGAAGTAGTGTTCGATATTTATATGATCCTTTCCGAGAATCAACACTGGAATTAAGGCGAGACTGCCGCCTAATTCCATAAAACCGCCATGAATGATCATCAGTAGCGCCGCTATTTTGTATTTTTTCATCCGATTTAACCTCCTATATATCGGTCATCCATTTGAGAATCAAAGGCGATCCGAAAAGTCTATTTTTTTCAAATTAACAGTAATATTTTAACATAATAATTTTATGATGACAAAGTTATATAAAAATTAGGGGATCGGAAGTGGACTTCCATTGGCCCGGATTAGAGAAACTTGTACCTCTAAGACGGAAAGTTGGTCCTTGAAGGTTCAAAGTCTAACTTCAGGATCAGAAAGTCGAAGTCCAAAGGTTCGAAGCCGAGAGTTTTTAGGGGAAATTGAACCTGGTAGGAGGAAAGTTGGGCCTTGGAGATTTAAAGGGGTTTCCCTGCCAATAGGTGTCGGGCCAGGAGACAAATATGGATGAAGAATATACATCATCGAATTAGCCGTCACTTCTGTCTCCTGTCTTCTATCTTCTACCTCACTCACCTAACCCCGATCCCCTGGTTGCGGAGGTATTCTTTTAACTCTTTAATTTCGATGATACCGAAGTGGAATATGGAAGCTGCCAGCAGAATCGTGGCGCCGGCTTGGGCGGCTTCGTAAAAATGCTCCAATTTCCCCGCGCCGCCCGAGGCTACTACTTCGGCGGAGACAGCTTCCTTAATGGCTTTGATCACCGGTAAATCGTAACCGCTTTGGGAGCCGTCACCGGCTTTGCTGGTAGGGAGAATAACCGGAACGCCATAACCGTCAACCCGTTTGGCCCATTCCACCGCATCCGTTCCGGTTGCAGTCCGTCCACCGTCAATATAGACTTCATAACCGGAAGGCATCTGGGGGTTCCGATCAACGTCGATAGCTACCGTTATTTTATCTGCGTCAAATTCTTTAATCATTGCCGGAATTAATTCCGGTTTGCGAAAGGCGGCGCTGCTAACGGAGATCTTATTGGCTCCTGCGTCCAGAACGGCTCGGGCTGACTTTAGATCGGAGATTCCGCCGCCGACTGTGAAGGGGATGGTTGTAACTTCAGCCACGTTTTTGACCACCTGAAGTATGGTAGCTCTACCCTCTACTGTGGCGGTAATATCGAGCAGCGCCAGTTCGTCCGCGCCTTTGTTGCAATAGGCGATGGCACATTGGACCGGATCGCCCGCGTCGCGGATATCCACAAAGTGGACTCCTTTGACCACGCGTCCGTTTTGCATATCAAGGCATGGCATAATCCGAATTGGTTGATTCATGGTTAAACCTCCGTTATTTTTAATTAAAAAAATCAAGCTACCCGATTTCCATCAATGTTTGTCTCTCCAGGTATCATCCCCGGTAGACTTGGTTGCGGAGCATTCGGATTTTTTCTCCGTGCCACGAAGTAAACAAAAACATTTTACCATGAAAGTATCGAATTAACAAATCCCAACTCATTAGAAAAAAATAATATGCTGAAAGCCATCCTGCAACAGACCTGCCATAGTCCGGTAAGCCGGTGTATATTTCCCAATCTTTCCGGCAATAATCTAAGTTATGAATCGAGGACAAAAAAAGCTAAAAATCGGTATTCCCAGGACTCTTTTCTCCTCCTACCACCTGACTTACTGGCGGCAAATGATAACCCTTTCCGGAATGGAAGCCATTTTATCCGAAGAAAGCTCTAAGGAAACGGCTGAACGGGGCGGGAGGCGTTTGCCTCATGAGTTTTGTATCCCCATAAAAGTGTTTATCGGACATATCCTGAATCTTCTGGATAAGGGAGTGGACCAAATCCTGTTACCCAGGATGATTACTAAAGGGAAGGCAAATTTTTTTTGTCCCAAGCTTATCGGTTTGCCGGAGATTGTACGTTTTACCACCTGTCTCGGGACGGAACGAATGTTTTCGCCGGAGATTGTTTGTGATGGTTTAGGCTTGCGGGTGATCAAACTTCCTGACCTTGATCCGGCCATGAGTAGGAGAATGAAAACTGCGGCGCGACAGGCGAATGAAGATTGTAAAGGGGTTTTGACCAAATGCCGGACCCAACGGCTCACCCTTCCGGAAGCAACCGGTCTGTTTAAAATCGACCGGTCGGGAGAGCGGCTTAATATTGGACTACTGGGTTATGCTTACAGCATTTATGATCCGTTTATCAGCAAAAAAATTTTAGAGAAACTTTATAAATTGGGATGCGCCGTAACCACCTGGGAAATGCTTGAGCCTGGCCTAATTGAGCGGAACTTGGCTGGATTAAAGAGGCCGTTATTTTGGAACTTCGGTAGGATGCTACTGGGAGCGGGGCTTAGTTTTATCGATGATTCGGGAATTGACGGCTTGATTTACGCGACTGCCTTCGGATGCGGGCCGGACTCAGTGGCCACTAAATTTTGAGCATCGAAGCCGGTCTAGGGCAGAAACCTTTATTACTGGTTAACTTGGACGAGCACCAGGAAGACGGACATTTACGGACTCGTCTAGAAGCTTTCACCGATATGCTGGCGGCGTTGAAGGAGGAACGGGTGGTTTGAAGATTACTTTTCCCCATATGGGCCCGGTCTTAATTTACAAAAAACTGTTTGAACGGCTGGGGCATGAGGTGATTATGCCGCCCCGGCCTAGTCAAAGGACGATCGAGTTGGGCGCTAAGTATAGTCCGGAATTTATCTGCTTCCCTTTTAAAATCATTTTAGGAAGTTACCTGGAAGCGCTGGAATTGGGAGCGGAAGTAATTGTCACCACCGGTTTCATCGGCGCTTGCCGGGCGGTTTATTACGGCGATTTGAGCGAACGGATCTTACGGCAATTAGGTTACAAAGTAAAAGTAATTGTCTTTGATTCCCCAGCCGAAGATTTTCAAGGTTTCTTACGAAACTGCCGGGAAATTGGCAACAGACGGCCGTTACCGGAGGTCATCGGTAATTTGAATCTGGCGATCCGTCTGATTTATGCCAGCGATTACTTTCAAAAGCAAATCACCCATCTACGCCCTTACGAACTGATTTCGGGGACATTCAGTCGGAAGTGGACGGAAATTCAAAGTTTATTGGCAAGCTGCGTTAGCCTAAAGCACCTTAAAAAGGTCATTAAAGAGGCGCGGCAAATCATTGCCGCCGTACCAATCGATATAAGCCGGGAGATTCTCAAAGTTGGTCTGGTCGGAGAGATCTATCTGGTGATGGAGGGCTGCTCCAATAATGAAATCGAAGAAAAACTGGCTAAGTTTGGGGTGGAAGTAGTTCGTAAGCAATACATCTCCAATTGGTTTAATCATTTTCTTTTTCCACCCCGGAAGTTATTGCGCGCAGCCGATACTTATCTTAAATATACCGTTGGCGGTCATGAAAAAGAAAACATCGGTTATATCCTGGAATTTAAGAAACGGGGTTTCGATGGAATCATTCACTTACTGCCGTTTGGGTGTATGCCCGAGCTGGTGACCCAAACCATCATCCCGGCTTTGGCCACCGACTTGGACTTGCCCATCCTCTCGCTTTCCCTTGATGAACAGACGGGATGGGTGAGTAATATGATCCGGTTGGAGGCATTCGTGGAATTGTTATGGACCCGGCATGATCTATTAAAGGAGAATTGTAATGGCAAAGTTATTTGTAGGCGTTGACGTCGGTTCGGTCAGCACCAATCTGGCGATTCTCGATGATCAAGGAGCGCTGCTTTTTGATAAATATTACCGCAACGACGGCCAGCCGTTACGGATTATCCAAACAGGCATGGCCGAAATCAGGGAATCGTTTAAGAACTCCACAATAAGCGGTGTTGGAGTGACTGGTAGCGGCAGGTTATTAGCGGGTGCGGTGTTAGGGGCCGATGTGGTGAAAAACGAGATTACGGCCCATGCGACAGCGGCAATCAATTTTTATCCCGATGTCCATACTATTTTGGAGATTGGCGGGCAGGATTCAAAGATCATAATCGTTAGGGACCGGGTCGTTATCGACTTCGCCATGAATACGGTTTGCGCTGCGGGGACCGGATCCTTTCTGGATCATCAGGCGGAACGTTTGAAGGCGCCGATTGGGCAATTTGGCGATCTGGCGTTAACTGCGGTCAATCGGGTTAAAATTGCCAGAAGGTGCACCGTTTTTGCGGAATCGGATACGATCGCCAAACAGCAATTGGGTTTTTCAAAGGCAGAGATTATTAACGGCCTTTGTGAGGCTTTGGTGAGAAATTATTTGACCAATTTGGCCCGGGACAAAGTTTTGGAGGGTCCGGTGGTCTTTCAAGGAGGGGTCGCGGCCAACCGCGGCATTCGGGCAGCCTTTGAACGAGAGTTAAAGATGGAGATTGTGGTACCTCGTTATTATGATGTGATGGGCGCGATTGGCGCAGCCTTGTTGGCCCGAAAACAATGGGAAAGAACCGGAGCCGAGTCCCGGTTTCGCGGTTTTAACCGGTTAAATATGGAACTTAAGCCCGCCGTTTTTGAGTGTAAAGGTTGCAACAACAGGCGCGAAGTGATTCGGGTGGAACAAGAAGGGATTATGATTGCGGTTTGGGGCGATAAATGCAGGAAATATAGTAATGAAGTTTCGGCGTGAGAAAAATATAAGAAAAGCCCCTGTCCTAACACAGTCAGGGGCTTTAAAAATTATCGATCCGATAATTTAATTTAACGGGTCCTCGATCAGGCTGGCGAATTGGAACTCGTGAGAATGCCCGTCGTCAATGGTGGTAATAAATTTTACGAAATGGATGTGTTTTCCACCGCCCACCTCAATGGCGGGCCCCGAAACTCCGGCGATTTCATGATGATGTCCGACGAAGAAATCTGTATTAGTCAATATTCCATGAACGTGACTGTTGCCGAAAGGTATCATTTCGCTACTCACCCCGGCGAAACGGTGATTGTGCCGGTCCTCCCCGGTTTCAGCCAGCATAGTGCTGCCTTGGAACTCATGAACATGGGTCTGGCATTGTTCCTCCGGAGACGGTGGGGGAAGCTTCGGTTCTTTGGGAAGCTCCGGTTTTTTGGGGCATT
>JAAYEK010000188.1 GCA_012728785.1 Bacillota bacterium | reverse complement strand
TGAAGTTCCATAATTATTTCGGGTCGTTTGATCGCTTTGCTCCGCCGTTTAGTCATTCTTTCATGCAGTTTTATAATTCTCTCGCACGGTTGGATGATTTTTCCCTGCGGTTCGGTGATTCTTTGGAGCGGTTGGATGGTTATGGTTAAAGCAAGGTAGTAAAAAATGAATTTGGATTTGACCCTGCCCCTTTTCAGGAAGTGTAAAGTGAAAGCGTAAACGGTAAAACCAATCTTAAATGCGGAAGGAATTTAATTTTACACTTTACCCTTTACAATTTTAAATTTTTTCACCCCCTTACCATTTTCGCTTTTTAACGTTTGGACGGATTTACCATGGATTTTTTGGCTTTTCTGTTAACAGATACCATTAATATTCGTAATTAATTTCCAATTTCCTGCAAGAAGTTGGAGGAATTTTGGGAGATGTGGAAAAATTTCGGGGAAGTGGGATGGGGAGCTTTTCGATTCGGAGTTTAGGGTTTAATTACACCATTCCGGGAAATTCGGAAAGACTTAAGAATTGTTCATTAGGATAGAAACGGTCGCTGGCTTTGAGGGAATTTGCGGTGGGGATGGAAGTGTTGGGAAGGTTATTGAAGGAAACTGATGGAAATTAGCGAATTTATTACTATATATCTTGTTTTTTAAAAGATTGACTAATAAATATAAGTTCTATGATTAGCTGTGCCTTTGATAAGCTATGCTATATAGGCGGTGATGAAATGGTTAGTAAGAAGGAGCTATCAGAACGGGATATATGCACTCAGTTTATTCTCCCTGCATTAATAAATGCTGGTTGGGATGTTGAAAAGCAAATCCGTGAGGAAGTATTTTTTACTGATGGCCGAATTTATGTTAAGGGTAATAAAACAGCCAGAGGAGAACGAAAACGAGCTGATTACATCCTTTATTACAAACCGAATATTCCGATTGCCGTTATTGAAGCAAAAGATAATACTCACTCTTTAGGCGCTGGGCTACAACAGGCTCTTGGTTATGCGTCGATTCTTGATATTCCGGTGGCGTTTAGTTCTAATGGGGACGGGTTTATCGAACATGATCGGTCCGGTTTCTCATCGGTGGTTGAAAGGGAATTGAGTCTGGATAATTTCCCGTCTCCGGAAGAGCTTTGGAAGAAGTATAAGAAATATAAAGGGATAGAGACCCCGGAAGCTGAAAGGATCGCTTCTTTTGATTACTTCTACGATGGTTCGGGACGAAAACCCCGTTATTATCAAGAAATCGCCGTTAATAGAACGGTTGAGGCTATTGCGAAGGGTCAGAACCGGATTTTACTGGTAATGGCTACCGGCACCGGGAAGACTTATACGGCTTTTCAAATCATCTATCGGCTATGGAAGAGCGATACGAAACAGCGAATACTTTTCCTCGTTGATCGAAACGCGCTTATTGATCAAACCAAGCGTGGCGATTTTAAACATTTTAAAGATAAAATGACTGTCATTCGCAAGAAGAAAATTGATAAGGCCTTCGAGATTTATCTGGCTTTGTATCAAGGCCTGATCGATTATAATGAGGACAAGGATGCATACAAACAATTCAGTCGCGACTTTTTTGACTTGATTGTGATTGATGAGTGTCATCGGGGTAGCGCGGCTGAGGATAGTACCTGGCGAGAGATTTTGGATTATTTTGAAACAGCGACACAGATAGGCCTAACAGCTACGCCGAAGGAGACAGATAAGGTTTCCAATATCGAGTATTTCGGAGATCCGATTTATACTTATACATTAAGACAGGGGATTGAGGATGGCTTTTTAGCGCCATACAAGGTAATCCGGGTTGGTTTAAATGTCGACTTGGAAGGTTGGCGGCCTGAAGCCGGTAAGGTTGACAAAGACGGCAATCTGGTCGATGACCGGGTTTACAATACCAAATATTTTGATCGTAATTTAGTTATTGATGAACGGACAAAATCGGTTGCCAAAAAAGTCATGGAATTTTTGCGGAGTACCGATTTGTACTCGAAGACTATTGCCTTTTGTATCGATATTGAACATGCCGAGCGAATGCGACAGGCGATTGCTAACGAAGCTGCCGAACAAGTCCGGGATAACTATAAATATGTGATGAAGATTACCGGGGACGATGATGAAGGTAAGCGCGAGTTGGACAACTTTACTAACCCGGAAGAGAAATATCCGGTAATAGCAACGACTTCGAAGTTAATGACAACCGGAGTCGATGCGCAAACCTGTAAGTTGATTGTGCTTGATTCAAATATCAATTCCATGACTGAGTTTAAGCAAATTATCGGGCGGGGAACCCGGATTAATGAAGAGTTTGGCAAAACCTTCTTTTCAATTATGGATTTTCGAAATGTAACCGATCTTTTTGCCGACCCGGCATTTGACGGTGAGCCGGTAATGATTAAACATGTTAACGGTGAGGATGAGTTGACCCCGGAAGATATTGAAGGGGACTCAACTGAAGATATTATCGATGATGAAACCGGAGAAATAATTGATTTCGGGGATGGTGACGATCAAACCATCTACGATGGCCCGCAAATCGTTAGCGGCGGCGGTATTGTCTCGGAACCACCCGGAAAAATTTATGTCGCCGGGGTGCCGGTGGCGGTTTTAAGCGAACGAGTACAATACATGGACGGGGACGGGAAGTTGATTACCGAAAGTCTTAAAGATTACACCAAGCGAAACCTACTTAAAGAATTTCGTTCCCTTGATGATTTTTTGATTCGGTGGAATGCGTCGGATAAAAAGAAAGTATTAATTGACGAGCTGGAAAAACACGGTATTATATTGGAGAATTTGCGGGAAGAGGTAAAAAAAGATTTGGACATTTTTGACCTCATTTGCCATGTGGCTTGGGACAGGCCTGCTTTATCCAGACGGGAACGGGCGGAGAATGTCCGAAAGCGGGATTACTTCACGAAATACGGTGATCAAGCCCGGAGGGTTTTGGAAGCTTTATTGGATAAGTATGCGGATGAAGGAATTGAAGATATCGAAGAATTAACCGTGCTGAAGTTGGACCCCATCAAAAATTTTGGCACACCGGCGGAGATTATTAAAACCTTCGGCGGCAAGGAGCAATATTTAAAGGCTTTAAAAGAGTTGGAAGAATTAATCTACAAGGTGGCGGCATAATTGAAAAACATCGGAAGTATCATCAAGACATTACAAAACATTATGCGAAAGGATCCAGGCGTATCCGGCGACGCCCAACGCATTGAAGAATTAGGTTGGTTAATCTTTTTGAAGATCCTCGATGATAAAGATCAGGAATTGGAATTAATCAATGAAAACTTTAAATCATCGATTCCGGAGAAGTTCCAATGGCGCAATTGGGCGGCAGATGACGAAGGAATGACCGGCGACGCGCTGCGGGATTTTATTGATAAGGAATTATTCCCGGCCCTTAAAAATCTGGATATTAGTAACGGTAATAAACGGGCCCTCATTGTCAGAGAGATTTTCGAGGGAACCAATAACTATATGAAGAACGGCACCGTTATTCGGCAGGTGTTGAACGAGCTTAATCAAATTGATTTCAATAATTCCGAAGACCGGCATATTTTTGGCGACATTTACGAGACCATCTTACGCGACCTGCAAAGCGCCGGAAACTACGGAGAGTTTTATACCCCCCGCGCTATTACCGAGTTTATGACTGAGATAGTCAATCCCCGGTTGGGTGAACGAGTGCTAGACCCGGCTTGCGGCACAGGTGGTTTTTTGACCAGTGCGATTGAAAACATCCGCAGTCAGGATGTTAAAGGCGTGGAAGACCTAAAAACACTGGAGGCGACGATCCACGGGATAGAGTTTAAACCGCTTCCGTTTATGCTCTGTGTTACCAATTTGATTCTTCATGATGTTGAAGTCCCGAATGTCGATTATACCGATAGTTTAAACCGGGAGTACACTTCCATCAGGGGCAAAGATTGTGTGGATGTCATCTTAGCCAATCCACCCTTCGGCGCATCGGTTACTGACGGTGTGGAGACGAATTTTCCGCAGAACTTCCGTACTACAGAAAGCGCCGATCTGTTTCTGATGCTGATGATTCGCTATCTTAAAGATGGTGGCCGGGCGGCGATTGTCCTCCCCGATGGTTCTTTGACCGGTGATGGAGTAAAGCAGCGTATCCGCCAACATTTTCTGGAGAACTGTAATCTGCATACCATTGTCCGTTTGCCGAATTCGGTCTTTCAGCCTTACGCCAGCGTAGCGACGAATTTGCTTTTCTTTACCAAAGGCCAGCCTACTAAAGAGATTTGGTATTGGGAACACAAACTGCCGGAAGGCGTTAAGGCTTATTCCAAGACGAAGCCGATTCAAAAGAGTGAGTTTGGGAGTTTGAAAGCTTGGTGGGAGAAGCGGGAAGAGATTGAACAGGCTTGGAAGGTTCCGATTGGTGAGATTGAGAATAATAGATGGGACCTTGATATTAAAAATCCGCATACTCCTAAAGCGGAGCGTACTTATACCAGTATGGAACTATTGGGTATGCTTCAGGATTCTTTCCGGAAAAGTGATGAGCTTCTTGAGAAATTAAAGAAGGAGCTTGGAAATGGGTGAGGATACGCTATTATTCAAAAACAAATATCGGATTCCTTCGGCACGATTGAAAGGATGGGACTACTCGTCACTTGGATGGTATTTTATCACCATTTGTATCAAAAACAAAGAAGGGTATTTGTTCGGAGAAGTTGTCGATAACGAAATGCGATTGAATGGTTACGGTCAGATTGTCCGGGAAGAATGGGAAAATTCGTTTCGGATCCGCCGGGAATTAACCTGCCGGACCTATATCATTATGCCGGACCATATTCACGGATTGGTTGGGATTATTAAATCGAACGTAAACAGAAATGGAAATGGGAATGCGAATGCAAACGTAAACGGAAACGTATATGAAAACACATACGCGCACGAAAACGGGAACGGGAATGGGAACGTAGAGACGCACGGCCGTGCGTCTCTACCGATACCAACAAATCCGTCCAATTCAATCAACCAAAACCCCAAAATACCCCAACGAATGCCCCGATCCATTTCATCGTTTGTGGCCGGGTTTAAGTCGGCAGCCACCAAACGGATTAATGAAATGCGCGGTACGCCTGGCGAACCGTTATGGCAGCCGCGGTTTTATGACCGGATTATCCGGGATGAAAAAGAATTTTTTGCTGTCCAACGGTATATCGACGAGAACCCGATGCGTTGGTTGGCGAAACAGAGCAAGAATATCTGAAAATGAATGAATCGAACAAGGAGCATATAATGGGTGAGTGGTTGCCAATTTCTGAACTTTTTGATTTCGAGAAAGGATCTTTACAAAGTTCCAAGTGTGTACCTGGTTCATATAATTTTATTACTGCTGCGGAAGAATGGAAGACGCATGAGACATTTACTCATGATTGTGAGGCATTGGTTTTTGCGATGGCTGCTTCGGGTTCATTGGGGAGAACCCATTATGTAAAGGGTAAATTCATTGCCAGTGATTTATGCTTTATTCTACAACCTAAAAAGGATAAGAAGCTTGATTTAAAGTTTTATTATCGAGTATTTAATTTTTTACGAGAAGATATTGTTAAAAAGACGGCGACTGGGACTTCGAAGTTGGCCATTAATCAAACAAATTTTGGAAAATATATGCTCCCATATTTTGATATAGAGCATCAATTAAAATTTAGTGAAAAATTAGACTCAATATCATTTATCAAGAATGATTTAATCAATCGTTTCGATGATCAATCAAAATATCTTTCTCAACTTCGTCAGTCCATCCTCCAAGAAGCCATCGAAGGAAAGCTGACAGCCGATTGGCGTAAACAGAATCCTGTCCGTAAGGGTGATCCGAATACCGATGCTGCGGCTTTGTTGGAAAAGATAAAGCTGGAAAAGGAGAAAATGATTGCGGAAGGAAAGATTAAAAAGGAAAAACCGTTGGAACCAATCAAGCCGGAGGAAATTCCCTTTGAGTTGCCGGAGGGGTGGATTTGGTGCCGGTTTGGAAACTATGCATATTTTGAAAGAGGAAAATTTTCAATAAGGCCACGAAATGATAAAAGTTGTTATGGTGGTAAGTATCCTTTTATTCAAATTGGTTCTTTGAGTAATAATGGTGATGTAGTTAGAAATTTTAAACAGACTTTAAATGAGAAAGGTTTTGCTGCTTCAAAGCAATTTGAGAAAGGAACAATAGCAATTGCAATTGTTGGCGGAACTATTGGTAATTTAGGAGTTCTAGGTTTAGATATGTGTTTTCCTGATAGTATGGTTGGTATTAGACCGACATTAATTACAAATCAGGATTACATTTTATTGTTGCTTAGATCTAAACAGTCTGAAATAAGGAAATCAGCATACCAAATGGCTGGTCAACCTAATATAAAACTACCCACTTTGACAGAATTAATTATTCCTCTACCACCTCTTTCTGAACAAAAAGCTATAGTTAACAGGGTTAATAATCTTCTTAATACGGTGGATGAGTTAAAACAACAGGTATCAGATCGGAAGGAGCAAGCCGAAGAGTTGATGCGGGCGATTTTGAGGGAAGCGTTCGAAGGGAGAGTAATCTGAATGAGTATATTAGAAAATGCCAAAGAAGCTGTTAAATTGGTACAACAAATTGATAATATTGAACTTTATCGAACTATCTTAAATCTACAGGCTGAGATTATGGAAGTTGTTGATCAAAACCGGATGATGAAAAATGAAAATGATGAATTGAAGGAGCAGTTAAGATTTAAAGAAGGATTGGTCTTTGAAGGAAAAGCATATTGGTTTGAAAATTCTGATGGTAAAAAAGATGGACCGTTTTGTTCTAATTGTTGGGATGTTAAAAAACTAAGTGTACGATTACATGTTGATGGTACATATCACTTTTGTCCAAATTGTAAGGTGGGGTTTAGATACCCGCCTGATTCATCTGTTGGAGCTGTGACGAGATATAATCCATTTAGTAAAATTTAAATCAAGTAAAAGGAAATGAGGGATAGAAATGTGGTGGTGTAATCGACATGATTTAGAAGTTGAACTAGCTACTATAGATAAAGAGATTTGGAATAAATATGAGAAAAAAGATACAAAGCATATTCCGGTTTGCATTAAGTTGAGTAATGGGCGTTGCTCGATTGATGGTAAACCTTGTTATAAGGGTAGGGATCATTTAGAAGAAATTCCAGATTAGTTATGTATTTAGTTAAGGAGAGTTTATAATGGATG
>JAAYEK010000187.1 GCA_012728785.1 Bacillota bacterium | reverse complement strand
TAAGCCTTCCGTTGGCGACCGCTTTTTAACATCCTGTTAAGAACCGTCGCTCGACTCCATCCTTGGAGTCTCAATGTAAGCCACTTGTGTAAATTTTTAAACCCAAAATCTGAGTTGCACCGGCCGACAGGATGTCGGGCGCGTGGCACGGGAACATGGAAGTTCCACGCCATCGGCGGCTTGAACTGACCCTGAAGACGGCTGCATGGATGCAGACGTCCATTTGAAATGGCGTAAGCCCTTCCTTCGGAGGTTCACGGATGAACCGGAGCTATTGCGGGGGTCCGGGGAAACAATTTTCCCCGGCGGGTGGGTATGTCCTAGGGGATGACCGCTCATCCCCTGGACATGTTAGACTACTTTTTATACCAACGATTTATTAGTTTTTCAATAATTTTTGACAACAAAGGGTTTAACCCTTTGATTAGGCCGAGGCATTACCACCCCACGCCGATTTTCCGCGGCCCTTTTCTCTGGTTGGCCTTCAAACTTCGATCTCCCCCAGTCCATTCCCGATTAGCGCCGTCCAATAGCCGATAGCGATTCCCCGCATTAGGGCCTGGGTGTAGATTACCTCATCCTGCCGGTTAATCTGTTTAATCCATTCCTCGTCGTATTCAAAGAGCAATTTTTGATCTTCGGGATTGAGCTTCTCCTTGACCTGTTTCAGCAGTTCATCGGGACGCCGGCCCAGTTGCTTGTATTCCGGGTCGTAGAACAGGGTCATATCGTGGATATGCATGATGTGTTCGAGGATCATAGCTTGGATGCCTTTGTTAGAGTCGGTTAACATGGGATTACCTCCGGAGGGTTATTTATTTGGTCGTTTTCTTGTTTCCAGTTCACGGCTGAGGGTGGTTTTGAACGTTAGTTACCAGTTAAGAAATAGAAATTATTTTGTCCCCATTTGGTGACCAATTACTTAAATTATAAATCACCATTCGGTGACTGTCAACACAAAATTGCTTTCCCTTTTTTCTTATGATAAAATCACTCCTAGGTGGTGAAAATCGAGTTGGAACCAAAAGAAATTTTTGCACATCGGTTGAAAGAGCTTCGGGAAGAACATCATTTAACCCAAGAGCAATTGGCCGATAAAATAGCTACCAAAAAGCAAACCTTAAGCCGCTATGAAAAAAATCAAAGAGAACCGGGAATTAATATTATAACAAGGATTGCGAATTTTTTCGAAGTATCAATTGATTATTTGGCCGGGAGGAAGAATCAAAAGTAATTTTTCACTTAATCTCTTATCGATTTATCTTTATAATAATATCTAACAATGCTACATAAACTTTCAAACTATCCGTTATCGTTTATTTTGCTATGGGAAATGTTAATCGAACCAAAAAAAGTAAGAGTCACTATTGGTTGAGGAGGTAATAGTTTATATGCCTAATTAAGGTAAGTAAAAAAACTCACACGTTAATTACAAAATGTATTAGTCCTAATTGTTCTTTGTTGTAATAAAATTTATAGTACTTCTCGTTAACGAACTATTGTTAAGTATCTCTATGTGTGTTTTTAAATAATTTCCAATTTTAGACTTTATTTCTTCTGAAACCTCCCGTGGATTAACAATAAAAGTTTGGCACTGTTCCTTCCCTTTATAATTTAAAGAAACAAATCTGTTAAAAGAAAATCCATTGCGTAAAAACAAATCTACTAATATTTTGAAATTTTCACCGTTAATTTTAGAAAGATCTTCATATATATCATTTTGTAGGTAATATAAATCCTCAGTGCTCGTAATTAACAACACTTTTTCATTAACATCATCTTTAAACTCAAAAATTTTGTATTCTTGCATAGAATCCTCCTACAGAGGTATTTAATAAAATAATTATTTAAAAATAATTTGGTATGAGTCTTTTATTGTTTGCAATATCTCATCTGATAAGTCTTGGGCTTCTTTCAATGTTTCAATTATTTTTGTTTGGGATGGATCCACAGTAGAATGTAAGTAAACATTTCTTTTATTTGAATACATATTATAAAGCTTATTCAATTCTTTTTTTGCATCTTCGTGTATATTATCATCAAGGTCAATTTTACTTGGATTCCCTTTCTCTCTATAAAACATAGAAAATGTATTGCCCTTTTCAAATCTATAGTTATACTTTTGTGTTAAAATCTTTTTCAAATAACCTTCTAATGCCTTAAAATCTCCTGTAACACAACCTGTATAATCCTCACAACTAGCTTTTTGTTTCAGTAAAGTTAGCGATCCAGATATTGACTTTAATAAAGCCTCATCTAGATATGAATATGAATCCCTCAATTTATTTTGTATTTCATTCCTTATTGAAGCACTCGGAGTGTTCATTTCTGAAAAAGCATTATTTATTTCGACAATTTGGTCAAATGAAAACTCTGGCAAACCAGATAAGTAAGACACTACAATACTATATGCATGAAAAGGTCGACTTTGAATCATCGCTTTATTTTTTTGAGGATAGAAAGTAAATGTTAACTCATCCCCATTATAACCAGTAAACTTATATATATTCCCATTTTGAGAATAAGTCACTATACCATTACACTCATCCCTTATATATTCTACAAGATTATCAATTACTACTTTAGTACATGAAAATGTAAATTGCTTTACCGCAACGTCTGTCGAAAATCCTTTTGATTTAATAAACTCAACTAAAAGATTACACTCTTCAATATTTTTACCAGTTGGCTGTATTTTTACACAATTCTTTTTTATGTAAAAATCAATTATGCATTCTTTACCATTAATGAAAAATAGACATCTTTTATGTTTATCATTATCAATAAATGACTTAATAACAAATTTGGCGTTTTCTCTTTTATATGATTCTACAATGGATTTTATGTCGTCCTTATTAATATGTATTTCAGCCATCTTCTTAACTCCTT
>JAAYEK010000186.1 GCA_012728785.1 Bacillota bacterium | reverse complement strand
TTTTGACAATTACTTAACAAAATTATTATACAAAGCTAAATAATCCTCTTTAAAGATATCAAGTAGTTTTCTTCCATTATCAATTTATTCTTAAATATTAACAAGATATACTTGTTTTTAAAACAAATGGTGTCCCGGTATCCTATAGAGGTGTCATTAAAAAATCCAAATAACAACCACTTTACTTGACTTCCAACCCTTCATATGTTAGGTTTTAATAGCCATGATAATTTCATCATAATAGACTATAAACAAAGGAGTTTGAGATGGGACAAATTTTTAAACTAATAAAGAAAAAGGCTCCAATTATAGTAATCGCCATTTTGACAGGGACTCTATTATTAGGAATAATGGCGTTTAAATTTATAGCGGAAAAGGAGATTGCCAAAGTGGATGAAAAAAAGATTGAACAATATGAGTCAAATACTCAGGTGATTCTGGATACTACTATGGGTTCCATTGTCATCGAACTTTATCAGGATAAGGCTCCCATCAGTGTCGCTAATTTTTTAGATTACCTCGATTCCGGTTTTTATAACGGTACTATTTTTCACAGAGTTATCCCCAATTTCATGATCCAAGGTGGCGGTTTTACTGAAGATATGGATGAAAAAAAGACCGGTTCACCAATTAAAAACGAGGCTGGAAATGGTCTTCCCAACCTCCGAGGCACAATTGCCATGGCACGGACAAGAATAGTGGACAGCGCTACTTCCCAGTTTTTTATTAACACTATTGATAATTTCTTCCTTAACCATCAAGATAATTCGCCTGATGGATATGGGTATTGTGTTTTTGGCAAGGTTATCGAGGGAATGGAGGTTGTTGATGCGATTCAAAACTTGCCTACCGGAACTTACGGTTATTTTGAAGATGTCCCGCTTGAATCGGTTTTAATTAAAACCGCTTGTAGAAATAATCAAAGTAACTAGTTTGATAATCCCATGTATATTTAAAAAAATTTTTGACCATAATGATAATGGCGGCGGCGAAAGCCAACTGTCGTATCTGCTGACACTTTCCTTAATATGCGGCCCATTGATTAAAAATCAATGAATCTGCTGGAGGGGGAATTACGACGGCGGTAACTTGTCTGGTCCACCCATAGCGGTTCGGTACCAAGAGAGTTCCCGTAAAAACATCAGCAGGCCGCCTCTTTCCTCCACTACTTTTGGAAACCGAATCCAAACACTATGCCCAATGTAACTAGGGCTAAAGCAAAGAGTAAGTTCATTTTTTCTGCCCGGCTTGGTAAGCAATGGAGAACATTTCATAGAGTCCTAAGAAAAGTCCGGTCAACACCCCGGTTATCGACATATTAGCTAATTGAAACCGCCTTTCGATCAATCGGCCCAAATAATATCCCCCCATAATCATTAATCCCAGATTTAGACTGAGGGAACCATACAAGGCAACTATTTTCCATGTTTGACCATTATCTTTCCGATCGATCTTCATCACCCGCCGCTCTATACTATCTTATCAGCTTAAAACCAGCCGACTTTAACTTATTTACTCCTAATCCGTAAAGTATACCCCGACTCATCACCAGTTTACTCAAGTAAACCGTTTTCTAATACCAACTATTAGGCTTATAAACAAAAATCCGGGATTAATCTCCCGAATTTGTTAAATCATTTTGTTCCAAAAAGTCGATCACCGGCATCTCCTAAACCGGGAATAATATAGCCATGAGAATTCAAACATTCATCAACGGCGCCGACATAAATGTCAACATCAGGGTGTTTGGCCTGAACGTTTTGAATCCCTTCGGGCGCCGCAATCAAACAAACTAAGCGAATTTGGGACGCGCCGCGCTGTTTCAAAAACTGTATTCCGGCGATGGCCGAACCTCCAGTGGCTAGCATAGGGTCTAAAATAATTAATTCGCGTTCGTTAATATCTGAGGGAAGCTTACAATAATACTCAATCGGTTGTAAAGACTCCGGGTCGCGGTAGACTCCGATATGACCGACTTTAGCGGTAGGAATTAACTTTAAAATGCCACCGACCATTCCCAATCCAGCCCGTAAAATCGGAACAACGGCAATCTTGGTTTTGGAGATCGTCCAACAACGGGCTGTGGCTACCGGAGTTTCCACTTCGATTTCTTCCACAGCAAAGTTCCGAGTCACTTCATAAGCCATTAACATCGATACTTCCTCAAGCAGTTCCCGGAATTCTTTGGGTCCGGTATTTTGGTCCCGGATAATCGAAAGCTTGTGCTGAATTAAAGGGTGGTCAATTACATGCAGACTAGCCACTAGATCAACTCCTTATTTGAAATTTAGTATATTTGGTATCGCTGATGGCTCCTGCTTAGATAAATAGCTTCAACAACTCTTACACCTATTAGCTTTCGAGTAATGATTCCTTAATCTTCGAGACGACCGTTTTTAATCTTTCTTTAATTTGGGCGGCGCAAACTTGGTAAGCTTCAATGTTTTGACCATATGGGTCGGAGATTTCCAAGGAAGTCAATTTGGCCTGAATCTCCTCTAAGTCCTTTTTCTCATCCGCTATTTCTTGTTCCATCTTTTGTTCGATTTGGCGGAGTTCTCCGTCTAAAGCCCTCATTCTACGGCGTAAATCTTCAAGTTCCGGGCTTCGATCTTCCAAATAACTTCGTCGCCTTTCTTCCAAACGTCGACGAAGTTTCTCAGCTTGATTCATTAATTCTTCGATCTCTTTGATGCCTTCGGCGAATTCGGCTAAGGTAAAAACTTTGTTATTAGCGGTAGGCATCATATTTAAAACCGCCTTTTTCTGGTCAATAGTCATTGTCAATACTAAATCAGCATCATTTACCATATGGGGGCTGACCTGTTTGGCACGATGTTCCTTTAGATTAATACCCTCGTTTTTCATCACTTCGATTGCATTAGGCGTGGCAATATCACCGGCAATGGCGCCAGTCCCGGCTGAGACAATTTGAATAGTCGCTGCATTTTCCCCTAAATCTTCACTTAACATCTTGCGAAGCAATGCTTCAGCCATACTGCTCCGACAAGTATTTCCCGTACAAACAAAAAGGACACGTCTGATCATCGATACCGGTCTCCTCCGTTTAGGCCGTATAGATACTATAATTCAGGAAATAATATTCCTCATTAAACCTTATCCTTCTTCCATTAAACTACCTAGACCACATTAATAGAAGGTTATTTCAATAATCCCTTGTCAAAATCCTGTCTGTTAAGGAGATTTTATGAACTCAAGTTGGTTTTTTTACAAAAAAAATACCGGTTGGCTTGGCTTAGAATGCCCAACTTGCAGCAATAATAAAATTTTTAACGGCGCCGCCTATCATGACCAGTTAATATGGCAATGCCATCAATGTGGAAACCATCTTTTATTAGATCTAAAACCAATTAATAAAACAGTGCTTAACTAAGCTATATATCGCAAAATCCTTATTTAATAGTTTCGAGTTTAGCTTCAATTTTTCCGATTTTCCCGATTTTCTCAACCGCTAAGGGATAGCGTTCCGGTGTTTTAGAGATGAGAATGGTAATTTTCTGTTCTGAATTATGGACTCGATAATATTCTTGAAACTCTCCGCATTCCAATTTTAAAGGTTCCAAAACTTCGGTTATCTGGTAGCTTATTTTTTTAATTTTACCATTGGAATAAAAGAAAACCTCGTTATTGCCCAAAGTGATGTTTTTTCTTAAATAAAATTGGAGCGACAGCCCATCCTGAACATAACCTTGGACTTCCAGTTCAGTTCTTTCCTCAGGTCCGTCGTTTTCGGAATAAACACGCACTGCTACGCCCTTAGAATAATCAAAGATTACCTCTTCGATTTCCAGGCCATCTTTATCGGATATTTCACGCCGGATCACCCAAGGATATAATCCTTCCAAATCCAGTACTATTTCTTCTTTTTCCTGATATTTGGTAATACTTTTAATCATACCAACGGAATCCATTACGGATTGGATTTTAAGCACGGGTCGATCTAAATAAACATCAGCTTCAACAATTCTGATAGTCTGATCGGCCCCATGAACCATTGACTTAACAATCACTTCATATTCAAGACATTCCCCAATCTTGGGTTGAATATAATCTTCCGTCAATCCAATTGCACCCGTTAATATTGTTAAAACCGATAAAAATAATATAAAGATACCTTTACGATACATTGATCACATTACCTCCAGCCGCTTTACGCAAACGATTAATTACCGCCGTCCCTATTCCTTGATCCGTAATACCTTCAATCAAGATCGAATCTGCATTTAAACGATCACAAAAACGCAATAAATCATAAATATTACTGGCAATGATCTCCGGACGCCCTTGGGGACCCAGGTCCAAAACCCATTCATTATCGTATTTACCGATGTTTTCTGTAGTCCCTAATACCACTATCTTTTGACCATCTACTTTTTCGGCTAAACGCCGGTTGATCTCCAGGACAATCTTTCCCGGATCTCCTTCAAACAAAGTAACCGGAGCTTCCGGAGCATAGTGCCGGTATTTCATACCGGGAGCTTGGGGACGATCGACTTCCTTACCGCTTGCCAACAAGACAGGTTTGCCTAGAACCGTCTCCAATTCTTCCCTGGTGATCGTTCCCGGTCTCAAAATTATCGGCTCTTCTCCCATTAAGGATAATACTGTGGACTCAACCCCAGCCGGACACGGTCCGGCATCAATGATCATCTCAATCTTTCCCAATAGATCGTTAATAACATGCTCTCCATTGGTCGGACTAGGCTTGCCCGATAAATTGGCGCTAGGAGCGGCTACCGGAATACCGGTTAAACGCAATAGTTCCTGAGCTACCGGATGGGATGGCATTCTAACGGCTACTGAGTTTAAGTTTGCAGTAACAACTGGAGATACATTAGCTTTTTTAGGAAAAATCAATGTCAACGGACCCGGCCAAAATCGCTGAATTAATCTCTCGGCTGCCGGACTAATAGAACTGACAATTTGACCTAATTGATCTAAATGGTAGATATGCAAGATCAATGGATTATCAGCCGGTCTTCCCTTAACCGCGAATACTTTTAATAAAGCCGGCTCATCATTATAGATTGCGCCCAAACCGTAGACGGTTTCAGTTGGAAAAGCCACCAGTCCTCCGCTTTGAAGAATTCCAGCCGCCGGCAGTAAATCTCCCGGCTTGTTGCGTTTGATTTTTAAAATAGTGGTTTCCATGGCGAATTAATCCCATTAACCCTTCCATCATGACGGTTAAGAATATTAAAACTATATATTAGGCGTCTGCTTCAAATTATCCTGCTTTGACAATTGTTTATTTATAACTTTAACTATTATTGCCATTTGTTAATAAATATTTTCAATACATAAAAATAGCTTCATTTTAAAGGAATCATCAGCTATAATCAGAATATATTTAATGTTTTCCGATTAATGCTTGGGACTTTAATAATTAGGATGTGGAACCAATGAACGCTCCCTTTAAAAGTTTTTCCAACGAAAATTTATTGTATCTAGTCCCACTGGAATTAAGAAATCCCAAAGGACTGGAACAGATCTTAATCGAAAATCCCCAAATTAAATTTGTTTCCTTAGTCGGAGTGGATTTGGGCGGTAATGATACTGATGAGAAAATCCCAGTGTCCAGTTTTTTACAGAATGTCGAGGAATTTTTAAGCGGTGGAATTCAAACTGACGGTTCCAGCGTGGTCTTGCCGAAAATCGCGACTTTAAACAATGGTAAAGTTGATTTCATAACTGATCCTTCAGTCAATTGGTTTGTTGATTATAATTATGAACATATGGATCCCAAGACCGATACTCCAATCGGCACCTTGCGGATTCCTTCCTTTTTAATACATAACGGCCATAAAGTCGATTCCCGCTCGGTCCTGGCTCAGACCTTGGAACGTTCGAAAGAGGAGTTAAACAAGCTTTTCATCTCTCATCCGCAATTCTTAAGGGAACTTGGTATTAATGCCGACGAGATCGAAACAATTGCTTTTACTGCAGCCACTGAATTGGAGTTTTGGGTGCGTACCCCGGGGATTAAGGTTGAGACCGAAAAATTGTCCACTTCGCAAATTCTTCATGAACAATATTGGAAACGAACCAAAGGGGCGGTCCGGACCGCTTTGGAAGATTCCTTGATTTTGCTGGAAAAGTACGGTTTTAATCCGGAAATGGGACATAAAGAAGTGGGTGGTATCAAAGCTACAGTTTGTGGGGACGGTCAATTCAACGATATCATGGAACAGCTTGAAATCGACTGGAAATACGCCGGTGCCCTTCAAGCCGCCGATAATGAGATATTAGCCCGGATTATCATTAAAGAAGTCTTTCGCCTCTATGGTTTGGAAGTCGTTTTCATGGCTAAACCCATTGAGGGAGTTGCCGGTAGCGGTGAACATACTCATTTAAGTATTGCCGCTAAACTGAAAAACGGAGTGGTTAAAAACCTTTTCGCTCCCGCTGATTTAAAAAAGGATTATATGAGTCTATTAGGTTGGGGCGCTTTAATGGGCATCTTAAAGAATTATGAAACCATCGGCGCTTTTATCACCGCTAGTAATGACGCGTTTAACCGGTTAAAACCCGGTTTTGAAGCGCCTACTTGTATTGTGGCTTCAATCGGGCACGACCTGAACACACCCAGCCGTAACCGGACTGTTTTGGCAGGTTTGATTCGGGATCTCGATAATCCTTTGGCCACCCGTTTCGAAGTCAGATCCCCCAACCCGCACACCAATACTTATCTGGCAATTGCCGCCCTGCTCCACGGAGCAATGGATGGTATCAATTATGCCTTAAGTTCAGGTAAATCCACGCTAGAGCTGGAAAAAGAGTTTTCAAAGCAACCTGGTGAAAACGCCGCTTATTTGGAGAAGGAACGCTGTTACCGGAGTGAAGATGATGTCTTTGAATCTTTTAACGCCGATGAACGGGACCGAATCTTTGCAAAGCCTCCGGCCACGGTCTGGGAAACATTGCAATGCTTCGACCGCTATCCAAAAAAGACGGAAGCCCTTACTAAAATGGATGCCTTAACTTCAAAAATAATCAAATCTTATCGTCAGGCCATGATTATCCTATGGATCACCGAACTACGGGACCGGATCATTCCGGATAACATGACTCTGGTCCGAGGTTTCATCAAACGGAACGATAATTTAAACGGCACCGATTACGATGAAGGGAAATGGAGGGAAATTCAACAACTCCGCGTTGAATTACTCCAGGATCGTCAAAAACGACTGTCGCTCTTTAGTAGAATCCGCGAAGCCATCAAAACCCGAGATTACCAATTAGTTTCCGACTTACAACTGGAAATGACGGCAAAGATGGATCTGTTGAAGGTGAAGTATCAGGAGTACATGCGAAATTTATTGAGTTAATGGTTCAAGGGATTAATCCTTGTTCCAAGCTCCCCAATGGGCAACCTCAGCCAAACTTCGCTTACTTTTCGGTTGCTCTTCCACTGGATAACCGATCGAGACCAAAGATAGTAGTTTATATCCGGTCGGAACTCCCAAGAACTCCCTTACCTGTTCGGCGTAGGCCTTTTTATCCCCTGCCACCCAACAGGAGCCCAAACTTAAGCTGGTTGCGGCCAACATGATATATGTGGTGGCAGCGCTCCCGTCCTCCAAGTAATACTTGGTATCGCGGCAGAAGACTACGATACAAGCCGGAGCTTCCGCAATGAATTTACCATAGTCGGTAAGCCCGCCTAATTGAGAACACCGCTCCGGGTCGGTTACAATCACAAACTCCCAAGGTTGTTCGTTTCGGGCCGTAGGGGCAAACCGGGCGGCATCAACGATTGCCTCTAGTTTTTCCCGTTCCACCGGACGGTTTTGGTACTTTCGAACACTGTGGCGTTGTTTTAAGATCTCAATCGACATTCTTTTGACCTCCTTTTATTGCCGACGGTTGAAAAGAGCTTGAAGCAGATTTACTTCCAACATATATCTTTTCTACCTTTGGTAACATCCTCATAAGAATAACCCTTTAATAGAATCCTTTTAACAATCCTAAATTCTTTGACAAATCAAATACTCCTCCCGATGATTCTTACATCAACTCTTCAGTATCTTCTAGATCTAAAACATAAAATGAAACATTATTATGTAATGTTTTTTGGAAACACATAATATTGACCTTTTCTCGATAAAATAGACAGTCCAGAGTTAGGTTTTTGCTCGGAAACTCACGTTTTCTTAAGTTATCGAATTTCCGTATGCTAAGCCGCTTATTTCATCTGATAATATTTTTTCAAAAATGCCACTGGTGCAATATAACCAAGCGCTTGATGTCTACGCTGGCGATTATAGAAGGATTCGATATACCAAAAGATATCCAATCTGGCTTCTTCAAAATTTTTGTATGTCCGATCAAAGAATATCAAGGGATTATTGTTAGCGTAAGTGTACCAATTTTCTCCATCCTGTATCGGATCTTCGGAGATAAACCTCCCAATCTCCTGGTCATACCACCTCGCATTAAAGTAATACAACCCAATATCCTCATCCAAATCCTTCCCGGTAAACTTAGCAGCCTTCTCAAGCTCCCCGGTAATCGAATGCTTCCCTAATACATAAACATACTCCAAATAATCCCTGTTTTCCTGCTCGTATAAGACATTTTCGCCGATATCAAAGACATTATATACTGTAGCGTTGGTTCCGGTTTTCTTAAGGCGCAACCCGGATTCATCATAAATATAAGATGCAACCTGTACCCCATTTTTCATTACCGATTCCAACCGGTTTAATAAGTCGTACTGATACTCCCATATCACACTCCCATCGGTAGCCGTCTTCTTAACCAGATTCCCTTTGTTATCATACTCGAAGTTATATTTCTCATTCGACTTCAACCGGCTTGAATTCGGGTAATAATTATACTGTTTAGACACTGGATACCGTTGAGTAATCGTCTCGGTTGTTCTGGAGACGGTTTCAACCGTCTTGGTTTTGACAGCAATGGGCTTTAGCCCTTTGATTGGCCGGAATATCGTTCACGAAATCATTCCCGAAATTTATTAAACAAGACTAGCGGAGATGAAAGAAATGGCTTTTGGTGAAAATGGCTGATTGTTATCGGTTTTCGGTTTTTGTTTGGCTCTGAGCGCCCACGGTTCCGAACCTCCTGCAATTCATCCGCGGGCTTTTGATAAGATTTTGCCATAGTCGAAAACTTTACCGAAGGTTTGCAAGGCTAAAAATTAATAAAACAAACCTCACCCGGTTTTGTCAAGGTGGGGATTGTTTTACGCTTACGGTCTTTTTACTGTAACCGTTTCTAGAATTATCGGTTTGTTTGTTTTTATATTCGTATTTACTGTAGCCTAATTCACTTTCAAGTTCACCTTCAAAAACTTCCTGGATAGTTTCGGCGGTTAGCGCCTTTACGAATTCATGTACATCTTTCAAATCTTTGATGCCGTATTCTTCGATGAGTTCCCGTAATTTTGATTTCTCTTTTTTAGCCATAAAAATACCTCCGATTCAGTTTTATTTTAACTGGATTCGGAGGTTTACACAATCTTTTCTGCACTACCTTTTATAAACCGAAATGTATATTAACTTTTTGTTGTATTTTTATATCATCTTCAATTTCATCGTTTATTGGTTCATCTTTTAATAATATGAAATAACCAGATAGAAACTTTTCTTTAGTATGGGTAGGTATTTTAGCATCACCAAATGCTCTTGATACTTGACTACCAAAATAATTTACCCAATGAATCGTCGTAGGTAATTTGTTACCCCAATAACCATCGTATCTCCTAATATTCACACTATTACTAATACATGCCCAATAAGGATTAAAAACTCTAACACATTCTTTAAAAGTTAGAATTAATCTATTTCTTACTTCAGGACTTGTATAAATGGGTAATGATAATGGCAAGTTTACGATAAAAGTATTTGTAATACTTTGATTACTTGCTCCTACCGTTATACTTATTCCTGCAGAGTCATCATCCTTTAATGACGAAAAGAAACTTATTCTGTATCCCAAGTCGGAGAAAACAAAATCTCCTTCTTTGTTAATACCTTTTTTTAATAGCTCTTGTAATGTCTCTAAACTCAAATCAAATTTTTGAGCTTCTTTCTTTCTTTTTGCTGTTATATAATTAGGACTTAGTTCTGGTCCAAATTCCTTCAAAGCTAATAAAAGATTATATGCTTTGTTAAGACTTTCTTGAAAACCTTCATTAACAACATTTGCCCATAAAATTAAAGAATGTCTCTGAATCATATTTCCCTCCACATTTATTTTAAAAGTTCATAAATAAAGTTGATTCCTTTTATCCCTTGACTTTGTAAAAGGCTTTTTATTGCATTCATACTTGCTTGATCTGAAAAATACCAATTAATCGGTGCCCCATTAGAAGCAACTATTTGTCTTCTTGCTTGATCAATTAGACTATCCTTTCCACTAAACCAATCATAGAATTCACCAGTATTTTTGTTTATAAAATTATTATAGCTTCCTTTTGCCTCAATAAGTGTTCCATTATTCATTCCATCAAATTTAACGCCGTTTTGTAAAAATGCCTGACCTTCTTTTCCTGTAATTTGCTTTTGATACGCTCTTGAAGCATCACTCATACTTTCATTCACATCAATCCATCTACCACTGAGATTCTTATGCGTTCCCTTAAGCCAGACACCAGCCTTCTGCAAAATCCCAGTCTTCATAATGGCTCTCATACCATATGAAGTCGCAAGTAAACCCGCTAATTTAAGTCCAACTTTACTTATTGTAAAACCATATGCGCGAACTTTCGCGTCAGACGGGTTTTTACTTAAAAACACAGTTGAAAATTCTTTTACCAAAAATGCTAAATCAGGTCCGATATCACAGGCTACCATTGTATATGAAGCAGCCGCGACAATTATCGGTATCGATGCCGGAAGTGTCGGCATTATAGCGGGCATACAAACAGCTATGGCGGAACCTATTGCAATTCCTGTTGCAACATCTCCAACAGTTTTTAAGGCATATTGTTTAAATCCTACCTTTATTCCACCCCAGAGTACTCCCCAACCTCTTAAGGAAAGCCTTCCATCCGGATCAAAGTAGTTTACAGGATCATTTTCACATAAAGCATACTAATTCTCCCCATCCTCCGCCGGATCAACGCTAATAAACCTCCCAACCTCCGGATCATACAACCTGGCCCCGAAGTAAACCAGTCCCGTACTCTCGTCCAGCACCTTTCCGGTGAACAACGAATACCCCGCCGGATTTATTTCTAGTATATAATTGTCAAGGAACGTACTAGGATCAATCGGTAACAATGCCTTAACAATAATCTTTCTCCCCGGGTTCTTAAGCCTCGTAATCTCTCCATTTTCAACCGTCTGCCAAGTCTTCCCGTTATCGGTTGACACATCGAAGAGTACTCCGTTGCCGACCCATGATAATCTGACCGTTCGAGCGTCTTCTTGGAGTTCTTTCTGAAGAGAATATAGCACCCCCAGATCACTGCTTAGCCTACCCCAGGAAACTTCGAAAACATTGTTTACTGACTGGAGTACAGCATCAGTCATCCCAGCCAGTTCTAATGTGACCGTATAAACCTGGTTCGGCGCATTGGTTAGATCAGCCGTAAAAGGCAAAGGGCACAGTTTCTCGGTTTAAGTGAGAATGTGCCTGCTATATTAGTTATCATTGGTTCCATTAATCCAATATTCTAAGTGATCATCCTTACTTTTTTCCCTTACCACAAAATAATCTTCAATGAATCCCCTTGGAATTCTTACCTCGAGTTGTAGTATGTTAAATCCTTCTGCCATTTGTGCTTTTTCTGAAAGTAAAGTACCCTTTGGTAAGATTACTCCATCTATTGTTACTTCTTTTTTATTCTCATAAACTTTCTCATGTTTTGACCGATTTACAACATCCAATATAATTGCTGTAATCAAAACTCCAATCGTTAATCCTGCAAAAAATATCACAACATTCTTAACCAAAGAAATTACCCCCTTAAATTGAATTCATAACTCCATGCTTTTTAATAATTGGTTTTTTTGTAATATCGTCGGTTAAGGGATCCAAAATTGTTAGCTCTTTATCTAACATCACTGGCGTCCATTCATTAATTATAACTAATTTCCACCATGTCCATGGTATTGATTTAATTGTCAAAGTAGTACAGTTACTAGTACGAATATTATAAGTATTAATATGATATCCACCATCAGGATGAGGCTTCCCTTTCTTAATTTTTCCTTTAAAGAAATCATCAATACCTTTCTCTTGATTATCTGAATATTTTATTTCATAAGGAATTATATTTGATCTACTCCATGCTTTAATATACCAGCTTTCATTTTGTACCATTAGAATACCAGCCCCACGGAGACCAAACGGAGGATACGTTTCATGATATCTACCATAAGAATATACCTTACCATTTACACATATTGAAGTATGACCATAAAGGTTCTCTCCGTTGTGAATATAAATAGTAGTTTTCCTTCCATCTTGATCTATATAATTTGCTGGATTTCCTTCGCAATAAGCATACCAATTCTCCCCATCCTCCGCCGGATCAACGCTAATAAACCTCCCAACCTCCGGATCATACCACCTAGCGCCGAAGTAAATCAGTCCCGTACTCTCCTCCAGTACCTTCCCGGTAAACAACGAATACCCCGCCGGATTGATCTCCAGTATATAATTATCAAGGAACGTACTAGGATCAATCGGCAACAAAGCCTTAACTACAATCTTGTTCCCCGGATTCTTAAGCCTCGTAACCTCACCATTCTCCACCGTCTGCCAGGTCTTCCCGTTGTCGGTGGAAATGTCAAACAATACTCCGTTGCCGACCCATGATAATTTGACAGACCTAGCGTCTTCTTGCAGTTCCTTCTGGAGGGAATATAACACCCCCAGATCACTGCTCAGCCTACCCCAGGAGAATTCGAAAACTTACCCTACAATTTGTAATTCAACTCAATTAAACTACTAGATCATATGAGAAATAACAATATACAGATTAAAACATATTATACTCCTAAAGTAAAAATTAAATCTTCATGATTAAGCATAATTACCCACTCTAAACTTTCGTCAAATATAACAGCATCAAGCTCATCCCATGGTTCTAATTTGTTAACCAATTCAAGTATTTCATCACGATTTGTTTTATATAGCTTTTTTGTTCGTTCATTATAAAAAAATAAATTAACCGTTTTTGGAAAAACTACAGTATTAAGTTTTCCAATAGGTAATACTCTAGGTTTCTCTTTTAAATGATTAGAAAGTAATATTAATTTTGGATATTCTTTGTCAATAAATTTTTCTTTAAACTTATCTATTATAGTATCATTGAATTGTATAACAAAAGAGCCTTTCAATAAATTTCCTCCAATTATAAGTGATATGAAAAATCAGATATATTCTAGAAATCTCTCAGCAAACTCTTTATATTCCAAATCCCATGGATGAGTGTCTCCTAGTTTCTTAAGTTCTTTGAGAATAAAACCTTTGGCTAACTTTGGTTTATTCATCAGATAATAAACTACCGGCAAACGGTATAAAAAATGTTCACGACCCTCATATTTAATGATTGACTTAAGATAGTTTTTTCCCTCCCCAATTAACAGCTTTAAATCCAATCTTTTGAAGTATCCCGGTTTTCATTATTACATTCATTCCTTTTTGAGTTGCAATAACCGCCGTTATACTTAGTGCCACTTTGCTTATCCTTTTACCATAATGCCGTACTTTAGCATCAGATGGAGATTGGCCAAAGAAAACGGATGTAAAATACTTTTTCAAGTACAGAAAATCATCAATTAAGCTTCCTATAGTATTGATCCCTGAGTGTATTAACAAAGCTGTACTTATGTATGGCATTACTCCAGCGATTATTGGTATTGCTGCAGGAATCATAGGAGCAATAGCTGGCATAGCAGCAGAAAGAGCAGTAGCTATAGCCGATCCTGTTGCAATTGTCTTCGCGACATCAATAACCTTTTTAGGCCCATACTCTTTTAAACTTGCGCATAAACCTTGTCCTAATACTCCCCAACCTCTTAAGGAAAGCCTTCCATCCGGATCAAAGTAGTTTACAGGATCATTGTCACATAAAGCATACCAATTCTCCCCATCCTCCGCCGGATCAACGCTAATAAACCTCCCAACCTCCGGATCATACCACCTGGCCCCGAAGTATACCAGTCCCGTACTCTCCTCCAACACCTTCCCGGTGAACAACGAATACCCCGCCGGATTTATTTCCAGTATATAATTGTCAAGGAACGTATTCGGGTCAATCGGTAACAATGCCTTAACTACAATCTTTCTCCCCGGATTCTTAAGCCTCGTAATCTCTCCATTTTCAACCGTCTGCCAAGTCTTCCCGTTATCGGTGGAAATGTCGAAGAGTACTCCGTTGCCGACCCATGAGCGTCTTCTTAGAGTTGCTTCTGGAGGGAATATAACACCCCCAGATAGCTGGTAAGGTTACCCCAGGAAACTTCGAAAACATTGTTCACCGACTGGAAGTTTGAGCCGGTTATTCCCGATAGTTCCCCGGATTTCCTCTGTTTGGGTAACGGTCGCAGCGATCAAAAATAGGCAAAAAGCGCAGACTTGAAATTTTCGAAGTCTGCGCATCCATTAAATAAATTAACTAATCTAAGATTTCTTCTAAAACAGTAATATCACAATAATTTATAAGATGTTTTCTCAAAACTTCAAGAGCTTTTAAGGTTGCTATCAAATTAGACTTTTGCGATAATGAAAAGTCATGTCCTGACCATTTACTAAAGTTATTGCCATCTACAAGAACATTACCCAATGGGATTAATCGTTTAAAATTTGGAAGAATTGTATCAGGATGAAAATCTTTAAATTCCTCATTTACAGTGATTTCAACAGTTTCAAATCTTAAACCAGATAAACCACTTTTTAATAATGTACTTGCAAGAGCTTCTGTTACTATAAAACAAGGGTTAGTTTCTAATAACTCATCACCCAGCCAACCTGAAAATTCATAGTTTAAAAATACCACTTCAACTGGTGATTTTTTTTTATCAAAAATTGTATGATTACCAAGTCCACCTGCTACTTCAGGCTCTAGAAGAAATAGTCTCATAGCATTCTCCTTATATTTACTCTATGGGAGGATTAAAAAAATGACCAAATAAATCATCTATAGCTTTTGCCATTTTTCTAATATCATTTGCCGTTGCATTTGGATTATTTGTATAAAATCTATTCCATATTTTTCTAATAAGGGATAAATGGAGTTCCGAATTACTATTATTTGGAATTCCTCTTAAATTCTGGCAGGCATGTATTTCATCGGTGGTAAATAGACCAGGATATCTATTTAAAACTTGTTGTTCAATAGAATGGTGGACTTTTACTTCACCCCGTAATTCTGGGTTTTTGTTAAAGAAAGTTTCTCTATAATTCGTGGAAACAGGTTCGGGCTCTGGTGTGATTACCTTTTGTATCCTTCTCCCAATATTAAAACCAATTTTTTGTAATATTCCAGTGTTCAAAATGGCTTTTAAACCCTTTTGAGTTGCCACCATAGCAATAATATTCATTGCTACTTTACTAATCCTTACACCATAAGTTCGTACCTTTCCATTCGATGGGTTTCTGCTAAGAAATACAGATGAAAACTCTTTTATTAAAAATCTTATATCATCAACCATATCCAAAGCAAATGGAACCATCATTACAGCACTTATATAAGGCATAACTGCTGTAATCACAGGAACTGCGCCAGGTAAAACAGGCATTAATGCAGACATTCCAACCGCTATAGCTGAACCTACTGTAATAGCTGTTGCAACTTCTAAAGCTTTCTTTGGTGCATATACTTGAAATCCATAACCTACACCTTTAAATAAAATACTCCAACCGTGAAGAGAAAGCCTTCCGTCCGGATCAAAGTAGTTTACAGGATCATTGTCACATAAAGCATACCAATTCTCCCCATCCTCCGCCGGATCAACCGAAATAAACCTCCCAACCTCCGGATCATACCACCTAGCCCCGAAGTATACCAGCCCCGTACTCTCCTCCAACACCTTCCCAGTGAACAACGAATACCCCGCCGGATTGATTTCCAGTATATAATTATCAAGGAACGTACTAGGATCAATCGGCAACAACGCCTTAACTATAATCTTTCTCCCCGGATTCTTAAGCCTCGTAATCTCACCATTCTTAACCGTCTCCCAAGTCCTGCCGTTATCGGTGGAAACGTCGAACAATAAGTTGCGTAGTCTGTCGCGTTATTACTAACAATCCATTAACACAATTTTTCATAATCATGTAAAAAAACAAGTTCATAATCAATCCATTCTTTATGACGTTCAATTATTTGTCTAAAATTTTCTTCCCTGTAATAATCTATAGGAGAAAGATTGTTCCTTAAACCTTGAATAATGTGAGGACTATCCCCAGGAAAACCAAATTTATCCCATAATTCGGTTAATTCAATTAACCCGTATAATGGCTCTTGTCTTATTTTTACTATTGATTGTTTTACTATTAGAACTCTCCATTTTCGTAATTCATTTTCTCTAGCAACATTTTCTTGTTGAGCTAATTTACGAATTAGAACATCAATTTTTTCAGTTTCATTTTCATTACAACTTGCTAACGTTATTAGGTTTTCATTATTACTATTACCTATTCCTATTTGGTCAATTGCAAAGTTAATTACTTCTTTTGGTGTCAATTGTGGTTCAAATTTACCCGGACCTTCCCAGCCTATAAGTATGGTCATCCAATTTAGTTTCAAATGAACTAACTTAAATTCATCTAATTTAATCATGGCACTGTTGACACCCCATTGATAGTTCCTCCCTCAACGAACATTCTGTGAGTAATAAATCCTCCTTCTTCAATCCATTCAAATCTACCTATAACTCCATTATTTGAACTGTCACTGCTCACGCTATTTGTCCGCAATCTGCTCAAGTTTCATAACCGCGTATTTTGCTCATTAACCCTGTCCGGAGAGTGCCCCGGACAGGGT
>JAAYEK010000185.1 GCA_012728785.1 Bacillota bacterium | reverse complement strand
TTCTGATATTCCCAATGCTAAGATTCACGTCTCGGCAGTTTCGGGATTCAGCAAAAGTTCGGCTCCGGTCAACTTTCATCTGAGAGGTCAAAATATTACCACTTTAGAGAAGTATACCGATCTACTAATGGCTAAACTTAAACAAATTCCAGGCTTGATGAACATCGACACCAGTAGCAGGCCGGGAAAACCGGAGATTACCATCACTCCTAATCGGGTCAAGATGTCGGAGGCCGGAATCACCATGCAAGACTTGGCGGTCTTAATCAGGGCTTCCTTGGAAGGCATTGTAGTTACCGAATTTAAAGAAGGTGGTAATGAATATGATATCCGAGTGGTTTTGAATAAAGACTCCATCCCGAGCTACGAAGAACTTCAGAACTTACCGGTTTACACTAGGAAAGGTACTTTTCCAGTCTCCCACTTTGCCAAGCTGGAATTTACCAGTGGGTATAATAAGATTCTGCATACAGATAAATATACTGCCATTGAGTTTACCGCGGATACTTTGCCCGGATACGCACTGGGGGATATCACCAAAGCAGTGGAAGAAGCCGTTAAAGAATTGAAACTACCCTCCGGGTATCAACTGAAATGGGCCGGATTCGCCGATATGATGTATGAAATGTTGGGAAATATGGCGTTTGCCTTTGTATTGGCGATTGTCTTGACCTTTATGTTATTAGCGGCAACAGTCGAAAACTTCAGCCAACCATTGTTAATCTTAGCTACAGTGCCTCTCTGCTTAATTGGCGTGGTGGTCGCTTTGGTCCTTACCGGAGCTTCTTTATCGGTTATTGCCTTGTTATCGGTTGTTATGTTAGTTGGAATGGTAGTCAATAATACGATCTTAATTTTAGACTATACCAATCAATTGCGGTCAGAAGGTATGGAACTGCGAGAAGCATTATTAGAGGCCTGTCCCGCCAAATTAATGGCGATTATTATGTCCAATTTAGCAGCCGTTTTGGGGATGCTACCGATGGCCTTGGGGATCGGTGTTTCGGCGGCGGAAATTCGCCAGCCGATGGGAATCGTAAGTATCGGAGGTATTTTGTCATCAACCCTATTGACTCTGGTGGTAATTCCTGCAGTTGAAAACCTGATCGGCCATAAACGGGGTACCGGAAAGAAACAGGGGGTCGCTGCCAAGGTGGAGCAAGCTTGGTAAGTCATTTGAGTAGCTGGAGGTTAAAGGATGTTGCGTAAAAAAACACTTGGTTTCTTGGTTTTGGTAATGTTGATTTTGCCAGTTGGGGCCTTGGCGGCGGATAGTCCCCAATCGACGAAACAGCCTGCAATATTAACTTTAGAGCAATGTTTAGATTGGGCATTTCAGAATAATAAACAGATTCAAGAAAAAGAAAAGCTAGTAACCATCGCTGAAGGAGCTGTCAAGGAAGCTAAGGGAGGGTTTTGGCCGACTTTAAATTATCAGGCGACCTGGGATGAGTCGGATGTAACCCAATATCAAGTGGGTATGGCTTATGAGGACCATCAATTTGTCGCCGGAGTAAACGCTACCTTGCCATTGTATACCGGCGGGATGTTACAGAATAATTTAAAATTGACCCGGACTCAATTGGAGATAGCCCGGGAAGATCTCCGCAAGGCGAAACAGCAGTTAATCTATGATGTCAAACAGGTCTATTATCAAGTTTGGCTGGCCGAAAAGGTAGTCCAAGTCCAAGAGGCTTCTTATCATAACTTGGAGCAACATGTTAACCGGGTCCAGATCCGTTATAACGCGGAGACAGCCTCGAAGTTAGATCTGATGCGGGCCAAAGTCCAACGGGACACCTTAAAGCCGAAGGTGATCAGCGCTCAGAACCAATTGGTCCTAGCTAAATTACAGCTAGCGACGATCATCGGTTATCCCAAAGACCAAACTTACCAGGTTCAATATGAGGCAGCTAGCTTAAAAATGCCGGATTCGGTCTCTATTTCTCTGGCGGAAATCTTAAACGCGGCCGACCAAGACCGTCCGGAATTCAGGCAAATTCAGGGTAAGGCGAAGATTAATCAAATCATCACGGCAATGGAGAAAGCCAGTTATAAGCCTAATGCCGGATTGAGTGTCGGCTATGGCGGAAAAAACGAAGACGTCACCTTTGAAGACTGGTATGACGCCTGGACACTCACTTTTTCCGTAGGTGGAAAACTATATGATCGGAAAATTCACGCCAAAATTGAACAAGCAAAGAAAGAAGAGGAATTAACCGAGATCCAGGAAGCCAACCTACGAGACATGATTCGCCTAGAAGCCGAACAGTCTTTGCAAAATCTGGCAGTAAGCATTGAGACGACCCGAGCCAATCAAGCCAGTATCGAATTGGCTAAAGAGGCCCTCCGAATGACGGAAATCAGGGTTGATAACGGCATGGCGACCACCATGGATATTATGGATGCTCAGTTGGCTTTGGACCAGGTGCTAACCGGATATTATCAAGGAGTAGTTTCTTATCTAACTGCCGACGCCAAGCTGGACCTAGTGATGGGGAAGGATAACTCATCAAAATAAAGGGAATGCCTTTTTTGCAAGGAAGCTGACTTGGAACTTTTTCTAAGCCAGCTTCTTTATTTCATCATAAAAAGCCATGATTGATGTTGATAAGCAAATGTTATAATCTTGGGTAGTCTTTCAAGATATGCTTGGAAATGCTGATTCGGCTATCTATTTGCCTTGATAATTTGTTATAATAAATGTAAAAAGAGATCAAGATAATGGGGGAAAATTGATGGGGGTTTTGAAGCGATTTATTAACCTTGTTTTGATTGGATTATTATTTTTCTGTTGGTCAGGGACTTTTCCAGTAAATGCTGATGAAACGGGGAAACCGGAAGTAAGGGCATTATGGGTGGACGCTTTTCGTGACGGGATTAAGACTCCGGAACAAGTCGATCAATTGATTCAAGACTCTTTGGATGCAAATATTAATACGTTAATAGTTCAGGTGCGCCGGAGAGGCGATGCTTATTATAACAATAGCCTTGAACCCCGGACTGAGGACCCAGATTTACTGCCTGGATTTGATGCTTTGCAAGATATAATTGATAAAGCCCACGCCAATAAAATAGAAGTTCATGCTTGGCTAAATACTCTGGTTGCTTGCAAAAAGGACGAGTTACCTCAAGATCCGAACCATGTTTGGAATCTTCATGGTCCAGAGGCTGAGGGTAGAGATAATTGGGTTTCTTATTACCGTACTTTAAACAAGAGAGGCAAAGGCTGGTCGAAACAGCTAAATCCTTCTTTTTACCTTGACCCCGGTCACCCGGACCTTTTAGACTATACGATCGATGTCCATTTGCACGTGGTGAAAAATTACGATATTGACGGAATCCATTTGGATTATTCCCGATATGCCGGAATGGGGTGGGGTTATAATCAGACCAGCCTCGCCAGGTATAATGCCCGGTATGGAACCATCGGCATGCCTGAGCCCGATGATCCGCAATGGGCGGCTTGGCGGCGGGAACAAACTGCCGGTTTGGTAAGGAAGGTCTATTTGAAAGCTATTGCTCTTAAACCGAGCTTGAAAGTTTCTTCGGCCGTTATTACTTGGGGAGATGGGCCGATGACTACCTGTGATTGGGAAAAATCCCGGGCCTATACCGATGTTTTCCAAGACTGGAGAAGTTGGTTGGAGGAAGGTATTATTGATCAGGTAATGCCGATGAATTATTTTTCGGAGTGGAACCCCAGACACCAATATTGGTACGATAAATGGATCGAATGGGAAAAAAACCACCAATATGGGCGCCAGATCGTTATTGGCCCCGGAGTTTTTACCCAATATATTGAGCAGTCATTGGAACAGATTCGGCGGGCTAAAGCTCCATCAGCCAATGGCAATTATGGGGCTGGTGTGGCATTGTTTTCTTATGGCGCTAGCCATGCTTATAGTAACAAAGATTTTGAGGATCGGAAAGAAGCCAAGGACTTACCGCGTCAACCCCATCCGTTTTTACCGGACACGAATAATTGGTTATTTAAATTGCTTTCCAAGGAAGGCAGTTATCCGGATCCGGTTTTAAAAGCGGATGTTGCTACCCAACCAATTTTCCCAACTCCAGTGGAGATTCCCGATCTTCCTTGGAAATCCAATCCAACTAAAGGGTACTTGATGGGTACGATCACCGGCCTTCTTGAGAAGGTTGACCATTTAAAGGTGAAGGTTGAATCAGTCAACCTTGATGGCAATCTAAGAATTTTTCGTGAAGTTTATACCGACGGCAGCGGTTGGTTTGGTCTGGCTGAGCTACCGCCTGGAGAGTATTGGGTTTCTATCGATAAAGATAATTCAATTGGAGCTACGATGCAAAAAGTGCTGATCCGGCCGGGTCGGGTTTCCGAATTAGTATTTATTGGAGAACAGCAAGCATTAGAAAAGATTACCCCAGGTTTTATCGAATTAAATTAAGCCGCAATCAATTAACCACATATTTTTTACCGAAAGAGACTGGACATAATGAAATTGTTCAGTCTTTTTTTGGTTGGAATTTCAGATAGCAGTCGAAAGTCTGAAAGTCTGAATATTTTTTGGATCTGGGGTTTTGAAACTTTAGACTTTAGACATTTAGACCCGAGACATTAGTTTTTCGGGTAGAAAAGTTTCCGAAAATTATTTCCATATTTAGGAGGAGTATTAAAATAATGCTCGAAAATAATATAATATACATATTGGGTTATTGTTATAAAATCATATAACTAATGAACCTCTAAGGTTGGTGAGTATCTATGGACCTTAACGCCTTAAAAGAAATTATTGATGCTAATCCCGAGTTGTATAGGGTATTTAGAGGATGTCCTTATGAGATTTTAAATCATTGGGAGATTAAAGAGTATCAAGCCGATACCATTATTTGTCGCCAAGGGGAAGTAATTGACTGTTTATATATTATTATCAGCGGATATGTAGATGTTTACTATATGGCTGAGAATGGTAAGAAATATTCGCAGATTATCATTAAAAGAGGAGAATTGATTGGGGAGTTTGAGATTTTTGATCAGAAACCTTTGATTTGTTCAGTTGAGGCATTAACAGATATAAAAACACTCCAATTGAAACAAACTCACTTTTTTAAATGGCTGGAATTGGATAACAACATCAGTTCCTATTTGGTTAAATATTTATGTAATCAATTCTATTTATTTTCGGAGAAAGCAGGAAATGACGCCCTTTACTCGTTGAAGGCTCGATTGTGCAGTTATTTATTGTCCCAGAGTCATTTGGTGAATAAGAATACTGGCTATATCGAATTGAAACTTGATAAGGAGAAACTAAGCGAGAAATTTGCAGTTACAATTAGAAGTGTCAATCGCATTTTACAATCACTTAAATCACAAAACATAATCGATATTAAAACAAATTCCATTATCATAAAAGATTTTAAACTATTAACCTTAGAAGAAGAAGCTAGCCGATATGACTGAGAAAGGTAATGAATGGATAAAACAGTTAAAACAATCGAAGGTTATAACCGTTGCGCTGGAGAATTTGTTGCAAAACATATGGATTTGGGAATATACGAGCAATTTGTCCGGGAGTTTTCCAATTGTTTAAAAGAAGGTTCGACTATTTTAGACTTGGGATGTGGTCCGGGGAATATTGTAAAATTTTTAGTAAATCAAGACAAAGGTTACAAAATACTAGGCGTAGATTTATCACCCAAAATGCTAAAAATAGCGCGTCAAAATGTTCCCACGGAACAATTTATTATTGGGGATATAAGACATTTACAAATGGAACGGAAATTTGACGCGGTGATTGTTTCATTTTGCATGATTCATTTAAATGATGATGAAGCCATTGGTCTTTTAGGAAAAACCTATGATTTGCTCAACGCTAAAGGGTATTTATATTTAAGTTTTATGAGCGGTGGCACCCCAGGGTTTGATAAGGCTAGTTTTTCTGATAAAGAGATGTATTTTAATTATTTTTCTCCCGCGAAGATTGAAAAGGAATTGTTAAATTTGGGCTATGCGATTATATCTAAACATTTTCATGAATATCGGGGAAAATTGGGCCAAGTTATTCAAGATGTTATTATTATAGTTAATAAATAACAAATAACCTTATGATTAATATCAAGTTAAGGCGGAAAACGTTAGAAGTAATTATTAATCAAAACCCGTTTGTTTGCACATCAGAACTATTGAACGATCTGAGATTTGTGAAGATTAATTCAAGAGGTGAAAACTAGTAGGTGTGAGTGAATGGGGGTGTGTTGTCTTAGGATTAGATAAGCTTTTGAAGAGATTAAATTAATCAGAAAAGTCTATTACCGGATTATTAAAATTAAACATGGAAGGTGAGGGATAGTAGATGAGTAAATTGTTAAGGTTGGGTTTTTGGATGGGGGTAATTTTCTCAATAATTACATGTCAAGTAAGCGGTGAAGCCAACTTGAAAGTCGGATTGGTGACCAACGCGACTTCTATTGATGACAAATCCTTTAATCAAAGCACTTGGGAAGGAATTCAACGGGCGTGTAAGCAATACAAACTAGAATCCACTTACATAAGGCCAGCAGGCTCCACTGAAGCTGATTTCCTTAAAGAAATCGGTAATCTATATGATGCCGACTATAAATTGATTTTTTGCCCCGGATTTTTATTTGAAACCGCAGTTTTTTACGCTCAAAAGAAATATCCAGCAGCCAAATTTGTATTAATCGACGGCGCACCTCATTCCGGGGATTTTAAACCGGTAGTGGGTAAGAACACCGCTTCGGTTATTTTTGCCGAACACGAATCCGGTTTCATGGCCGGAGTCGCCACTGCGTTACAAATTAAAGAAGGAGAGGTCGGCTTTATCGGTGGGATGGCAGTCCCGTCCGTACAGAGATTCAATTGGGGTTTTCAACAAGGGGTGAAATACGCTAATGAAAATCTAGGCGTAAAAGTCTTAATTAAATCTGATAATGTTGTTTATCAAGGCACATTTGATAATGTAGCCGCCGGTCAGCAACTGGCTGCACAAATGTTTGACCGGGGCGTAAAGTCGATCTTTTGCGCAGCTGGAGGTGTTGGGATCGGTAGCATTAATGAAGCCAGGACACGGGCAAAAACCGGTCAAAAGGTGTGGGTTGTAGGAGTTGATCGCGACCAATACTGGGACGGAATCTATGAAGGGGATAAATCCGTTATATTAACCTCAGCTGTGAAACGGGTCGATCAGGCGGCTTATGCAATGGTCAAGGCTACCAGGGAGGGAAAATTTCCTGGAGGTCAAACAATGACTTTTGATGCAAAGACTAACGGGATAGGCATTCCCGAAAACAACCCAAACCTTAGTAAGGAAGTTCAAGACAAATTGGCTAAGGTTTTGGCAGGATTACAATCGGGAAAAATTGTTGTTTCCGATCAGCAAGGAGATTTGATAAAGTAATTATTTATTCAGGGGTTCGAAACACCTTTGAGAATGTTAGTAAATTAATAGAGGAGAATTATGGAAAGGGAAAGCATAAGAATTATTTTTGAGCAAAGCCAAGAGCTTAATGAACTTTTTAAAAATTGTCCTGCTGAAATCCTAAAGCACTGGGAACTAAAAGAATACCCAGTAGGAGCCATCATCTATAACCAAGGTGAAAAATGTGATCTTTTAAGCATTATTGTTGAAGGTTGCGTCGACATTTATGCTATAGCTGAGAATGGCAAGAAATATTCACCTAGGATTTTGGAGAGCGGTGACTTTATTGGGGAAATGGAGCTTTTTGAAGAAAAACCCTTACTCAACTTTGTGGAATCCATAACCAAAATCAAATTACTACAAATAAAGCGGGACTACTTTATGAAATGGCTGGAATTAGATAGGGATATCAGTTTATACATTATAAAATATTCGAATAACAGGTCTTGTTACTGTGCGCAGAAAACTCTGGAAAACTCTTTATACCCTTTAAAAATGAGGGTGTGTGACCATTTGTTGTCTTGTTGTAAACAGATTGAAAATAAAGCCGATAGTATTGAAATCAAACTCAACAAGGAAAAGCTGAGCGAAAGATTTGCTGTAACTATAAGAAGTATCAACCGTATTTTACAGTATTTAAAAAAAAGTAATATTATTGATGAAAATACTGATTCGATTATTATCAAAGACCTGAGAAAGTTAGCAATTGAAGTGGAGAAAAGCCGGTTTCTATAGTCTTTAGTGGAAGGATAATCAACCGGTAGCACATTTTGAGCGGAATACTGGTTAAAACTAAAGAAGGGGGTATTGCCATGTTTAAAAAGAGATTTTTTATCGGCTTAATTCTATTATTGTTTTGTATAACAATTTGTTGGAGTGATGCTGGTATTATAAAAGTTGGCATGGTAAGAGCCGGATCAATTGATGATAAGTCATTTAATCAAGGGACATGGGAAGGGATACAGAAGGCTGGGGCAGAGTTTAAGTTGGACGTAACATATATAAAAACAAACGGTAATACCGAAGCGGACTATCTCAAAGAGATCAGTAATCTTCACGATGCCGGGTTTAAGATGATCTTTTGTCCTGGTTTTAAAATGCAGACAGCGGTTTACCAGGCACAACAAAAATATCCGGGTACGAAATTCGTTCAAATCGATGGAAAACCACATGCTGGTGATTTTAAGCCACTCATTACTAAGAATACGGTAGCTGTGATCTTCGCCGAACATGAAGCTGGTTTTCTGGCAGGGGTAGCCGCCTCAATCCAATTGAAGGATGGAGAAGTCGGCTTTATCGGTGGAATGGCTGTTCCGGAAGTACAAAGGTTTAATTGGGGTTTTCAACAAGGCATTATATATGCAAATGATAACTTTACAACTAAGATCATAATTAAACCGGATAATGTGGTATATATTGGCACATATACCGATGTCGCCGCCGGGCAACAACTGGCAGCCCAAATGTTTGACCGGGGTGTAAAGGCAATCTTTTGCGCAGCCGGAGGTGTCGGAATCGGTTGTATTAATGAAGCCAGGGCACGGGCAAAAGTCGGTCAAAAGGTGTGGATTGTTGGAGTTGACCGCGACCAGTACTGGGACGGAATCTATGAAGGGGAAAAATCCGTTGTCTTAACCTCAGCGGTGAAACGTGTCGACCAAGGGGCTTATGCAATGGTGAAAGCTCTAAAGGAAGGTAAATTCCCCGGTGGTCAGACTCTTGTTTTTGACGCTAAATCAAAGGGGATTGGCATTCCTGAGAACAACCCCAACCTCAGTAAGGAAGTCCAAAACAAGGTGGCTCAGGTTTTAGCGGAACTGCAATCAGGTAAAATTATTGTTTCCGATCAGCAAGGAAGTTCGATTAAATAATAATTACTTAATTCGAAACTTGAAAATGGAAGGAGGGGGTATAATTATTCTCTTCTTCTAATCATTTTATTAGTCAATACAAATTATTTCTTTAGTTTACATCTAAAGGAACCGATTAATTATTAAAACTCGTTTTAAGAAAAGAGGGAAACATGGGAGAAACTAATAATAAAATTCCGATTATTCTTGATACCGACCCCGGTTGTGACGATGCGGTAGCAATTATGCTGGCGGCTATAAATCCTTTATTTGATTTAAAAGCCATTACAGCGGTATCCGGAAACCACACCTTGAAAAAGACCACCCAAAATGCGCTTAAAGTATGTTCTGCCCTTGGTGTTGTTCAGGTACCGGTGGCGGCAGGGATGTCCCAGCCGATAGTCAGAAAACAAGTAATCGCAGAGCATGTTCACGGGGAAACAGGACTGGGGAATTTCAACTTTGGAGGCCCGCTAATCCCACTTGACTCGAGACATGCCGTTAATCTGATTATTAAAACTTTATTGAATTCAAATGGTGACATTATTTTTGTAGCTTTAGGTCCGTTAACCAACCTAGCCATGGCTATGAGATTAGAACCAAAAATAATCGCAAAAATTAAGCGTATTGTGATGATCGGAGGTTCGTACCAACTTGGCAATATAACCCCGGCGGCTGAGTTTAATATCTACGCCGACCCTGAAGCGGCCCAGATTGTTATTTCCTGCGGTAGACCAATTGTAATGATTGGATTAAACATCACTGAGAAAGTCTTAGCAACAAAAGAAATAGTGAAGCGAATAACCTCGATTGGCAACAAGTACGCTGCTCTGTTCTTTAATTTTATCGATTTTTATATTATATCAATTAAAAAATTATATAACTATGAAGCTTCGCCAATATATGATCCCGCTGCAATAGTATATCTGATAAACCCGGCTATTTTCAAAACAAAACCGATGTATGTGGAAGTCGAACTAAAAAGTGAATTAGCCTATGGCCGGACTCATTGCGACTATTACGGCAGCCTTAACCGACCTCCCAATGTTGAAGTAGTCATTGACCTCGACTCCGACGAGTTTTGGAAGATTGTCCATGATACAATAAAACTGAATAGTTAAAGTTAGTCACCGCCTAAATCCGGTATATTCCTGTTAACAAAGACTTAGATGATTTTCTAAGTCTTTTTAAATTAGATTGTTTCCTATTATATAATAAAATAAGAGTTCTTTTGGGACAAAAGTCCTTTACCTTTCTTTGTAATTTTTGTATAAAATAAATATAGTAGATAATCGATATTTTCATATTAGTAAAGTACTTGAATAAAACCGTCAAATCAAATGATGAGGTAAGATGCCATGCGCCGTTTTAAAAATTTAGAAAGTCTTAAAAATCAGATAACTGCCACCCGGGCTAAAATGAATGAAATTTGGAACCAGCGGGGTTATACCGATTCGGAAGTATTAGCGGTAAGTATCCAATTGGATCATTTAATCAATCAATATCAACAGATTACTTATACCAAAAAATAACCTAACAAATTTATGATGGTTTCTTACTTGTATTTGTAGTAATCGGGATATTTAGCGCGAAGTTGTTCGTTGTCTATTCGATAGCGAGTTAGGTGTTTGGTCATTATCTCTTCTCCAGCTACTTTATCCTTGGATTTAATGGCATCTAGGATCAACTGGTGATCGCTGACGATCTTGATGTCTTTTATCGTAGTAAGGCTTAAGCTACGTAATCGGTCAAAATGAATAGTCATACTATTCATCATTGAATGGATGCGCTCTTTATTACTGATGGAAAATAGAATTCCGTGAAAATCATCATCCAGTTTAAGTAAATTGTTAGGTGAAGCATTTTTAAGATAAAAATCTTGTAATTGGAGATTGGCTTCCAGGGAAACTAGATCTTCTTCAGTCGCCACCTCACAAGCGATTTTTACGATAGCTGTTTCCAAAACCAAACGTAAAAACCAATCTTCTTCAACCAATTTCGCATCGATCAGCGTGATATAGATACCTTTTTGGGGATAAATCTCCACCACTTTAGATTTACTTAATTCAATCAAGGCTTCTCTAACGGGAGTTCTACTTAAACCCAGTTTTATGGATAGTTCATTTTCGCTTACCAAACTACCGGGTTTTAAATTTAATGAAATAATATTTTTTTTAATGATCCGAAAAGCATATTCACGGGCTGATTCTTTGAGTCGTCGGTTAGTAATATCCATCTTAGGTACTCCTTTTATCTGTGTTGTTAATTTGATGGTGTTTATTGCAGATATTTAATTAAGGTATTACGGACGGCATCCGTTCCGGTAATTAGTTCAATAAACAAATCCTCAATTTTTTCGCCTAAACCCGCTTCGTAAAGATTAATTCCAAAGATAACCTGATTGGAGAGGATAGTTTTAAGTTGACCGTTATAGGTCCGGGGTTCGCCTACCTTAATCCCGGAGAGGGTTTCCGTCAGCTCAGGTAACATAGGGTCACTACTGATTTTCATAGGGGCGAGTTTATCGTCTACACCTAAAAGATAGCGACACCAGCCGGCAATTACCAAAGGAATGAAAAGTAGCTTTGTTATGTCTAAATCTTCTCTAAGAATATATGATTTAATGGTTTCTCCAAAACGAACCGGTATTTTTTGGGAAGTATCGGTGGCAATACGTTGGGGTGTATCCGGAATATTAGGATTCGGTAAACGTTCATTGATAACTTCGTTAATAAAAGTGAGCGGATTTATGATTTTCGGATCTACTACCACAGGCAACCCTTCTTGGTAACCAATTTTTTCCACTAAAGTTTTTAGCTGTGGATCTTTCATCTCTGAGGCAATCGAATTGTAACCCAGTAGACATCCGTAAATGGCAAGGGCGGTGTGAAGAGGATTCAAACAAGTGGTAACCTTCATTCTTTCCGCTTTATTCACGGTTGCGCGATCCGTAAAAAAGACTCCCGCCAGTTCCAATGGGGGGCGACTATTGGGGAAGACATCTTCTATGACCAGATATTGGGGAACCTCAGCATTGACAAAGGGAGCAATGAAAGTATTTTTTTCGGTAATAATCGGGGACATCGCTGTAATACCGAGTTCGGTGAGTTGTTCGGCTATTTGCTCCGAGGGACGCGGGGTGATTTTATCAATCATACTCCACGGAAATGAAACCACTCTGTCATCGTTTAAATATTCAAGAAAGTCATTCTTGATAAAACCATTATCAAACCATGCTTGAGCAATTGTCGATAGGGAAGATTTCAATTTCGCGCCGTTATGCGAACAGTTATCCAAACTGACTAAGGCAATTGGCAGTTGTCCAGCTAAGTAACGCTCATAAACCAAAGCGGTGATTAGACTCATGACATGTTTGGCTTTTTCCGGACCCAACGCTAGATCGCTTTGAATAATCGGTAAGAATTGGCCCTTTAGATCAGTAAGCGCATAGCCTTTTTCGGTAATTGTAAAAGTCACCATTTGAAGACTGGGATTAGAGAAAATTTCCTTTAAACGTCGGGTTGCCGTAAAATCGGAAGTATTCGCCTTAATGCTTTCAGCGATGCTGGCGATGATTTTTTTGTCGGAAGTTCCGTCAGGTCTCAAGGAAACCAACATAGTTAAATTATCATATGGTATATAAATTTTGTCAATAATATCGTAATCAAAACTTTCGGCGGCGATAATACCGGTGTTGGTGTTCCCGGCATCCAACAGTTTTTGCTGAAGTTCCGCTATAAAGCCTCTAAAAATATTTCCGGCTCCAAAATGAATCCAAGTTGGCTCCGTAACTGTTCTGCCGACCATGGGGGGATAATTAAAGGAAGGCGTCGCTACACCAATGCTCATCCATTGGTTCTTGCAGGCTAAATTAGTTGCATTCATAAGGATCATCTTTGAACCAGTCCTCCTATTTTAGAAGATAAATTTTGATCCGGCAAGTCTGTTATTTACATTTTTCACAGGGTGCTTGCCGGATGCAGGTTGAATTAATTAGACTGACGACTGTTTCATTTTTGAAATTGCTTCCCACAAGCCGTATATGTAGTTAGCGCCTAAGGCTCGGTCATAAAGGCCGTAACCGGGTCGGGCTTTTTCACCCCAGATCATCCGTCCGTGATCAGGACGGATATAGCCATTGAAGCCGCTATCATGAAAGGCCCTTACGATTTCAAAGATATCCAAATCGCCATATTCGCTGATATGGGCTGATTCGTCAAAATCAAGAGATGAAAGATGTTTAATATTTCTAATATGGGCAAATGGTACTTTCCCTTGAGAGGAAAATTCCCTGATCATGGCAGGAAGGTCATTGTCCTGGTTAGCGCCTAAAGAACCGGTACATAAGGTAAGGCCGTTGTAAGAACTATCGTTTAAGGATAAAAAGGTTCTGATCTTCTCTGAGTTGATGATGACTTTCGGAAGACCATAGAGTGGCCATGGCGGATCGTCCGGATGAATCGCCATTTTGAGATCGCATTTTTCGGCATGAGGAATCACGGCATCCAAAAAATACTTCATATTAGCCCAATAATCATCGGTAGTCATGGACTGGTAAAACTCGATATCCATGGCCATGGACTTAAGTCGCTCCGGTTCCCAACCGGGTAAAGAATAACCTTGCGCTTTATTCATCATAACATCGGCCATTTTAGAGGGATCCATTTGTAGTACTTGCTCGTGCCGATAAGACATGGCAGTGCTGCCATCCGCTAAGGAAAATGCCAAATCGCTTCTGGCCCAATCGATGACGGGCATAAAATTGTAACATAAACATTTGATATCGATTTTAGATAGATTATTAATGGTTACGATGTAATTTTCAATATATTTATCCCGCGAAGGCAACCCTTTTTTGATATCCTCATGGATGTTTACACTCTCGATCACTTCAATTTCTAAACCAGCGGCGTTAATCATCTCTTTTAAGGTGATTAAGCGCTGGAGAGGCCAGATCTCACCGACTGGAATATCCGGTAGACAAGTAGCCACACCACTGATGCCGGGAGTTTGGTTGATCTGCTCTAAAGTTACGCTGTCATCGCCTCCAGGGAACCATCGTAAGATCATTTTCATGGAAAATTCCTCACTTTAACCGAATACTAAATTTGGTAAGAATAATACAAAATCCGGTAAGGCCGCTAAAATTGCGACTTCGATAACGACTGCCAACATAAAAGGCCATGATTCTTTAACGTAGTCTTCGATGGGACATTTCAAAATCGAACAGGTGGTGTACATAGTAACGCCAACCGGGGGAGTCATTCCTCCCATGGTAATAATAGTCATAAATAAGATTCCGAAATAGACCGGATCAAAACCGAAACTCCTTATGATGGGCAAGAAAATAGGCGTCAATAAAAGAGTATTGACAGTCGCTTCCATAAACATCCCGGCCACAAAAACGAAACTGAGAATTATGGTTAAAACCATCCATTTATTACCGGAGAGTTCGGTAATGAACATAGCCATGCTTTGCGGCACCTTATCATAGATAATATTGTAACCAAAGATACCCGAAGCCATGATAATGAAGAGGATCACTCCATTATCGGAGAGGGTGGTTTTCAATACTTCGATAAACCCTTTGAAAGTAAGTTCCTTATAAACAAATTTTCCAATGATAAAGGCGTAAACAACTGCGAAAGCACCAGCTTCGGAGGCGGTAAAAATTCCGAAACGAATCCCGACGATTAAGATGATGGGAAAGATTAAGGCCCAGATGGATTCGAGAAAACTGGTCCAAACTTCCTTAAAAGTCGGTCGGGTCGTTCTCTCCACGGGATAATTACGTTTTTTAGCAATAATCCCGGAAGTAAACATTAAGAAGAACATCATGATAATACCGGGGATGATACCGGCGATGAAAAGTTTGCCGATAGAAACTTCACCGGTGACACCATATAAGATCAAGCCGACTCCCGGAGGAATGGTGGCTGTGATCAAGCTAGTCATGGCGATTACCGAAGCGGAGTATCCCTTGGAATAACCTTTTTGATCCATGGCGGGTCCGAGAATACGGGATTCCATAGCTGCATCGGCGCAAGCTGAACCGGAGATCCCCCCCATCAAGGTAGATAGCACACAGGATACATGGGCAAGCCCGCCGCGCATATGACCGGTTAGCACAGTGGAAAATTTAATCAGACGTGAAGTGATACCAGTGGCGTTCATTAAGTTGCCGGCCAACACAAAAAATGGCACTGCCAGTAAGGGGAAGCTTTGGGTACTGGCCATCATTTTCTGTACTGGAATGGTCAAGGATAAATCCGGTGTTGTAAAGAAGAAAAATAGGCTTGAAATACCGATTGTAAAAGCAAGAGGGACATTTAGTAATAATAAAACAAAAAATACTATTGCTACGGCTTCCATAGGTTTGCTCCTTTCCAAACTTAAAGATATAAATTTTATTAACCCGGGATGTTAGTATTACTTAGTTCTAAATTTGCTGAATTATCAGCGTTGCTTGGTTTTTTCCAATCGGTAATTAGCTGAACCATCTGTTCAATAATGGTCAAAATCATTAAAATACTCCCAATCGGGACCGCAGCAGTTCCATATGAATAGCTGATTTGCAAGGTTTGATACTTTCTCAGATAATTGGTGACACAAAGAAATATTCCATAATAAGTAATATAAGCTAAAAAGAAAATACTAATTATATAGGTTGCTAGAGTGATAATGTTTTGCAACCGAATGGAAAACCTTTTGGTAATCAAATCGACGCCAACATGAGCTTTTCTTTTCAAAGCAATGTCCGCGCCTAGCATACAGATCCAGACAAATAACAGTTGGGCCAGATCCACACTCCAAACGATAGGATATCTAATTGTTCTCAACATAGCGGATAAAAAGACCAATAGAATAATTGACGTGAGCATAACTACGCCGACCCAAGTTTCGATGGTTTCAACTTTTTTGTTAAACTCTTTCATGGAAACCTCCATTTTTTTACTTTCTATAAGTTATCTTTGGCTTATGAACGGCAAGTATTTTATTAAAGAGATTCACAGACTTGTGGGATTGAGTTTTAAAAAAGAGGCAATAGTTTATTGTACTCCTGCCTCTTTTAGAAAGTTATTATTAAAATGTCAAGTCTGAAGTCATTTGCCTAAAGCGGTATCGATTTCAGTTTTTAATTGGGACCAACCCATTGTTTCATAGACTGATGAAGAAGCTTCTTTGAACGGAGTTAAATCAACTGACATAAAGGTAACCCCAAATTTCTCCATGTTTTTTTTGTATTCAACTTCTTTTTCCAAAGTAAGCTCGGTGGCATAGTCCCCGCCTGATATGGAAGCCTGAATGACAATCTCTTGATAGTTCTTTGGTAGTGATTGGAACCATTCTTCGGAAATAACAAGACCGGTGTAAAGCAAGAAGTGGCCGGTTTCCGCTACATATTTAATTACTTCATGTAAAGAAGCGCCATAAACAGCTGGTAACTGAGCTTCGGCGGAATCAATAACCTTTTGTTGAAGTCCCGAATATACTTCGCTCCAAGCTAAGGAGGTAGGTATGGCGCCCATAGCTTTCATGGATTCCTGGGCTACCTTGGAACCCATGGTTCGAACACGGACTCCTTTTAGATCTGCAGGAGTATTGATGGGTTTATTGGCTAGGAAATGGCGGGCTCCTTGATACCAGTTACAGCTTAAATCACGCAGACCGTGAGTGGCCAGTTCTTTATCCCAAGCTTTAAAAATGTCTGTTTCGATAAAAGCCCGGGCTTCCTTGACATTATCAAAAACATAAGGGGCGGTGTAAATAGCCATATCCGGCACATAATCCGCCAACATACCGGTATCAATAACAACACCAACATTGGAGCCGCTCTTGGCCTGTTCTAAAACATCTCCGGTATCGCCCAGCTGTGAGGAGGGGTAAACTTCCACAGTAACTTTTCCATCGGTTTTTTCTTCAATTTCTTTTGCCATGGCTGTCAAACCAATAGTGATCGGATCATTGTCGGCAAGGACAGTAGAAAGTTTTAATGAGAAAGTTTCTGATTGCCTGTTACACCCCGTGCTGAGAGATAAGGCTAAAATTAAAGCTAAACAAACCAGGACCAATTTCTTCATAAGCAAACCCTCCTAAATGAAATTTGTGTGATGGATCTATCATGTACTTGTATACTAGTATGTTAACATATTTTTAAACAAACGTCTATACTAAGTTAACCAAGCATCTAGGCGACGGCAGCGTGATAGCCATCATAGAAATACATCGGGACTAAGGATTCGATCTCCCAGATTTCGTAATTCGCCGCGCCTTCCGAATCTTCATTTGCCAGAACGGGAGTGGCGCCCAAACCACGGCTTTGATAAATCAGCTAAAAGAGGATTTACAAATTGAGGAATTAATAATATAATAAATGTAAGAATTCTTACTTCTTACGGAGGTAATAATGGCGGAGTATAACGTAACAATTAGCAGTAAAGGGCAGTTTATTTTGCCGAAAGAGATACGAGATCAATTCAAATTAGCTACAGGAAGCAAAGTTAAAATTGTTGTTGAGGGAGAAAACATTATCCTTAAACCTCGTACCGTAGCTGACGAACTTTGCGACCTAATTCGGGATGATATTGAAAAAGACGGTAAGACTGTAACTGAGGAAACGATCCGGATGTACCAGATCAAACTCAATCAGGCATTTGATGCGATGGTTGCTGAAGCTGAGGGGGAATATAATCGGCAAGAATATGTGTCCTTGGCGGAATTGAAACAAGAGAATGAAAATGTTTGAAGTAGTTATCCTGAATTCTGCCGGAAAGCAATTAAGGAATCTGGATAAACCGGTTAAAGACAGAGTCATTGAAGCGCTTGAACAGTTAGCTAAAAATCCGTTTAGCGGTGAACGGCTAAAAGGGGATTTGACAGCGATCTATTCTTATCATTTAAAAGTGGCGGGGGTTGATTATCGGATTGCTTATCAAATAAAAGAGCAAGAAATTGTGGTTATAGTATTGCAGATTGGAACACGTGAAAATTTCTACGAGGAACTGAAAAAAAGATTGAATTAACAGCACTAAAGTGTTGTCAGAATAATGGAAGCTTTTTTTAAACGCTTTTAGGTACTATTTAATCGGGATAATTACTATTTAGGGCATACTTTAATTTAAAGCAACAAAAGTACACCCATAAAGGATGATTGTCAAATGCCCGAAACTAAAGTAGCCAACCGTCTGATCCACGAAGCCTCTCCCTACCTTCTCCAACACGCCTACAATCCGGTTGACTGGTATCCCTGGGGTGATGAAGCTTTCCAAAAAGCTAAAGCTGAAGACAAACCAATCCTCCTTTCCTGCGGTTATTCCGCTTGTCACTGGTGCCACGTAATGGAGCGGGAGTCTTTCGAAGACCCGGAGATAGCTGGACTGATGAACCAATATTTCGTCAATATCAAGGTCGACCGGGAGGAACGGCCGGATTTGGACCAAATCTATCAGCAGGCGGTTCAGATGATTACCGGGCATGGTGGTTGGCCACTAACTGCTTTTTTGGACCATAACAAGCGTCCCTTTTATGGGGGGACCTATTATCCGCCGGTATCCATGTATGGTAGACCGGGTTTGCCGGATATTTTGGAAGCGATCCATCGGAAATGGATTAAGGAAAGAGATCAAATCCATGAGGCCGGAGAGAAATTAACTGAGTATCTCCAAACCGAAGCAGGAAAGACTCATCAGGCTGGAATACCGGAAGATCTTCCGGAAAAAGCGGTCTCCGAATTATACCGTTACGCTGATACCAATAACGGTGGTTTCAATAATGCGCCCAAGTTTCCCAATCCCAACCTCTTGCAATTATTAATTAATGTCGGGAGCCGGCGCGGAGCATCCCGAGAATTGGAGCATTGTTTATTTACTTTGGATCGGATGGCCCGTGGGGGTATTTACGATCAACTGGGAGGAGGTTTTCACCGCTATTCAACTGATAGTATCTGGCTAATACCTCATTTTGAGAAGATGCTTTATGATAACGCCCAATTACTTAAATTATATAGCGTTGGTTATCAATTGACCGGTGATCAAGAATACCGCCGGATAGTTAAGGAAACCACCGAATACACGCGCCGCGAAATGACTGCCCCGGAAGGCGGTTTTTATGCTACCCAAGACGCGGACAGCGAGGGAGATGAGGGTAAGTATTTTCTTTGGACTCCGCAACAGATCCAAGAAGCTCTCGATGAGGACCAAGCCCGGTTAATTATAGAATACTATGGGATTTCTCAAGAGGGTAATTTCGAAGGCAAGAATATTTTAAACCGGTTACCTGAGTCTGATGACTGGAAAATCAATGCTGAAGACTTGGCAAAGTTGAAAACAGCCCGGGAGAAACTCTTAAGGATAAGGGAAGAAAGAGTAAAGCCCTTCCGGGATGAAAAAGTGATCACCAGTTGGAACGGGCTGATGATCAGCGGATTGGCCATTAGTTTTCAGGTATTTGAAGATCGAGCCGATTATGAGACTGCCCGACGAGGAGCGAATTTCATCCTCAAATCTAGCCGCCTTACTAATGGAGATTTGGCGCGGGTTTATAAGGATGGAAAAGCTTACGGAGAGGCTTTTCTAGATGACTATGCCTTTTTGGCTAGAGGATTACTGGATTTGTATGAAGCTGATTTCGATAGTAATTGGCTGACTCGGAGCATGGAGCTCACCGAAGAGGCTATCGACCGGTTTCGAAATAGGAACGGCTTGTATTATCTAACTTCGGAAAATGGGAGCGAATTGATAAGTAGGCCCTTTTCCGGTGTGGACCAGGCAATTCCGAGCGGAGTGGCGATCCATACCGAGAATCTGCTAAAGTTAGCTGCTTATACTGGAAAAAAAGAGTTTCGGGAAGAAGCCGGAGGGATTTTTAAAGCTTATTCTAAGGAGATGTCCCATAACAGCTGGGGTTATGCGGCGCTGATTAGCGCCTTGGATATGTATCTGCAAGGGATCAAGGAATTTGTCTTCGTCAGTGATGAAAGCAATCCCCCCGAAATTTTAGTGGGACTGCGCCGAAAGTTTTTGCCTTATCGTATAATAGGTTGGAAGGGAGCAGGGGAAGAATTAAAAAAGCATCCCGCCGGGGTACTGTTTGAAGGCCGGGAGCCGGTCAACGGAGAACCAACATGTTATGTTTGTATTAATCAAAGTTGTTTGCCGCCGCTGACAAAGGGGGAAGAATTAGAAAAAGTATGTTTTTATCCGAGAGTTTTGTCCGACTAACGCCTGCGAAGTAAGTTATTTAAAAGAGCAATGATCAAAAGCGGAATTGCTAGATAAAGAAAGAACGGGAAGAAAATAAATATTAAGGCTACCACTAATAAACCCCCAGCCAACAAATACAAAAAGCCTGTTAAGGGATTTAGCTTGACTCGACGGACATATACCCTGCTTCGCGGGTCCCGGTACTCATATTCGTAATAACCCCGGTTTTCTTGATCGCTTGAGTCACCGGCATTAAGGGTGATTCCTTTAAAGTCGTCTCGCTCATCAGGGGGCAGTACTTTTACTTGTTCCTGTTCTTGATTGGTTCCGGAGCGATACGAATTAGAATCGTCAGTTTTCGGATCATGGCCATGATGGTTGGACATCCAAATTTCTCCCAGTGTTAAAGTTAACCTAATTATATTTTATAAATACCAAGAGGTCAAATTGATCCCGTATTTCATTAGATTAGAATACCCTAAAGTAACTGATTAAACCAAAATCGTTTTTAGAAAGGCAGTCAATTCCGAAGCTAACTTCAGATGTGTATCCACTCGGGGATGAGTTAAGGTATACGCTTCAAAGACAAACGAATGGATTTTTGGATCAGTATTTTTAAGTTTTTGAACCGCTTGTTGGAAAGCAGCCCGAAACTCCGCCGATGCATGATAACAATCCATTCCTCCGATTGCGCAAACAATATGGCTCTCAGGGTATAAACTACGGATCTTACTGACAAATTCCACGTATTTTTCCGCATAATTTCTTGGGAAGGGTTTGTTAATCGATACTGGGTAGCTTTGATCATTTTGCCCGAGATTAATAAGAACAATCTCCGGTTTTTTTCCCGAAAACCCATACTTAGGGCTAGTGCTGTCCGGATAAATTTTATCATAGATTTCCGGCATCATAATCGGGTTCCAGCTATGACATAAGCCGGTCCCACTTACTGCAATATTGAAATATTCTGCATTGAAATTTCTGGCAGTAATAGCAGCATAAGACAGGTAATTATTATGAGTTGAACAATCTTCGTATTGGTCGTCCCAAGGATCTTCATTACAAGCCCCGGCGGTTATGGAATCGCCGTAAAACTCAATACGCAACGGAAGGGGCTCCGGTTTGGGACCGAGTTGAGCCGATTTTTCCAGGAACAAGCCCTGAAAAACAGCGTGTCCGGACATTGCCTCGCTTCTTTTAAAAAGAATCAAATCGTGTGTTCCGTCAGGCAAAGTATCGGCAAGGAGATAATCGTTGATTTCCTTTGCTTCCTTTAGTTTAAGCAGTTTGATTTGGCCATCGATGATTACATTATAAAAGTTTTGACCCAAAACCTCGGAAAACCGTAAACCGATGTTTTTTCCAGTGAAACGGGCGCGTACCTCGGTCCCTTGCCAAACAAGTACCGGCGCTTTCGGGTCCAGGTCATCGATTCTGCCGATATAGTAAAGATCGGGAGAATCGGCGGGTATGATCTGCCAGTCCCTTTCTTTAATATTATCCGTTATAAAATCTTTTTTGTTTAACATCCGAACCGCTCCTTGGAAGAAGTATTGAGATATAACCAAATTTTCATCCTTTAACGTATCCCGGCAAGCCGGGGAGGACGACTACTTAAAAAATCGTATCATGATGGTTTGTAAATTGTCAATGATTTATCATTGTTGGTTTCCGTTTCGAGAAATTTCATATTAAAGATTGTACTTTTTATCACAATATGGTAAAATAAATCAAAAGGTTTGCCGCCCGTGATTTGGACAGTCATCGGCAGTGAACTCGGAAAAAGTAGAGTAGTTCTGAAGCCAAAGAGCAGTCTGAGGCTGGAGAGCATTCGAATAAAAGGTGTCATTAGTGTCAAACCGACCCTTTTTGAGGTGTTCCCCGTCCTCGAAGAAGGGTTTTTAATATATAAAGGGGGAACACAAGATGAGCTTTTTAGAGAAATACCGGGATGATTTTGCGGAATATGACGCTATGGAGCGGGATTTTATCGATGACGAGTTGATTTGGAGCCTATTAAACAAATGGGAAAATCCCAAGCCCACTGATGTTCGGAGAGTTTTGGAGAAAGCAGCCTCCCAGGTCCGGCTGGAACCGGAAGAGATGGCGATTTTACTACAGAACCGTGACCCGGAAACCATCGCCGAGATGTATGCCTTGGCCAATAAGTTGAAACGGGAGGTATATGGTGACCGGATAGTCTTTTTTGCGCCGCTTTATATCAGCGATAAGTGCGCCAATAATTGCGGTTATTGTGGTTACCGCAGTTCCAACCATGCCATTAACCGCAAGACCTTAACCATGGAGGAACTCCGGCGCGAGATAGAAATCATGATCGGTGAGGGGCAGAAACGGACGGTATTGGTATACGGGGAGTCGCCGGAGACCAATATCGATTATATCTGTGAATCGGTCCGTCAGGTATATAGCGTCAAGAGTAAGCATGGTGAGATCCGACGGGCCAATATTAATTGCGCCCCTTTAACCAGGGAGGAATTGCGCCAACTCAAAGAGGTAGGCATCGGGACTTTTCAAGTATTCCAGGAGACCTATCATCACGAGACCTACCGGAAATATCATCCGGCTAATACCATTAAGGGGCATTACCGCTGGCGTTTATACTGCCATGACCGGGCTTTGGACGCCGGGGTGGACGATGTGGGAATCGGAGTCTTGTTCGGCCTCTATGACTGGCGGTTTGAGGCCATGGGATTGTTATATCATACAATTCATCTGGAGAGTAAGTATAACGGGGTTGGTCCGCATACCATCTCTTTTCCTAGGATTCAACCGGCCGTCAATACGCCTTTGGCCTCCAATCCGGAATATGTGGTGAGTGACGCTGATTTTAAGAAGCTGGTGGCGGTGATCCGGTTGGCGATTCCTTATACGGGGATGATTCTGACTGCCCGTGAAAGCGCGGCGGCGCGAAAGGAGGTTATTCCGCTGGGGATTTCGCAGATTGACGCCGGAAGCCGGATCGGGGTTGGGGGATACCAGGAAGCGGTGGCCAATGCCATGCCGGATAAGGAACAGTTTCAACTGGGGGATGTCCGCTCCCTGGATGATGTGATCCGGGAAACGTGCTTGGCGGGGAATATTCCTTCCTTTTGCACCGGTTGTTACCGGAAGGGCCGGACCGGGGAGCATTTCATGGGATTGGCCAAATCTAAGTTTGTCCATAATTTTTGTATGCCCAACGCTATCTGTACTTTGAAGGAGTATTTATTGGATTATGCCAGCCCGGAGACGAAGCAAGCGGGCGAGGCGGTCATCGCCAAGCATTTATTGGAGATTGAAGACGAAAAAACCAGGGAGTTCGTGGATCAGGCATTAAAGAAGTTGGAAAAAGGCGAACGGGATCAGTATGTATAATCCAAGTTTTGGAGGTTTTCATGGGTAACTTAAATGAAACTCCTAATAGTTCCCGGCTCCAGATTGCCATCTTCGGGCGGCGAAATGCGGGAAAGTCGAGTTTGATCAATGCTTTGACCAATCAAACCGTGGCTTTGGTTTCGGCGGAGCCGGGAACTACCACTGATCCGGTGACCAAGGCTATGGAATTGTTGCCTTTGGGTCCAGTGACGTTGATTGACACCGCGGGTCTTGATGATAGCGGGCCATTGGGTAAACTGAGGGTTGAACGGACCTATAAGGTACTGAATAAAACCGACTTAGCGTTATTGGTCTTGGACAGTTTGACGGGGGTTACCGATTTTGAGAGGGAACTGCTCCAAACCATCCGGGCCAAAAACATTCCGGTGGTTGGAGTCGTTAACAAAGTTGATTTGGCTGGATATGACAGGGCAAAACGTTTAGAATGGCAAAAGCAACTTCAATTGGACTTGGTGGAGGTATCGGCGACGACCGGAGCAGGTATTGCCGGACTAAAAACGGCGCTGATCCGAACCGCTCCCAATGAAGACAGAGAAGGATCTTTAGTCGGTGATTTAATCAAACCGGGAGATTTTGTGGTGTTGGTGATCCCGATTGATGCGGCGGCGCCTAAAGGCCGGTTAATCCTCCCTCAACAACAGGTGATCCGGGAGCTATTGGATCGGGGCGGTGTGGCGATAACCACTAAGGAGGATCGATTAAAGGAAACCTTGGAGCATTTAGGGAAGAAACCGGCTTTGGTGATCACTGATTCTCAGGCGTTTAAGAGAGTGGCCGAGGATACACCGGAGGAAATCCCGTTAACTTCATTTTCGATTCTTTTTGCCCGCTATAAAGGAGATCTGCCGGAATTGGTCAGAGGAGTTAAGGCGGTTGAACAGCTCAAGCCCGGAGACAGTGTTTTGATCGCCGAAGGCTGTACCCATCACCGGCAGTGTGATGATATTGGAACAGTGAAGATCCCCCGGTGGTTAAACCAGTTGGTTGGGGGCGAAATCAATTTCGAATGGGCCAGCGGTTTAAGTTTACCGAAAGATCTATCCAAGTATCGGATGGTGATTCATTGCGGCGGGTGTATGCTTAACCGGCGGGAGATGAAGTACCGGATAGGTTTAGCTATGGAGCGGAATGTGTCGATAGTAAATTATGGGGTGTTCATCGCTTATGCGCAAGGGGCTTTTCCTCGGGCGTTAAGGCCCTTTCCGGAGTTGAAAGCGTTGTTGGAGGAATTTGGGTGAGACATTACAACTGGCTTACATTATTACTAAAATTACTAGTTAAACATAGCAAAAATATGTGAATTAATAAAAACGATGAAAGTCGATTATGTCGGTCCACTGTTTCGGCGGCGAGTGACTTTTGACCGCACAAAAGTCACCAAAATGCGCCGGACCCGCGTGGTTCCGGACCTCCTGCAATTCATCCAAGTTTTTAGAGGGTCTTCGACATCCCTGTCCTTCTGACTGGCAATAAAGTATAGTCTTCCGATGGCGACCGCTGTTTTTCATCCATGAAAAGAAGCGTCGCCGCCTTCATCCATGAAGGCGTGTTGGTAATAAATTTTAGTTTGAAGATAAAATTGAATAAAAATCTGAGAATGGTTAGTCACTGACGAGGAGGTTTTTATGAATACTGAAAAAAGGTTGGGTGTCATTGCCGTTATTTTGGAGCGGCCTCAGGAGGTACAGGAGAAAGTAAACGCTGTGATTAGCGAGTTTGGGCGGATTGTTGTGGGGAGGATGGGGATTCCGCACCGGGAGAGGAATGTAGGGGTGCTTTCGTTAATCGTTGATGGTGGGGAGGATGAGATCAATACGCTTACCGGAAGGTTGGGAAATATCAAAGGGGTCAACGCCAAAGCTACCATGGCCAAGAAGAGTTAAAGGAGTAGACGATGGGCGGTAATGTCAATGTTAACGAAACCAATGCCGGGCAAAGAATTATTAATGACCGGGAGTTCGCTCTGAGACTGATCGCTGATCCAACAAGCGCCGAAGCGCGACAAGTAGTGGAGGCCGCCGATGGATTGCGGTCGGAGACGGTGGGGGACTCCATTCATCTGCGGGGATTAATCGAGTTCTCCAACTACTGCCGGAATAATTGTTTATATTGCGGTTTGCGGCGGGAGAACGGGAAAGTGTCCCGTTACCGGATGACTCCGGCGGAGATCATTGCTGCAGCCGAGAACGGGGCTGAGCTAGGTTATAAAACGGTGGTTCTACAATCCGGTGAAGATCCGGCTTACAGCGGGGATACTATCGCCGAGATTGTCCGGGAGATCAAAAAGCTTGGTTTGGTGGTCACTTTGAGCGTTGGCCAGCGGATACCCCAGGATTATGAATTATGGCGCTCCGCTGGCGCCGAAAGATATCTGATGCGGCATGAAACCGCTGATCCTTTGCTCTATGAACGGCTCCATCCCGGACAGTCTTTGGTGAAAAGAGTAGCTTTGCTTAAAATTTTGAAAGAACTCGACTATCAAGTGGGAACCGGGTTCATGGTGGGCCTGCCCGGACAAACCGCGGAGACTTTATGGTATGATTTGAAACTAGCCGGTGAGCTTCAGGCGGAGATGGTCGGGATTGGTCCGTTTATTCCCCATCCGGAGACTCCGTTGGGGCAAGAACCCGGTGGTACACTGGAGCAGGCTTGTTTGATGGTGGCTTTAACCAGACTTATATTACCCCAGGCCTTGATTCCGGCTACCACTGCCTTGGGAAGCATCAATCCCTTGGGACGGGAGGCGGCGCTCCGGGCCGGGGCCAATGTGGTAATGCCCAATCTGACCCCTAAAAAGTATCGACCGGAATATGAGATTTATCCCAACAAAATCTGCCTGGGGGAAGAAGCGGCCGAATGCCGGGGTTGTATCACCCGAAGGATTGAGTCCCTAGGCCGGACCGTGGCTTGTGATCCGGGGCATAATTCGATTTGGCTAGGACGGAGGAGCGGCAGCTGACAATTAACAATAAAATGAATTAAAGCAGATAAATGCTATCTGCTTTCTAAACTCTTATAAATATCGCCACGGTTTCCAATTTTCAATACAAGTATAAGTAGCTCCTCCTTTTTCAGCCGGTAAATGACTCGGTAGCTGCCTACTCTCAAACGATAAATTTCTTTAAAACCTTGGAGTGGTTTAATATTACCTTTTGGAATCCCATAGATGGCTTTAAGTAGTCTTTCTTGCTGCTGCTTTGATTGCTCTTTGAGGAATTTGACAGCGTTTTTTTCAATGATTATTTCGTAATTTATCGGTATCAAACCCTAACTCCTTTGCTACGTCGTCTAAGGTTATAAATTCACCTTGTTCCTCAGCCACTTTGGCTTCATTAGCTAATTGAATATCCCATTCATCCGGGAGATCATCATTTATAATATCCTTAACGTTTTCAAGTATAGTTAAAACTTTCACCATTTTATCATCAGGTAAAGCGTCAATTAATTCGTGAGCCTTTATTTTTAGAGTATTCATCTTTCCACATCCTAAACGAAAGAATTATCTATCAATCTATTTATTGTAGAGGTTTAATATTATTTTATTATATTCACAATATTTTTTCAATCATTCCAGAAATTTATTCTTATTAGTAAAGTTTTCAATTGATTATCTGCAATTGCCATTTTTTGGACAAACAAATTTTGCCGTTGGTCAGGAGTTCGGGAGTGGACCGGCATTTTCCTGTCCTTAGAACTCCTTGGCTGTTGAGATGCTGGTATGTAAAATTCAAATTGCCTACTTCATCGCTGCAACCAACCAAAAACCCCTTTTTGATCTTACCCCAGTGATACTCGGCCCATACTTTGTTCCCGTTTTGGCGGTAATAAAATTTGGTCAAAAACGATACCTCACCGTTTTCAGTATTGGATAGGGAAATGAAGACTCGATTGTGGTTATGGAAATTCATCGCAATCGCTCCTTTTAAATAGGCCTCGTCCCTTATTTAAGAGACGAGGCTTGCTACCATTACTATTGAAGTTTTAATAATTATAGAGTTAGAAACAGTTTTTTGTCAATGTAAGGAATATAGGTGATAGTAAATTTAAAACCCGCATAAATAAACTTATCTTGTTATTTATTATGTCATAAAGGTGTTTACCGATTTTAACAGAATTAATATCCGTAGAAATTTATATTTCGAAGGAGGTCTATTTATGCGAAAATCTCCGGTAATACTGACTTTTCTCTGCTTGCTTCTCTGGCAATGCTTTTTACCTGTCGGATTTGCAGCTTCGGAAGTAATTTGGACCGTGACAACCGAGGCCGAACCCTGGCGAAGCGGGGGCTCGTTACCTATTATCAAGGCCAAGGGGAAGGATTTTACCATCGAAATCGATAAGAAAACCGTCTACCAAGAGATTGATGGTTTTGGAGGAGCTTTCAACGAAAAAGGCTGGGAGGCCCTTTCCATCTTGACCCCGGAACAAAGGGAAGAGGCTTTAAAGGCCCTTTTTGATCCCCAAGAAGGCGCTAAACTTAATATTTGCCGGGTTCCCATCGGCGCCAGCGACTACGCCATTGACCGCTATACCTTAAATGAGACCAAAGACGATTTTGAGATGAAGGATTTTTCCATTCAGCGGGATCAAGGTTGTTTAATCCCTTACATAAAAGCGGCGATGCAATATAGACCGGATCTGAAGATCTGGGGTTCAGTCTGGACGCCTCCGACTTGGATGAAGACTAATGGAGAATATGACGGCGGTTACATGAAAGGCGATCCCCAGATCTATCAGGCCTTCGCTTTGTACCTGGCCCGTTTTCTCGAAGCTTATCAAAAGGAAGGAATCGACGCCTACGCCGTGGCCGTTCAGAACGAACCGACCATTGAAACCAACTATCCCAGTTGTTTGTGGACAGAATACCAGTTCCTAGCTTTCATCAAGGACCATATCGGCCCCTTATTCCAAGAACGGGGGGTAAAGGGGGAGATTTGGTTAGGGACAATGCAGGATGCGGACTATACCAAATACCCGAAGACTGTCTTGAGTGATGCCGAGGCTAACAAATATATTACCACCGTGGGATTTCAATGGGACGGATTGCATTCGGTAGCTTGGACCCGCAAAAACTATCCCGAGAAAAAGCTTATGCAGACTGAGACGGAATGCGGTAATTGGTATTGGAAAGCCAGGTTTGACCCGAATAAACCGCAAAACGATTGGAATTACGGGGTATATACCTGGAAGAAGGTTAAAGACTATTTCGAACAGGGCGTAAACTCTTATATGCTCTGGAATATGGTGTTGGATGAGGAAGGCAAGAGTATCGACTCAAGAAGACCTTGGCCCCAAAATGCTCCTTTGGTAGTGGACAGGAAGACCAAGTCGTTGATTTACACTCCGATGTATTATGCTTTCAAACATTTCAGCTTTTTTGTCAAACCGGGCGCGCGCTTAATCAGTGTCAAACCGTACGGGGCCTGGAGCGACGCTATCGCTTTTCAAAATCCGGACGGCGGGATCGCGCTGGTGATGCAGAATGCAACCGAAAGTGAGAAAGAGGTTAAGATTAAACTGGAAAAACAAGCCGTTACGATAACCCTACCGCCCCAATCCTGGAGTACGTTGGTACTGCCGTAAGAATTGATATTGCAACTTGGTCGGGCCGTCCTTTCCAGACCGGAGAGGGCGGTCTTTTTATATTGGATTGCTTTAATTTCCTATTTAAAAAACCAGCTGTAACAGGTATAGTATAAGAATGTAATTCGATTAAGCAGATAACTTACATAATTAAAAGGAGCAACCATGGAGAGCCTAAGTCAAATCATTACTTACTTATTGAGTTTTAAACCCTTTGTGTTGTTACCGATGATTTTATTCGTCTTGGCGTTAATTTTCCGGATGAAGATCAGTGATGCTCTAAAATCGGCATTAACAATTGGGATTGGGTTCATCGGCATTTTTACGATCTTTGATTTTTTCGTAGCTCAGATCGGTCCGGCGGTGGAGAGTCTGGTCAAAAACACCGGCCTTGGTTTTAACGTCCTTGATGTGGGTTTGCCGCCGCTAGCCGCCATTACTTGGTCGTATCAATTGACTCCGTTACTAATTGGGTTGATTATGTTATTAAATGTTGCAATGTTGTTTTTGAAAGTAACCAAAACTGTGAATATCGATATCTGGAATTTTTGGCATTTCATTTTTGCCGGGGCGGTGGTAGCGGAGATCACCGGGAATGAGATGTTGGGTGTTGCGGCGGCGTTACTCACGGCGGTTATCATTTTAAAACTGGCCGACTGGGCGGCAGGGGCAGTCCAAAGGTTTTCGGGATTACCGGGGATCAGTATCAGTACCTTATCGTCAATAACTTATTATCCGCTGGGGATGATCGGAGATTGGCTGTTGGCTAGGGTTCCCGGATTGAATCGCTGGGATGCCAATCCGGAAAAAATCCGAGCCAAGCTGGGTGTTTTTGGCGAACCAATGGTAATTGGATTGCTGATGGGTCTGTTGTTGGGTTGGGGAGCAGGTTATGATCTCAAGCTATTATTGGAATTAGGGTTTTCAATCGCTGCGGTAATTTATATCCTACCGATGATGGGCGGTATTTTGGGCCGGGGATTAATGCCCTTATCCGAACAGATGAAAGGTTATCTGGGAAAAAAGTTTTCCCAAGCCGGAGAGATGTATATTGGGTTGGATCATGCGGTTATCATCGGCCATACTTCGGTGGTAGTAACCTCTTTGTTATTGATGCCGTTGGCCTTGATTTTAGCTCTGATCTTACCCGGTATTAAATTTATCCCTTTGGGGGACTTGGCAAATATTGTGGGAACGGTAGTGATTGTGGTGGTAGCAACCAGGGGCAATATCATCCGCTCGGTGATTATTGGGATTCCCATTATCATCGGAAACCTATATGTGGCTTCACATATGGCGATCATTTATACTGATTTGGCGCGGAAGTTTAATTTTGGATTCGGAGAGTATCAGGGGGTTATTACTAGTTTTCTAGATGGCGGAAACATACTGCGTTTCTGGATTTTCAAAACTTTTTCGGGAGCGTGGTGGGCCTGGTTGCTGGCTCCGGCGGTTGTGGGGATGCTATATTGGACTTATCGGTTGAGTAGGGGAAGGCAGGGGGATTAGTTCAACTTTGCCGTAATAAATATATCATAGCATTAATTGGATTGTAATAATTATTTAACATTTTTTGTTATTATTTTAATATTGGATTGGGTAATTGGAATCAATTATATTCACCGGGATTTTGTCAATGTTTTGATGGCTATCTTCATTTGCTTTCCAAAATATTGTAGCTTCCATCAAGAATCTGCAATATCCGGATGGAAGATTCCATTTTCATGATGGAATATCTATCATTCCAGGTGGAATATGCATTATTCCATCAAGAATCTTTACGTTCTTAAATGAATATCTAATTTTCTTGGTGGAATATTTCATTTTCTTGAAGGAATATTTTATATTCCCGATGGAATAGATATTTTTCCGGAATGAATTATTAATTTGATGGAATTTTTCTGTAATTGGAGATTTACATTATTCAACCTCGGTTACGAAAATTGTTAATTCATGTTTTGTATGGTAAAATGTTATTGTTGAGCCGGAGGGAGAACGAGGGGAAGGTTCGCTATTGGGAAAAATTAGGGTTATTTTTACTACGTATATAATTCGTAATAAGCGTTAGAGTAACGTTTATTACGAATATATGATCGGATATTGATAGTTAGTCGCCATGTTGAGCCTCGTGGCCGGCCCGTCGTGGGCACGGCCAGTTTGGAAGCTCATTCGAAGAAGTGTATTATTTGTGAAATTGGGAATCACGGGTCTAACAACAAAATTAGGTAGGTATAATCATGAATTTTTTGGAAGCTCATAAAATAGTACATGATTTTGCAGATGTTGTTGGGAATGGATGTGAGTATGAATATGATTTTTTTCTCAGCATTGACAAACTTCCATTTAAGTTCAATAAAGACATGATTGTTTCTGCATTTCAGATATTCATTTATCATATGCTATTTTTTAATACAAGAACACCGGAGGAGTTTAAACAATATCAGGTACTTTACCAGGCAAATATAGGTAGGTTTTTGCCGCATTCAAAAATACTAAAAATAAGGGAATACTACAAGATTGCGAACCAAGGAAATCCTTTTTATGAAAGCAAGGCTCGTGAATTGTACGTTCAATTTATGAAAGAACATTCATACGGGATAGAACCATATAGAATCGATGATATTTTCGGTAATAATTTTAAAGAAATGCGAAGTTATAGACAGGAGCTACGTAATGAAGTAAACAAAAAAACTGGTGACGAGAGAGGTAATGCTTATTATCAAGCTATTGATAATTACGCTACTAAAGCTTATAAAATAGCTAATATCGACTGGAAGGAAGAATATTTTTATTACTTTCAAGAATTTAGAACATTAAGAAGTATATTAAACGTACAAGAATATGAAAAATATTATCAGCCATACAAGGACTATATATTATCAAATAGATAAAAGTTGCAAATGAGGTAGATGTCAAAGAAGTCGACCAGCCAACCATCCATGGTTCGGCTGTCGTGTAAGCGAATAACTGCTGCCCGGCTCAACACAGCGACTAACAGCAAGGGTTCTCGCTTCGGGCGCGGTGATTCAAAGAAGGGTATTCGAGGAAGAAAGCTGATCCATGAAGTTGGTTCGAAGAAGTTGAATCATGATGTTGGCGCGCCACACCGATTCGCCAAGCGCGTCGCGCTAAGGCTCATCGGCGTCGGGAACCCGCGGACGTTAGCTGA
>JAAYEK010000184.1 GCA_012728785.1 Bacillota bacterium | reverse complement strand
GTCCGTTCAATTTCCTCTTCCATGCGCCATTTTTCAGTTATATCACGAAAGACAACTACTAACCCGGTAATATCACCGTTATGATCATGAATAGAAGCTCCGTTATCAGTAATAACTCTTTTGCTACCGTCCTTTGTAAATAAAAAAGTATATTCCCAAAAATCAAAACCTTTAATAAAGTTAGTCTCTTCGTGGTTCGAAGTACGATAAACCACGCTTAACCATTCCCCGATGGCCTCTTCCAACTTCCAACCGGTAATTTCTGCCGCCGCATTATTCATGTAAACGATTTTACCATTAATATCGGTAGCGATTATTCCATCGGCAATTGAACTAAGTGTAATTTCAAGATTTTTCTTTTCATCAAATATGTTTTCGATGTCAAAATCCAATGGTTTATTTGAAGTTAATTCAATAGCTATTAGCATAATTCGATTATTAATATAGGGATTGAAACGAATTTCATAAAGATGATTAAAAAGAGTAAGTTTAAATCGTTGAATTTCGTTGGTTTTGTTGAATTTATGTAAATAATATTCAAACCGTTCAGCTTCATCAGAAAGCAAACCACGAAAATATACACCTGGAACAACATTAGTAAGGTTAGAATAGGTCATTTTCATTGGTGTTATTATTTTAAGAATCTTTCCTGACCTATTGATCTCTAAAACTAAATCTGGGCTCATCGAAGTCTTTTTCATCTCCGGATTGTCCGTTATTTTATTAGGTGAAAATAACCTTGGACCCATTTATTCCTAGACCTCCATTATATAACGTGGTATAAATATTGTATCTCAAGCCTATTTTTTCCTGCATAGAAACAAAAAAAAATCCAGACTGATACTTTAGGTTAGTTTTAGGAAAGTGCGATCTTTGATAAACATGTTAACCCTAAATAAAGCGGTTATAAAAGGTCTTGTTATCGCTCAAATAAACTGTATAAAAGATCTATTCAATTCTCTTCAAAACTCCATTCGATCATGGATAACCTACTGTTCTTAAAATAGAAACGGAGTTTGGCAAAACCATTGGAATCATAATACTCAAATTGGTCATCATGCTTGATAGCCGGTGGACCAAGCACTTCTTGAACAAACTCTTCGGCAGCCCCAATATTCAATCCATATTTCACCTTATACTTTTCATCTTTAATTAAAATTCTAAGTACTAATTCTTTTTCGTCGGTGGTCGAGTGGTAAATTCGGGCTTCAAAACCATCATAAATCAAGTCATATAGCTTATCGTTAAGATCAAACCGCAATCTACTAGTTACTAATTTTTCAACGATCTCAAGGGGATTGCCTAAATTATTTACGATATCGTTTTTGGTTTCACCTAAACGAAATTCCAGCCCTTCATAAATAACTTCATCTACCCGCTGTTGATAATCGATAACATCAGAAGTAACGAATTCTGAAGCCTCCCCATTATTATGGGAAAGGTTCGAATTGTCATCCAAGGTTAATTTGCTTTTATGAGGTTTAAAATTTAATTCTTTTAATAATTTAATCTTAGTAGCACTTTCATCATGACGAGTCTTATTTTTAACATAATAAAAACCAACCGCCAAGCAAAGCGCTGCCGAAATGATAACTATCAAATATTTTTTAACTCTCATTGAATCAGCCTCTTTTCAAACCCAATGTGAGCGTAAATTCAAAGAAACATCGCTGATTAACCGTTTATACAGGCTCCGTGAACTCTTCGAAGTTAAACCAAGCCCCGCCAGGGGGTAGCTAGATTGATCTACCTAGCCTAGTCGTTCACGGCTGGGTGGAAAAATGCAAGTTTTTTGAATTTTTATTGGTGTTTCCTTTGTATTGATCAGATTATTTTGAAGAAAAGAGACCATTATAACCCACTTTAATTAATTCGATTATTCTCTTATTTTTCCTGCTAAATTACTTTCATCAATTAATTATTTTTTCAAAAATATCCATCTCACTTATCTGAATAAGGTTTAAAAATTCGCATTTTGAATTCGTTTGACTAGTTCCGTAGTTGATATCCCGGCAACCAAGGGAATGAATTTCACTTTGATGCCTAGTTTATTTATGATTTCTTGCTCCGGTAAAGTTTCTATTGTATAATCTCCGCCTTTAACATACACATTGGGTTTGATATCTTCTAATAGCTGAGCTACTGTGGTTTCATTAAAGATAATAACATGATCAACCGGTTTTAATCCGGAAACTAATTCAGCACGGTCTGTTTCATTGATAATCGGTCTGGTTGAGCCTTTTAAAGCTCGAACGGAACGATCGCTGTTAATTCCAACAATCAATAGGTCTCCCATTTTTTTGGCTTCTAAAAATGTCCTTAGATGTCCGTTGTGTAGCAGATCAAAACAACCATTGGTTAAAACTATTGTTTGATTATCTTTACGCCATTTGGAGATTTCATTTAATAAATCAGTTTTATTTAAGATCAACTTAGCTCTCCTTAACTGCCGACTTCTTATGGACTTCATTTAAGACATAATCCAAATCAACTGTATTAATTGACGGAAAAATAAAATCAGCATTACCTACTCTCTTTTCCGGTCCGATTCCGATCACTATCATTTTAGCTGCATGGGCAGCTTCAATACCGGCCGCTGCATCTTCCACTACTATACAAGCATTCGGCGTAATGTTCAGACTGCCGGCGGCATGAAGAAACAAATCCGGAGCGGGTTTAGCTTGCCTAACACTATAGCCATCAGAAATACTATTAAAATAGCTTTCAATACCAAGCTTTTGAATGATGAATTTGGTATTTTTGCTTGAAGATGCTAAAGCGATTTTAATATTTCGCCTTTTTAAAAGTTCTAGTAAATCGGTAACCCCCAATGCCAAATCTTTAGATGTCATTGAGGCGGCCAGTTCTAAAAAGTATTTATTCTTCTTCACCATTAATCGTTGAAGTTCCGGTTGTTCCAAAACTCGATCCTTAAATACCAATGCCAGTGAATCTTCACGGGATAATCCTCTTAATTGTTCATTTATTTCTCGGTTAAAAGGAACTTTCTCCTCCATAGCTAACTTTTTAAAAGATTGATAATGAAGTTCGACCGTATCGGTGAGTACTCCATCCATATCGAAGATAAAAGCCTTGATTCTATTAGTAATTAATCTCACCCCAAATTAAAGAGCCATCTATCCTAGTCAATATTAACAATTAAAGTCTCCAAATGCAAACATATATTTAGACCGGAACTCAAGTTTATTGGGATCTTACTTTTGAACCTCCTCGGGTTATGATTGATTAAGCTCTTCTAAATAATAGGCAACTATTTCAGGATAATCCGCCAAAGACTTGATCCCTTCGGAAGTAATCTGATAACTGCCTTTAGCAACTCGGTCAAACCAACCATAAAAATTTTTTTGAAGAATTACGCCAGTTTTAGGTCCAGTCCCCAACTCTTTCAAGCGCCCAATTGTGAGAGGTCCATATTTATAAAGATAGCATAAGATTTGGACCGCATTTTCCTTATAAGCGGTCATTATTTTTTGGCGAGTACTACCACCAATATTATAATCACCGTGACGTCCGTTAATCTCCGAGATAATCCCGCCTCGATTTTTTTTGTTTAAACGCTGGCTTTGTTCCCGATCAAAGGGCTTTGGGTCAAAAATCACTTCAGCCCTAGGCCCGCTTGGTAAGAATGAAACCACTATCAGCCCCAGTTCCAAACGGCGTACCAAGTAACAAAGGTCTTTCCAATGCCGCGAAAAAAGCCCCGTTTTAGGCATGGGAATCGCGATATAAACCAAATTTGCCACTCGCTGTCGTTTAGCTGCCTGAATTAATAAGGTGGCATTAAAATTAATCTTAAGTTCCACAACTAATAGTTGATCATCTTTTACTGCGGCGATGTCACAATTTTTAACTTCACTATGGACGGTATAGCCTTTGTTAACTAAAAAATCCCGAATCGGAATAAAAAGATCAGTTTCAGTGATTTTGGAACTTACTTTTTGTTTGGGTTGAGTCATTTTTAGAATAAATCCTTTCAAGAAACAAATCTTACTAAGATAATCATCGGTTTTATATTTTTTTGATATACCGAATTTAGATATAAAGCCCGGCTTTATTTAAAAACCCAGGCTCAGACAATTCATTAATGTAATTTTCATTATTGAAATATTCATTCTACTGCAACAATTAATAACGTCCAAATGTCTCCCCAAGCAACGGGTTAAAAGTCTGTGACTGAAATAATTGATATCGGTTAAAACCGATATCAATCCAAAAAAACGAGTGGATTGATAGGTTGTTTGGGATACAAATTATCATTTATTTACATATTACTTATCAAGCCATAGTTAATCTTACAAATACTATCCACTATTATCGATGCACTTGTTAAATCTTGTAAGCCGGAATTCAAATTAATAAATCCAATACATTTCATTCCTGCAGCCAAAGCAGCTTTTATACCGTTTGTAGAATCCTCAATGACTACGCATTCTTGTGGATTAACTCTTAACATTTCTGCAGTTTCTAAAAAAATATCGGGGTAAGGTTTTCCTCTTTGAACTTCTTCACCACTCAAAATTTCTTTGAAATATTCTCGTATTCTTAGGGTTTCTAATACAGTTTCAATAAAAAATTTAGGTGAAGAAGATGCCACTGCTGTAAAAATTTTATGCTGCTTTAGTTCATCAAGTAATTCTTTAATTCCTTCTATTGCTTCGATCTTTGTTTCATTCTTCTGGAAACCCGCATTTGGATGATACAGTCTTGCCTCATTGTTACGATAAAGTCGCCTGTTGCATATATTTGCCTAGATTAATCACTAACCGGCCCAGAGTCAGCAGCTCTTTGTTATCTGGAGAATAGTACATTGGCTCAAATTGAAGCGGCTATGGATGGTAGCGCCTTCAGTTCTCTTAAAAGTTTAGCATTGCCGTCGTCATTGAGCTTACAAGGAAAATTTGATTGCCTTGTCGGCAACAATCATAGTTGTGTTTGCTTTTCTCCAGACCATTTCAGCTTTCTCAAATTTAGCTATTCGAAGCATCTTTAACTGATTATCTATCGTACAGGGAGTATCATAGTGATAGAACTCACCATCCACAATATTTTTTTCTTTACGAATTCGCTCGTTTTCTTTAAAATAAAAGTCCTCATCTTTCTGTTCAATTACCATATAATCGCATTCAATATAGTTTCCTCCCGGCTTTAGGGCCGAATACACCTTTGAATATAGCTTGATTTTCTGTTCATGGGAAAAATGGTGCATAGTTTGGAAAGAAATTATTGCATCAAACCTTTCTATTCCAAAATCATAATCAAAATAACTTGCATGGATAATCGTTAATTTTTGGTTGGGGTGTTTCTGTTTTAATACATCCAGCATTGCTTTTGTTAAATCAACCCCAGTTACTTTAATAGTGGGATGAGTTTTGAATATTTCATCAAGCTCTAAACCAGTACCACAACCAAGGTCCAAAATATTACTTACCGACCCTGGTAATAATTCTGCCATTTTTTTATAACCTTCTTTACATCCAATTACGTTGTTAATCATATGGTTATCGTAATCATTAACTCGAGCAGCAAAAAAATCACTCATTTTTTCTAGCATTCTTTATTTCACCTTTATTTTGTTACTTTTTATTGTTTACGGCAAGACCAATTCCAAACCATCATCTATACTTGCTATAACTCTAACTATTGATGCTTCAGCTTTAATCTTTAAAGGAAATGCAATTATTTTAAAATCACTAATACCCACTAATTTTGATAAATTAGTTTAATTTTCTATTATCAATATGTTACTCTTAAAGACTTTTTTATGTATTTCAAAGGGGTACTTGTCCGGTGAAGGTAAATCCATTCCTAACATTTTTATATTTTTTTCAACAAAAAAATCAGCTAAATCTTCATTAATTACTGGATGATTGGTATAATACTCTTCTGTTCCATATTTATCACTATGATTTGTAAGCAATATTACAATATCGTTTTCGTTAACGACATCCGTGTATTCTTCTTTAAAGCCAATTATTCTTTCGCCTCTAACATCAAGCAAGCATCCTTTTCCAGCAAATTTTTCTAAAGGTATCTCACTAATAAATGTTTTGCTATTTGTTAAATGCATCGGTGTATCTATATGAGTACCAACATGCATACCTATTTCTAATCTAAAGTTATTATACTCATCCTCTTCTAGATATTTATCCTGATACAATTTGACTTTATCATCATAGGGATGAACAATCATATTATCGATTATATCCTGGCTTAGATCTATAAATTTGCTCATCATTATTACACTCTTTCTATTTTACTATTTCTTTAATATAATAACTCAACTTTCGCACCTTGAAAATATCGATAAAGAGCTATGAAATAAAGGACTGAGTCAAATTCTAAATAATTGTTGACAAATAGTCCAAACCAGGGTTTTGAGCGTCCACTGCATCGTTCCCGGCGGAGGGTTGTCCTTTCACGGAACCCGCAGGATATCCTCGCGTGAAAAGTTCTTTATTCCGGTTAAGGTCTTATCCCGGAAATATCGCGGTAAGTTCCTGGCTTTTTTGAAAGAAGCATACCAAGATGGCGAACTCCGGTTTTGCGGTAAGCTTAAACCTTTATCCGGAAAACTTAAGTTTCAAAACTTAGTTGATGCTTTGTATCAAAAAGATTGGGTGGTCTATTGCAAGAAACCTTTTAAAAGTCCTTGGCATGTCCTTCGTTATCTTGGCCGGTATACGCACCGAGTGGCGATCTCCAATCAAAGAATTGTTAATCTTCAAGATGACCGGGTGACTTTCACCTGGCGTGATTACAAGGATGAAGGCAAAACAACAATAGGTTTAATTCCAAAAGCTTGGTCGGGAATCATTCTAAAAGTTGTACCCAAATTACTTCCCCTTTCGGTTTTTGGTTTTCAGAGCGGCCATGGAAGCCGCTATTGGCCCTCTTTAAGAGTATTTCAACTAACGTTCCCGGCGTATGCGACGTTTTCATCGTAGCGTAGCGAAGGTGAAAATGTGGCGAAGCCCAAGCGACCAAGGGGAGCGCCGCGCATGACGCCGTGTTATATGCAGTCGACCATTTCCAGCAAGACTATTTGGTTCTTGGTAAAACATTTTCTATCAAGAATTTGCTATACTTTTCGGGCTCTTCATACATTGGGTGATGACCTGAATTTTCAAACCATATTAGAAATTTTTCAGGTGC
>JAAYEK010000183.1 GCA_012728785.1 Bacillota bacterium | reverse complement strand
TGGTCGAAGACTTTGCCGGAGATTTGTAAGGCTAAAAATTAAAAAATAAACCCCCACCGGTTTGGCAAGGTGGGGATTGTTTTACGCTTACAAAGATGTTGCCTTAACTGCAAAAAATGTTAAGGGAATTGGAGCAGTTATTACTTATACAAATTTATCTATTGTTCATATTGATATGAGAGCAAGAGAAGTTAGTAAATCACCAGTTTCTACAACTCTCACTAAATAAAATGAATAAATATAAAATATAATAGGAGGAATGTCATGCAGAAATTTATTATTATAATGATATTACTATTTATTTTATGTTGCGGGTTAACTACGATTATCGATAAAAATGAGAACACAAGTTTGATTAAGGGATTTGCGTTAAAAGAGGTTATTGCTAACAACGACACCGAAAACGTAGTAAATATCAATATTATAAAAGGACTAACGTTAGTTACAGATGAGAGATTTAAAACAGAATTAATAAGATTTTTAAAAGCTGATGAGGAAAGAAATGACGAAGTTATTTATAATTTTCTTTCTAAACAATATTTATGTAAGTATTATTCAAGCGCGACGAATGTTGAAGAATTTAAAAAGATAAGAGCTAAAAATGAATCTGAAATTTTGTACAAAGAAATTGTTAAGTTTAATAAAATTAATCACCATAAATGCCAAATTGATTTAATTTGTTATCAAATGGTTGAAGGATATGAATTTTTAGTGACCTATAGTTATTTTTTCGTACATGAAGATGGTCTTTGGAAGTTAGATAAGATTGAAAGAATCAAAAAAGAAGAAATAACTAAAGAATAAAAGGGATACTTCTGTCAAACCACAAAAATCACCGGCGTATGTCGGGAATAATCTTTAATTGCTGACAAGGTCAATGTGGTTATCTTCCTACTGAAAGCTGGAGAATCCTGGCAGGAAGGGTGTCAACCGCCTCATCCCGCGTGCGCCGAGAAAGATCATGTCATATAGACTATAAGAGATCATAGAAGGAGTTGAATAGTAATGAAAAAAAGAATGGTTTATATTATTCTAGCATTTAGTTTGTTGATATTTATAAGTTTATTTATTATCAATTCAAACAAAGATGCTGCTCTGTCATTAAACGGAGATTCCGGCAATGAAGTCGTTTCAAATGAGATTTATGACCAGATAAAATCAGAACTTAAACATTTAGAAGGTCTTGAGTTAATTACGGATGAGGAATTTAGAAGGGATTTATTGATTTTTATGAATGCAGATGAAAAAAATCTTTTCTATTGTTTATCCAAACGAAATTTACAAGAGAATTACTCAGGTGTTACTAATGTCGAGGAGTATGAAAAAAAATTAAAAGAAAGAGACATTAAAGCAGATAGAACTCCTTATGTTTTCTTAGAAATTCTTGGCTTTAAGAAACTTACGAATAAAAAATATCAGGTTGATGTGCTTGTAAAGACATCCTCAGAAGGAATTCATTATAAAATGAAAAACAGATATATCTTTGTGAAGGAAGATAGAGGATGGATGTATGATACTTATGATCCAAATTTTATTGAAACAGTAGAAATACTAGAGTAAAATAACGATTATTAGTTCCCCGGAGAACCATGGTAAAACGCCATCGTTTTCCGGGGAAACCTTCAATTGCCGACGGTCATCTTCTTACTGAAAGACGTAAATTTGAGTGGTAAAACCGCCAAGTGAGTGAATAAAATTTAGTGTAAATGGAATAACCATCCAAAGATTTGATGATAAGTTCGACTCACCCCGCGATGATAAGCGCCAAAGGTATCATTGGTTTGCCCCTCTCTCCCCGGAAGCTCGTTTTGGTTGCGATTTCAGCATGGAGGGGCATGAAAGACCCCGCCCTCTTTGCTGAAATTGCTTGCGAAACAAACTTCAAAGCAGGAGAGGGTGGCCGAAGGCCGGGTGAGTTGGCTGAAGAGTATTGTGGTAGTGTCAGAAGTTTGAAGTTTGAAGGGTGAAGTTTGAAAAACAACCTGAGTTAATTGGTTGCGATTTTAACCGTAATTGTTAAAAAAAAAAAGCCAAGCGAAACGTAGAATAATTTTACACTTTTCTCTTCACCATTTACAATTTATATTGAGGATTGAGAGGAGCGTGCTTAGGCGAATTTATTTAACTCGTTTCATCTTAACACTTCGGTATCGAGTTCCTTAATCATTTGGATAAGTAGTTGGTGTTCTT
>JAAYEK010000182.1 GCA_012728785.1 Bacillota bacterium | reverse complement strand
GCCCATTATAATTTGGGAATAGCCTTTGATGAATTAAAACAATACCAAGATTCAATTGATGAATATCAACGGGCCGCTGAACTCAAACCTGATTTTTTTGAGGCTTTTTTCAACCTGGGAGTCACGCTTGGTAAAGAACAAAGGCATCAAGACGCGGTCGACGCTTTTAAACAAGCCATCAAGATCAGTCCTGATGATTCGGAATCCCATCTAAACTTAGGTATCGCATACGGACATCTCAATTTATATCAAGAAGCCCTTGCCGCTCTCAAACAGGCTATTCGCATTAATCCTGACGATCCCCAAGCTCATTATAGTATTGGAATCGTCTATTTGAGTTTGGAAGATCGCAACTCAGCTTTGCAAGAATATAAAATTTTGAAAGAATTGGATTTGGAAATGGCAAACCGTTTATTCGATTTGATTTATAAATAACGGCTAATCTTATACATAATAGAAGCGGTAAATTAGATATACCGCGCCTCATACTTCAACCCCCTTTAATAAACAATTAATTTAATTATCAGCTTGAGAAGGTGATTGTTTGGATTTAAGCGGTATTTGGAGATCAAATGACGGAACTTTATATTATTTGCGTCAAGTTGAAAACGAATTATGGTGGCTGGGAGAGAATTATGAACAGCAATGGTTCAATATATTTAACGGTTTAGTAATCGGTGAAAGCGTTGAAGGCGAATGGATTAACACTCCGAAAAGTAAAAATAGGGATTATGGAAAGCTTATTATAGACATTAAAGGCAATAAATTAGTTTCCCTTACCGATGAAGGAGTTTTTAAAGGTTTTGAGTGGAAGAAAGAAAATATGATTGGCCTTCTTACCAACCCGGCCGCCAATAAAAACCAATTTTTAACAGCCGGCTATAATGAAGCGGATAATCTAACCGGAGGATGGATTAGCAACGACTCCGGCTTTTATTATTTAAGGGAAATCGGAGATACTTTTTGGGGCTTAGGTGAACATCCGAAACGAAATTGGATCACCCTCTTAAAGGGCATCGGTATTGGAAATTCAATTAAAGTTGACTGGATCGATCTTCCTAAAGGAAAACGGGCCGGGAAGGGATCTGTTGAGCTTGAAGTAGATCCGGATTATAAAAAAATTAAGTGTTTAAATGAAACTGATGGTTTTACCTGCAGATCAATGTTAAAGTTAACCGGCATCTATTACCCGGGTGAACTTGGTTTTGACCTTGATTATCATCCGGCAACCTGGAATATAAAATGGGATGGGCGTTCCGGGCTTAATTATGGAGCTTATGATTGTATCTTTCGGGCGCCATATATTCAAAATGTGACAACCGATAGTGCTACTGTAATTTGGAGAGTCGGTCTTCCCTTAGGGACCAATCCCGAGGATATAATGGACTCGATCAAGGCGGAAGCACTATTATCGCCTCGGGAAACACCCATCGCTAATGGCGACCGTTATTCGATTCGAGACGGAATCGAAGGAACCGATTGTTCTTGGGCTTATGATTCTATTTACCCAAAAGAGATTGGCAAAGAACAAAACCGGTTAAATAAATCAAAAAATTCGTTACAAATGACTTCGCTAAGTCAACGTCCGACAATTGAATTTCGGGCTAGATTTACCAACTTACACCCGGGCAAAGTATATCATTATCGGATCAAATCAGACCTGCTTGATCCGATTGCTGCTTTGAGTAAAGAGGATATTGACTATTTGACCATAGCCAATGATATTTCCTTTAAAACAGCTGATCTTCCCCAATCCAATAAACCGGTGCGTTTTTTGGCTATGTCCGGCTTAGGCCCGGCAAAGGGGAGAGCTAATTTTTTTTATGATGTATTCGATCTATTTCATGATGTGGTGCGTACCTATAGCCCTGACTTTTGGTTAGCCCCGGGTGATATGGAGAAATATTGGCAAGGACATCCCAATGCCATGGATACCTTCTTTTTTAATGTCTATAATGCCTATTTGAACCGTAATTTTGGCAATGGGCCCCGCTGGACTTCGGCTAGTAGTGAAAAGGCTAAAGATACAAAAGTCAAAGCCTTCCAAAAGCCACCTTACTATGGGATTTTAGGAGGCCTCCCGGTTTATCCCGCTGTTGGCGATGATGATCTAAAAGGGGGTAGTAATCATATCTCCTTGGAAAACTGGCGTAAATCCTATTTGAGTAACTTTGAATTGCCTAGGGAGGGCAGTTTTAATCGGGCTGGAAATGGCTTTTTTTATACCTTCCGTTATGGAGCGGTAATTTTAGTTTCATTAGCTATTCCTGGTCCGATGGGTAAATTTCGGTTTGGAATCGATTGGTGGAATGAATGGGGTTATAGGCAAACCAATTATTTAAAGGCTTATCTTAGTTCTTTAAAGGAAGAACTTTCAAATCCTAATACTTGGCTGATTGTTTATTTCCATGATCATCATTGGGGTTACAGTCCCTCCAGTGAGATGCAGTTAAATTTCTCCCGTTTATTGGCGGAGCTTGGCGTTGATTTGGTGATAATGGGAGATCAACATTATTTTGCTCACAAAACCGTTAGATACGGAGAATTGGATTATCGGGCCGTAGTTACCGGTACCGGTGGTTTTGGAGCTGCGAAGGCCTGTAAAAGACCGGGTTTTATCATGGCCAACATTTATCAGGATACCCTCGAATATTGGAAGTTTGACTCTCATAAATGTAGATTTCAAGGTGAGCCGGAAAATCGGGATGCCTTAGCACCGATGGTGAGGGAATATTGCACTGTTAAAAAACTTGGTTACGGCAAGCATGAGGTTAAAGAGATGGATTTAAACGCTGTTTACCATTTTAAATCTTAGATCTTACACTTCAATTGGGTAAGTAGGATGAATCTGAGATTACTTGCCGAGTTGAGGTAGTTTGTGAATTTTTGCGTCGAAAGTCTTAGGGAGGTACAGTTATGAATCAGGCCGGTAATCAACGAAACCCACAGCTTTTTTTGGTCATTGGGATGGTTGTCTTAATCATCATTATCACCACTTCATTAATTGTCGGCGGGCAGGTTTATTGGTGGCAAAAAAATATCGCCCTTCAAGAAAAAAAAGAGTTACAACGGCAAATTAATACTCTCCAAAATGAGCTTGTTTTTTTAAGAGAAGATTTAGGGATGACCGTACTCGAAAAAACCAAGAGCCAGAAGGAACGAAATTCGCCTAATGACGCTATTTATATTGATAATCTTTCCGGTATGGAACGACAAGTTATTACTGCCCTTAAAAATCGTGATCTAAATCAATTGGCTTCCTTGGTCCACCCGGAAAAAGGGGTCCGTTTTTCACCGTTTTCTTACGTTAATACTAGTTCCGACCGGGTTGTTCCTCAAAAAAAAATCAAATACTTATTGAAAGATCCTCAAAAACACATTTGGGGACATAACGATAGTGATGGTCTAACGATTAATATGAGTTCCAAGGAATATTTCGATAACTATGTATTTGACAGTGATTATGCAAACGCCGATGAAGTAAATTATAACGCCACCATTGGGCGAAGTTTGACTGTTAGTAATATTTTTGAGATCTATCCCCGATCAATTATTGTGGAATTTGGAAAGGATCACTCCGGCCCAAATACTCGAGGAGAAGATTGGCGAAGCATCAAATTGGTTTTTGAAAAGAATGGCGTTGGTAAATGGTTTTTGGTGGGAATTGTTCACGATCGCTGGACCTTTTAAAAATTAATCCCCCGAGTCGATAGGCTCGATAATATTGTATTTTAAAAACCTAGAATAACCTGGGTTTTTCTTTTTTAAATGGTAGTAATAATTCTTTATGGAAATAATTTTAAAATTTACTATAAAGTATTTGAAAATTTTACCGAATAATTATGCAACAAGTAATTATAGTAAAGGAAGTTAATATTAGTCTCTTTTTTACTTAAGTTTGAAATTGAAATTATAATAGGGAGGTGATCCAGTGACCACAATTTCTCAAATGGCGGATCTAATTGGAAAGCACATCTGTAAACAATCGGGCCTGGAATCTGAGTTAAAAAAGATTTGTTTTGGCGTGGAAGTGATTATGGTGATGGCAATTTCGATTATCATAACAATTGTTTTTGGGGCGGTTCTAGGGATGTTTGCCGAAACATTAATTATGATTGCAAGCGTTTTTTTAGTTAAGTTTCTAATTGGCGGACCGCATTTGTCCGGCTTTTTCCGGTGTTTGATTTATAGTGTGACCCTTATTTTGGTAGGCGCTTGGCTTTGTCATATTTATCCCGTTTGGTTAAATCAAGATATTGCTTGGTTGCTCGGATTATTTGTTTTAACGATACTCATTGGTATGCGGCTCCTTCCATCATATCGAACCCTAGAAAGAAAACAAGTGATCACCCGGAAAATGGTGGTTGGATTGATGATGTTTTGCTACACAATTTTATTTATTTATGGTCCCAATCTTTTTTACGCCGGCGCCTTGATCGGGATTTCGATCTCGATCTTGAATACATCTACGGTGGGTGTGAATTTTACAAAATGGCTCGAACAGATTACAAAACAAGGAGGTGCTGTTCAATGAAGAAACTGTATTTGCTATTGGCGGCCCTGGTAGTTTTGGTGGTCGCTCTCAGTTCGGGGTTTGCATGTCAAGGCATTGGATATGAAGCAAAAATTAGATAGAAAATTTTTCCCAAATATGCTATAATTAATTAGATTTAACCACTAAGGAAATTCTTGGTGGTTTTTTTAAGGAGAATAAATGTTATGTTTTGGATACCATTAAATTTACTCTTAGCATTTACCACTGGTTTTATAGTTTATAATCTAGCTTTGACCCTGATTGGTTATTTTCCTCAGATGAAAAATACTGTCTTTCCAGTCTCATTCTTTACAGTACTAATAATTATTTCAAAGATTATATTTCGTGCACCCGCAACACTTCACACTTTACTTGTAGTATTCTTTTGCGCTATTTGTTTATATATGTTTAATTCGATTGATTTATTGTCTAGTTTAATTGGAGCATTGTTGGGGGTAACAATTTTGACTTTTGCAAGTATGTTATTAGTATACCCTTTACTTCAAAAAATTAGGATTAATCTTACTAATAATATTCGGACATGGGACTGGGTAATGTTTAACATAGGTGAACTCATTATTCCATTTTCTGTTTTTATTATATTGAGGATAAAGAAATTTTCAATAAAAAATATTTATTACTTTAAATAGAAGGAGTGAATATTAGTGTTTATAATTAATATTTTATTGAGTTTACTATTATTTATTCCTTACAATTTGGCTTTATCGTATATGGGAGTTAAAAGAAGTATAAAAGAAACCTTAATTCCCACAGTCTTATTTTCAATGATAGCATTTACTTCTAAAATAATTTTTAATGCTCCCTCAGTCATACAAACTTTAGTTTTAGTCCTAATTTGCACTGTATTAATATGGGCATTTAATAAAGTTAATCTGTTGTTAAGTGTTATTGGCTCTTTATTAAGTTTTATCACTTTAGTATTAGGAAGTTTATTATTAGTTTGTCCCTTGTTTAATAATTTAGGAATCCAAATTCCGAAAGAAACCGATGGGGCTAATTGGATATTTCTAAATTTAGCAGAATATATTGTACCGTTACTAGTATTGTTTTTTTTAAACTTAAAAAAATTACCAATGGTAAAAGTAATTAATAAATAATAATATATAGGATGTGTTATTAATGAAACACCTTTATCTGCAAAGGTCGTTTCTGTTTATATTATTAAGTATATTCATTATGTTATTGTTAGGATTACAACTCTTTGATTATCTTAACAAAACTCCATCCCCTGTTTTTCTAATTTTAGTATTTATCATATTTTTGTTTTGGTTTTTGAGTACTCGTTCATTTTATAAATTTGTTTCTTTAATCAACCAGGAAAAAATATCTCGCGAAGCAGATCGGCTTCAATATGAGGAGAGCCAAAAACTAATTCAAATCCTTCGTTCTCAAAGACACGACTTTAAAAATCAACTTCAAATTATTCAAATAATGGTCCAATCAAAGCGGTATAAAGAATTAGTCGATTACATCCAAGATTGTAACAATTCCCTTGACTTTGCCAAGGAAATCCCGGATCGAATTGACAATGCAGCCCTATCGGCAATGACCATTTTTTTCGCCACTCAAGCCAGAGAAAACGGGATTAACTTCAGTGTCGAATCGGATATGGACTATACCAAATTTCACCTTTCACCCGCAAAAATAACCCGAATCCTCGGTAATATCATCAGAAACGCTATCGAAATTTTTCAAACCTTATATTGCCAAGAACGCGAAATTAAATTGACTATGTGGGAAACAGACCCTGAATATCATTTTCTGGTTTGGAATAATGGCCCCCCAATACCTTTAGAAAAACAGGCTTTAATATTTCAGCCTGGGTTTTCCGGTAAAAATAGTACCGGTCTAGGGCTTTCCATAGTTAAACAACTGGTGGAGGAGATGGGCGGTAAGTTAAAACTAAATAGTACTCAAAAGGAAGGCACCGAATTTTACATTACCATCCCTAGGCATACGCAACCAAGTTTTTCAACCAAAGAATATCTTGTAGAAAAAATGAAAACAGATTTAACTAAATAATCTTTACTACAAAAAATAATTTGTTGGTCACAATTATTTAAAAAGGAACTAATTTATGATTGTCGAAGATATCGGGGAAACCCGTTTTTTTTATGAGGTGACTAAATTTTGGCTAAAACAACCCCCATGGTCCAGCAGTATCTGGAGATCAAAAAGGAATACACAGAATGTATTCTCTTTTTTCGACTGGGTGATTTCTATGAAATGTTTTATGAAGACGCAGTTACCGCATCCAGAGAATTGGAGATCGTCCTAACATCACGCGAATCAAGCTTGGAAAAAATTCCAATGTGCGGTATTCCGTATCATGCTGTTACCGGGTATTTGGCTAAACTCCTCAGTAAAGGCTATAAGGTTGCTATTTGTGAGCAAGTTGAAGATCCCAAACAAGCTAAGGGAATCGTTAAACGAGAAGTAGTCCGAGTCGTTACCCCCGGAACCATCATTGAAGAACAGTTGTTAAAGGAAAAAAGCAATAATTACCTGGCGGCAATCGCTGAAGACGGCTCTTTTTTTGGCTTGGCCTATGTCGATCTCTCCACCGGCGAATTTAAGACCACCCAACTTCCTAAATCCCAACCGCAGCTGATGACGGCTGAATTAACCCGGATTAAACCGGCGGAAGTATTTTTGCCGGAGGGACAAAATATGGGTTGGGAATGGGATAGAATCGTTGAAACCACTCTATCTTTCGGACCATTAACTGATTTTAATTATGATAACGCTTACCGGAGCTTAACGGAACATTTTCAAGTTCAAAACTTGCGCGGTTTCGGTTGTGAGGAATTACCGGCTGCAATTAGAGCATCCGGGGGTTTATTGCGCTATTTGGGAACCACTCAAAAAAATACTTTACTTCAACTCCGTAAGCTTGTCACCTACCAAATGGGTGAATTTATGGCTTTAGATCCCTCAACCAGAAGAAACTTGGAGTTGACTAGAACCATCCGTAGTGGAGAGGTAAACGGAAGTCTACTGGGAGTTCTCGATCAGACCGTTACCTCGATGGGCGCCCGATTGCTTCGGTCTTGGGTGGAACAGCCTTTGACCCGGTTGGATTCAATCATGGAACGTCAAAATGCAATTGCGGAATTTACTTTTAGTTTGGAAAAACGTGAAACGATCAGGGAATATCTAAAACAAACCTATGATTTACAGCGAATTATCAGTAAATTAGCCAGTAACTCCGCAAATGCCAGGGATTTATTGGCCTTAAAACAGACTTTAAAAATGGCGCCTCTTTTGAAAGAATTTTTAGCGGAAGTCAAAGAGAAAAGGAACTGCAGCCTAGTGGAAACCATAGATCCACTTCCTGAATTAACCGCGATCTTAGAGACAGCAATTAAAGAAGATCCTCCCTTGACTATTAAAGATGGTGGGATGATTAAGCCTTCATTTCAACCTGATTTGGAAAAATTAATTAAAGCCAATTCTCAAGGAAAACGTTGGGTGGCAGAGCTAGAGCAAGGAGAAAAGGAACGGACTGGTATAAAGTCGTTGAAAATAGGGTACAATCAGGTTTTCGGATATTATTTTGAGGTCACCAAAAGCAATCTTGATCTGGTTCCTCCCGATTTCATCCGGAAACAAACTTTGGCCAATGGCGAACGGTTTATCAATCAAAAATTGAAGGAATATGAAGATCAAATATTAAATGCTCACGAAAAAAGTGTAGCCCTCGAGTATCAAATATTCCAGGAATTAAAAGAGACGGTCCTCGAAAGCATCGATACCCTTCAGGCTACAGCATCAGCTTTAGCTGAATTGGACGTTTTGGTAACTTTGGCGGAAGTGGCGGTCCGTAATAATTATGTTAAACCGGTCTTTAACGAGACCGGAAAGACTGTAATTATTGATGGCCGGCATCCGGTGGTGGAACGGATGTTTTCCGCCGGTACATTTGTCCCAAATGACACAGTATTGGACCAGCAGGATAATCGGTGTTTAATAATAACCGGTCCAAATATGGCCGGAAAATCCACTTATATGCGTCAAGTGGCTTTGATCGCGATCTTAGCCCATCTGGGTAGTTTCATCCCGGCCAAACAAGGGGAAATTTCATTGCTTGATCGGGTATTTACTAGGGTTGGCGCCTCAGATGACCTGGCTACCGGACAAAGTACTTTTATGGTGGAAATGAATGAAGTAGCTTATATTTTAAATCACGCTACTCCGAAATCCTTAGTTATTTTAGATGAAATCGGCCGGGGAACCAGTACTTTTGATGGACTTAGCATAGCCTGGGCAGTTGTTGAATTTATTAATAACCTAAAAAGAATCGGCTGTAAAACTTTGGTCGCCACTCATTATCATGAATTGACCGAGCTAGAAGGTAAGCTGGATGGGATAAAAAACTATCATGTGGCAGTGCAAAGGCTAGGAGAGGATATCAACTTTCTCCGTAAAATTGCGCCTGGGAAAACCGATCGCAGCTATGGCATTGAAGTGGCAAGATTAGCAGGTTTGCCAACGGAAATTACGGATCGCGCCAAAGAAATTTTGCAGAATTTAGAGAAAAATGAAACAGCAGAATCTAAAAGCCCGGCTGAAACTAACGAAAAGACCCTCCAACAGTTATCGCTTTTCCCAATGGAACAGGAGTTAGTCCTCAATGAACTAGGAGCTGTTGATCTTGCTTCAACAACTCCTTTACAGGCTCTAAATTTACTTTATGAATGGCAAAAAAAATTACGTCCTGCTGGTAATTGAAAGTAATAAATTTCTTGTCGCGATACTTAATTTTTTTTAAAATGAGTCGATAAAAATAATATAAACTATTTATAGTTATAAAAACCCACCCCTTAGATGATTAGGAGGAGATTTTAATAAATAAAGTTCGGCGTTTAGATGAGAGTACCATTCGGAAAATTGCTGCCGGGGAAGTTATTGAACGCCCGGCTTCAGTTGTCAAAGAATTGGTTGAAAATGCAATTGACGCTTTGCCAACACGGATTGAAATTGAAATT
>JAAYEK010000181.1 GCA_012728785.1 Bacillota bacterium | reverse complement strand
GTTTTTGTCGATTTATCCGGCTCTTGATTCAGTGAAAAACATTATTGAGTTATTTGAGCGAAAAGTTTAAAGCTGCGCAAATTCCTTATGCCAATAATGACACAATAGGTATTGACATTATCTCTGTGTGGTATTTATTAAGGTATAGACAGAGCTACTTGCGGGAATAATCTATTTTATTAGAGAGGTAGTATAGCTATGATTGATATTGTCTTGGTTGGCGCTGGTGGGTTTGCCCGCGAAGTATATTATTGGGCAAGAGATGCATTTTCATCTGATGAATATCAAATTAAAGGGTTTTTATCAGACTTTCCTAATGATCTAGATGGTCATAAAAACATTACTAATCCAATTTTGGGAAAAATATTGGAATATAATATTCAACCCAATGATCGGTTTTTATTTGCGATTGGCAGTATTGAACGCAAGCGATATTTAATAAAAGAACTGAAAAAAAAAGGAGCGCAATTCTTAACTTTGATTCATCCTACCACAGTTGTTATTGATAGCGCAAAATTAGGAGAAGGTGTGATCCTTTGCCCGTTTTCGCTTATTAGCGACAATGTTCAACTAGGAGATTTTGTTATGGTAAACAATCATGCAGCGGTAGGACATGATGCCAAAGTAGGAGGGTATTCAATACTAAGTCCCTATTCAAGTGTACTTGGTTGGTGTGAACTGGGTGAGGAAGTATTTTTGGGTGCTCATAGTACTATAGCAGCAAGAAAAAAGGTTGGAAGCGAAACTCAAATTAGCGCAAATAGCTTAGCCTTACGAAACGTTCCTTCAAAAGCTTTTGTTTTAGGAGTACCCGGTAAAACACTAATTTAATTAATATTAAAGAAACAACAGGAGGAAAGTTATGGAAAACATTTTTTTGGAAAAATTGACTGAGATTTTGGATACACAACTTAACTTAGATATGGATATAAATCTAGGAAATATAGAAGAATGGGATTCACTAGGAATGGTAAGTTTTATTGCAATGGCCGACGTTGAATATGGAAAAAAAGTCATCTTTTCAGACTTGAAAAATGCCCAAACGGTACGAGATTTATATATGCTTGTAAAAAGTGAGGGATAGTTTTAATGCAGTTTACCATAAATGGACTTCATATTCTTGGTATCGCAACAGTTGTTCCACGGAGAATTACTCATATTTCGGATATGGGGGATGTTTTTGGTTCTGCAGATATTGAGCGAATTATCAATAGTAGCGGAGTTCAAAGCATTCGCTCTGTTGATGAAAAAATTTGTGCTTCAGATCTTTGCATACAAGCATCTGAGCATTTATTGAGTAAAATATGTGTAGACCGTACAACTATAGATGCAGTAATATTTGTTTCGCAAACACCGGACTATAGGCTCCCTGCGACAAGTGCATTGATGCAGCAGCGACTGGGATTAAGGAATGATGTATTAGCATTTGATATTAACTATGGTTGTTCCGGTTATATATATGGGTTAGTACAAGCCGCGATGTTACTTTCAGCAACAACTTGTAATAAGGTCTTAGTATGTGCCGGGGATACTATTACTAAATTGATCCATCCTAAGGACCGTTCGGCCAAGGTTTTATTTGGAGATGCTGGTTCAGCTACTATAATTGAAAGAGGGTACGAGAATTGGCCTTTTCATTTTTATACTGATGGTTCAGGTGAAAAACATCTGTTTGTTCCTGCTGGGGGAAGTAGAATTCCTTATCATTCAAACACCTGTATTGAGTTTACTGATGAAGAAGGCAATATTCGTACACAGAATAATTTATATATGAATGGCATGGAAATAATGAATTTTGCTCTCAAGTATGTTCCTCTTTCCGTAGAAGGAGTTTTAGTGGAATCGAAATTAAACAAAGAAGATATTAACGCCTTTATTTTTCATCAAGCAAATAAATTAATGTTGGATTTTTTAATTAAAAAAATGAAATTGCCAAAAGATTCTGCTCCAATTGCTCTTCAGAATACTGGGAATACCGGCCCGGCGTCAATACCGCTGGCGATATCGATTAAATGGAGAGAATTATCGGAAAAAACCAGCTTACAAAAAACACTGTTTTGTGGTTTTGGAGTGGGATTATCAACAGCTTCCACGATTGTGGATTTGTCGAAAACTTTAATTTTGGGGCCGTGTGAATATGGAAGTTAAATTTGATTTTACTGGAAAAAGATTTGTTGTTACAGGAGCATCATCTGGGATTGGCAGACAAATTGCATTTGAACTGGCCGAAGCGGGCGCTTCTGTTTTAGCATTGGCAAGACGGGAAGGGAAATTAAAAGAATTGCAAAAGGAATTTCCTGAGAGAATATCCATTGCGGTAATTGACGTAACCGACAGTAATAAGTTAGAAGAAGCAATTACTCTGTTTGCTGGCGATTGTAAAATTAATGGAAGCGTTCATACTGCGGGCATTAATCAGTTTACACCATTAAGAATAATCAAGAAAAATGATGTCCAAAAAATTATGGAGATTAACTATTTAGCGGGTGTGGAACTAATAAAAATCTTATCTAAGAAAAAATTTTCAGTTCCTAATTCATCTCATGTTCTAATTTCATCAGTTTCAGGGTTGCAGGGACAAGCCGGTTTGTCAGTCTATAGCGCATCGAAAAGTGCAATATTGGGAACTGTCCGTTCGCTTGCCATTGAATTAGCGCCTCAAACTATTCGAATAAATGCGGTTAGCCCGGGATGGATTGAGACAGAAATGGCAAGTAAAATGAAAGAAGTAAATCCAAATCTGTCTGAAGAAATGCAAAAAAAACATCCACTTGGTTTGGGGAATGTATCAGATGTAACTGGTATGGTACTTTTTCTTTTAAGTAACCGTTCTCGTTGGATAACAGGTTCAAATATAATTGTTGACGGTGGTTTTTTAGCTTAGATATGAAATGGGGAGTGTAATGAAGTGCGGGCTTTTATTAAAGGAATTGCATCGTATTTACCTGAAAATATTGAATTGAATGCTCCTGAGTCCCGGTTGACAAAGAAAACGGGAATTTATGAAAGACATATAGTTAATAATAATGAATGTTCCTCAGATTTGGCTGTTAAGGCTGCTGAAAATTTATTTGCTCACTATAACTTTGATAAGAATAAAATTGATTTTATCATTTTGTGCACACAGTCCCCGGATTATTTTCTTCCCACTACCGCTTGCTTACTCCAACACCGAATTGGGTTGTCAAACCGATGTGGTGCTTTTGATTTTAATTTAGGATGTTCCGGTTATATTTACGGTCTTTCAATCGTTAAAGGATTGATTGAGTCGGGGCAAGCCCAAAATGTTTTATTAGTCACTGCTGAAACTTATAGTAAATGGATTCATCCTGAAGACGGGACGGTTCGACCGCTCTTTGGTGATGCCGCAACTGCCACCCTAGTTTGTCGTGAAGATACTGATTGTGAGGGATTAGGAGCATTTCAGTTTGGTACTGACGGCAGTAGAGGAGAAAATTTAATAGTACCTGCTGGAGGTACTCGTAATCCTATAAATTGTACTCCAATCTTAGATCAAATAGATGAATATGGCAATAAAAGAACGAATCACAATTTATATATGAATGGAAAAGCAATAAGTGAATTTGCATTGGATGTAGTACCAGCAACTGTAGAGGCCATTTTAAACCATATGGGATATGACCGGAACGCTATTGATTATTATGTATTTCATCAAGCTAATAAATTTATGCTTGATTTCTTACAACAAAAATGTGGATTACAAGGTCTTCCCTATTGGAATAAGCCTGATAAATACGGTAATACAGTTTCAAGCACAATACCTTTAGCATTGCAAGAAATTTCAAGAGTTGAACAAACAAGCAAACTTAAAAAAGTGATGGCAATAGGTTTTGGAGTTGGCCTATCATGGGCTGGTTGTTTATTGGATTTATCTAAAATGTATCAAGTAGAGAATAAGGAGTAGCATTATGCCCAAAGTCTCAATTTTGTGTTTGGCATATAACCAAAGTAAATTCATTAGACAAACTCTAGATTCTTTTATAATGCAAAAAACCAATTTTAAGTTTGAGGTTTTAATAAATGACGATGCTTCAACGGACGGCACAAAGGAAATAATTGAAGAATACGCTCAAAAATATCCTGATATCATAAAACCGGTTTTTCAAAAAGAGAACCAATTTTCTCAAGGGATTCGTGATATGTGTGGCAAGTTTCTGTTGCCTCTTGCAAGGAGTGAATATATCGCCCTTTGTGAAGGGGATGATTTTTTCACCGATGAAAATAAATTACAATTACAGGCTGATTTTTTAGATAATAATCCTGAGTACTCCCTTTGTTTTCATCCGGTCAGAGTTTTTTATGAAAATAGCAATCAAAAAGAATACATCTTTCCCCGAAAAAAAGATCCTTCCAGATTCACCTTAAAGAGATTGCTGAAGTCTAATTTCATCCAAACTAATTCAGTTATGTATCGAAAACAAGATTATAGCGGTTTTCCAAAAGATATTTTGCCGGTTGACTGGTATTTGCATCTATATCATGCGCAGTTCGGTAAAATCGGCTTTATAAATAAAGTAATGTCAACCTACAGACGGCATGAAGGCGGAATTTGGTGGGACTCAAACGTAAACAAGGAAAAACACTATAAAAAGCATGGCGTCGCTAATCTGGCATGTTATTTTGAGATATTAAAACTTTATGGGGAAAAAGAAGAGTATAGAAATATTATCTTAGGCCATATAAAGAGTATGTTGGGGATATTAATTGATATCGATAAGCGGGATAATGAAAATTTATATGAAGAATCATTGGCGCAAATTTCAAATGAGACACTTAAATCCATAATCTATTATGAGACTAAAATACTTTATAAAATCAACGAAAAGAAGAAACGGTTTTCTAGAACTTTAAAGCAAATGAGAAGAGCGATCCGAAGAACATCGAGGATTACCGCGGATTTTTTTTATAAACTCTTTAGATTGAGGTAGATAATTATGGTCTTTAGTTCACCCATTTTTCTATTTTTATTTTTGCCTCTGGTCTTACTATTATATATGATAATTTGGAAAGAAGCCCGAAATTTCCTGCTTCTAATCGCAAGTCTTATCTTCTATGCCTGGGGAGAAGTGGAATTTGTTTTAGTTATGTTATTTTCGATTTTCTTTAATTATATCTTTGCGTTATTGGTCGAACATTTCAAAAAAGACAACCCCCAAAATAATAATTCGAAGGTTGTTATGATATTAGCAGTTTTTTTTAATATAGGATTATTGTTGTTTTTTAAATATGCTAACTTCATAATAAATAATTTAAATATTGTCTTGGAATCCGTGAAAATCCCCGCGCTAAATTTTGCTCCAATACATTTGCCAATTGGAATTTCTTTTTTTACTTTTCAATCCCTTTCATATATAATCGATGTCTATCGCAATCAAACATCAGCCAATAAAAACGTTTTTAATGTTGGATTATATATCTCTCTGTTTCCGCAACTGATAGCCGGGCCAATCGTCCGTTATCATGATATCGCCAATCAGATTAAAAAAAGAACGATTAACTTAGATAAGTTTTATTCAGGTGTAAAACGATTTATTATTGGTTTAGGGAAAAAAGTTTTGATTGCCAATACAGTTGGCGCGGTTACCGATCAAATATTTACAATACCAGCCAATCAACTTACTTTTAACCTATCTTGGTTAGGTATTATATGTTACTCATTGCAAATATATTTTGATTTCTCAGCGTATTCGGATATGGCAATCGGACTTGGCCGGATGTTTGGGTTTGAATTTCTTGAGAATTTTAACTATCCTTATATTTCAAAGTCAATTAAAGAATTTTGGCGGAGATGGCATATATCGCTATCGACTTGGTTTAGGGATTATTTGTATATACCCCTTGGCGGCAATCGTTGCAAACCTAGACGAGCATATCTAAACTTACTGATCATTTTCTTTTTATGTGGTCTATGGCATGGGGCTAGTTGGACCTTTGTAATATGGGGTTTATATCATGGAATTTTTCTAATATTGGAACGTCTCAAATTTGGAAAATTTATGGCCTCATTATGGAGGCCTTTACAACATCTTTATACCATACTAGTAATCTTAATCGGGTGGGTTTTTTTCCGAGCGGACGATTTATCATACGCAATAGGTTTTATTAAAACAATGTTTGGGTTTGGAAAATTCTTTGATATTCAATATTATATTGGCATGTATTTGTCAAATGAGTTAATTTTAGCATTGATATTTGGTATTTTATTTTCGATGCCGTTGGTTAATTTATTTAGTACAATTAAAAATAAACTTTCAAATTTAAATAAGTCACTACAGTGGGAAGCTTATATTACTACATGCGTTTCCGTCCTTGAAATAGCGGTTTTAGGGATGGTTTTTATTCTTTCAATAATGTTACTAGCCAGTGGAACTTATAATCCGTTTATTTATTATAGGTTTTAATTCAAATGTAAATAGTCAGGAGTTTAGATAAAAATGAAATTTTTATATAAATTTTTCAAAGAATCTCCATATGGGCTTTTAAGATTAATTGGAACAGTAGTTACTCCTTTTCTTATCAGCCAATTTCAATGGGCGTATCGCCATGGCAATTATAATGATTTACTTCCACGGCTTTTATTGGGGTTATTTATCGGAACCATTTTCAGTATATGCTATTTTTGGCTATTAATAAAAATAATCTCTAAATTTAAACTGCAAATAGATTCAAACTCTATCAAAAAGATTTTTGTCATTCATTCACCTCTATATTTATTGTGGGTATATCACTTTTACAAATTCAACATTTTTAAGCTTGCCTTAAATTTTGTTCTGATCTGCTTTGTTATTGCCGGATTAATTCATATCTTTAAAAAATTTATGTTTGTTTTAGTAGGATTAAGTAGTTTAATAAAATATAGTAGCTATCGCCAGTTAATCACAGTATTGATGTTTTTAATTATGATTTTTTTGCCAGCGGTTGAACAAAAAGTTAGGTTGTTTCCGGTACTGGAATCAACAGAAAAACGGCAAATGGCTTCAAAGCCGCAATTCTCATGGGGAACAATAGCTGATTTTCCCAAGAAATATGAAATCTACTTTAACGATAATTTTGGTCTTCGAGATATGCTAATTAAATTAAATAATCTAATTAAACTTGAATATTTGCAAACATCTCTGCCCCATGTAATTATTGGAAAGGAAGATTGGTTATTTTATGATTCCGAAAAAAAAATGGATGGAATAAGCATTAGTGATTACCGGGGTCTATCTCCCTATACCAAACAAGAACTAGAAAAAATAAAAGATAATATTGAAGATCAAACCAGATGGTTAGATGAAAAAGGAATTAAAAGTATAATTTTGATCTGCCCAAATAAAGAAACCATTTATCCTGAGTTTTTGCCCGATACAATCAAACGCGTTCAAAACCAAACCCGACTCGATCAGTTAACTAATTATTTAGAAAAAAATTGTAGCTATCAGATACTTGATATTAGGAAACAATTAACTGAGGCGAAAAAATCTTATCCGGTATACCATAAAACAGATACGCATTGGAATCAAATCGGGGGATTTATCGCCTATCAAGAAATAATGAAACAACTATCGAGCGTTCTCCCTACCCGGACGATATTATCGTTATCAGATTATGATATTACGATTGTCAATCGCGGCGGTGAAGGTGATTTGGCGGTCATGCTTTCAAGCCGGGGTAAGTTTCAAGATCATTTTGTTACGCTTATTCCCAAAAATAAAAACACTCAAAAAAATCTTTCTAAAGCAATGCTAATTCATGATTCTTTCGCAATTGAGATTCGTCCGTTTCTTGAGAATAGTTTTAATCTTGTAACGTATCCTCATAATGGCAGTTTCCTTTCCCACTTAGAATTAATTGAAGCGGAGAAACCGGATTTTGTTATCTTTGAGTATGTGGAAAGATATCAAGACGCTTTAGGCAAGTGAATCTACTATTGGGTTATAATAGTGGATAAGTAAAAAAAGAAATATATTATTTAGAAACATAATGGAATAATCACGGAGGCTTTTTCCTTGAAAATTCTTGTGATTAATTTAATGCCGGCAATTGGCGAATTGTTATTTGTCACGCCGGTTTTTAAAGTTATTAAACAGGCTTATCCCGAAGCCAAAGTTGAAGCGTTAGTGGCCTCCCAGGTTCATGAAATTTGCATATTTAATCAATATATTGATAATATCATTAATATCGATAAAAACGGGCGGCAAGCCGGTATTTGGGAACATTTGGAATTAATTAGGAAAATCCGTAAAGCCCAATATGACTTGGTGATTAATTTAAATCGTTCCGAACGAACATCGTTAATAGCGGCTTTTAGTGGAGGGAAAAAGGTTTGCGGATTTGCATCTAAAGTATTTAAACTGTTTTTTAATCCATGGCTAAAAAAGGACCGTTCAATTCATTCCGCCGACTCTTATTTGAAAGTTCTAAGGGCAATTGGAATTCCCAGTCAAACAAAGAACTATCTAGAAATGAGATATGATGAAAAAGTTGTTGAAAAAGCCAATCGAATGTGGCAAAAAAACTTTTTGGCCAATAGCAAAGTAGTTGGAATTCATCCCGGCGCCAATTGGCCTAATAAACGTTGGAAACCCGAATATTTAGCTATTCTTTCCGATATGTTACAACAAAGTGGTATTAAAACAGTATTTTTTGGCGGTAAGGATGACCTACACATAGTGGAAAAGGTGGTTGGTCTGTGCAAAGTTAGACCGGTGGTATATACGGGTAAACTGACTTTATTAGAACTAGCTGCGATGATCAAAAAATGTTCGGTCTTTGTGAGCGCAGATAGTGGCCCGATGCATATAGCGGCTTCCCAACAAGTTCCGATTGTTGCTCTTTTCGGTCCAACCAATCCGATAAGATATGGCCCTTATAATGTTCCTCATCTAATATTACAACCTGATAATGACTATATTATGGATGGAGAATGCAAGCTTGAAAAAAATAGCATGGACTTGATTTTCCCCAAAAAAGTATATCAAGCGGTTCTGTCTTTACTGGAGACTTATTGTTCGGATTAAGTTAATAGTAGTCTTTTAATTTACGTTAAAAGGTTTGGTGAGATGGCTAAAATATTGATTACAGGTGGGGCCGGTTTTATCGGGAGCCACTTGGCGGAGGAATTAGCAAGACAAGGAAACGAGCTAGTCATTATTGATAACTTGAGGACTGGTAAATTAGTGAATCTGTCTAACATCGGGCATACCTTCATCAATGCTGATATTCGGGATTATGCCGTATTAAAATCGGCATTGGAAGGATGTAGCAGTGTGTATCATTTGGCCGCTCTCACCAGCGTGGTTGAGTCGATGGATAAGATCGAGGAGTGCGTCTCAATCAATCTCCAAGGCGCCTTAAATGTTTTAAAAGCCGTTCGAGAAAATGGTGTCAAAAAAATATGCTTTGCTTCCTCGGCGGCAGTTTACGGCGATTCCCCGGAGCTTCCTAAAATCGAAACCATGCGGTTGGATCCGCAATCGCCTTATGCGATCACCAAAGTTGATGGTGAGTATTATTGCAATTTATATAAGGATTTTTATGGGGTTGCCACGGTAAGCGCGCGTTTTTTTAATGTTTTCGGTGAGCGCCAGGATCCGAATTCGGCATACGCCTCTGCGATTCCGATTTTTATTAGGAAAGCCTTAAGCAATGAACCGATTAACATCTATGGGGATGGGACTCAAACCAGGGACTTTATTTATGTAAAAGATATCGTTAAAGCATTAATTTTTCTAATGGAAAATAACAGCGCCGGAGTTTATAATATTGGCTATGGCTCAAAAATTGACATCAATTCTCTGGTTAATTTGATTAAGGAATTAGTCGGTTCCGACTCGGCAATCCGCTATCTCCCTGAACGGGCGGGTGAAATCAGACATTCCTTTGCCTCGGTGAAAAAGCTGATGGATTTGGGCTTTAAGCCGGATTATGCGCTCAAAGATGGTCTGACGAGGACTATTGATTTTATGAGGGGAATTGAATAGATGGTAAATTTGACGACAGCGATGCGCATATTGAATTTTTGTTGCTAGCTATATATCAATCATTTAAGTTTTATAAGGGAATAATTGGTAAGAAAAATTATTCATAAAAGGAGCTTATTTTTAATGAAAGCGATCATTCTCGCCGGCGGCGCCGGTACCCGGCTTTATCCCCTCACCATGGTCACCAGCAAACAATTACTCCCGGTTTACGACAAGCCAATGATTTATTACCCCTTATCAGTCCTGATGCTGGCCGGTATCGAAGATATATTAATTATTTCGACTCCCGAGGATACCCCAAACTTTCAAAAACTCCTTGGAAACGGCAATCAGTTTGGAATAAATCTCTCCTACGCTATCCAGTCCTCTCCCGATGGATTGGCCCAAGCCTTTATCATCGGAGAAGAATTCATCGGCGATGATGACTGCGCGATGATCCTTGGTGATAATATTTTTTACGGAAACGGATTAAGTAAGTTACTCTCCGAAGCGGTAAATAATAAAGGACGGGCCACTGTCTTCGGATATCTGGTGGAAGATCCGGAACGTTTTGGAGTGGTTGAGTTTGACCCAAGCGGCAAAGTGCTATCGGTGGAGGAGAAACCAAAGCAGCCCAAGTCAAACTATGCGATAACCGGTTTATATTTCTACGACAACCGGGTGGTGGAATACGCTAAATCCTTAAAACCGAGCACCCGAGGAGAACTGGAGATCACCGATCTAAACCGGGTCTACCTTGAACGGGGAGAGCTTGACGTTAAACTATTGGGCCGCGGCTTTGCCTGGCTGGATACGGGGACCGTCGAAAGCTTACTAGACGCGGCTGAGTTTATCAAGACAATTGAAAAAAGACAAGGGATCAAAATCTCCGCGCCGGAAGAGATTGCCTATACCCAAGGCTGGATCGATCGGGAACAACTGATGGAGGCTGCAGCCCGTTATGGGAAGTCCCCCTATGGAAAGCATTTAAAACGAGTGGCGGAGAATGGGATAAAGTATTAGGGATTAGTGTTTCTAGTTTTTAAGTGAAGAGGGATCGGGGAAGAGAAATCGGTTTCTAGTTTTCTAGTGAAGTCAGTTTATGGAGCTTGTTCGGTTTTTAGTCAATATTCTAGTAACCAAAAAATTTAAAGAACTAACTACTAGGTAACAAGAAAACCAGACAACACGCTAACCCCTAAGTAACTAATAAACTAGGTAACTAGAAACTAACAACTATACTCCTGCTTGCTTACTTTTATTTAATTTGAGATGGGCTATTAATCCATTAATTAATCGATATACCTCTATAGTGAGATTATAAAGATTATGAAATTCCTCTTTATTGATATATTCCGAGTCTAATGCAATATAAAGATGATTTTGGGTTTCGGTAAGGGAACCCCTGGCGATAGTTAAAAAATGTTTATATTCACGAAAGCTATATCTTCCGTAGCCCTCAGCTATATTAGTCATTATTGACCTGGAGGAACGAAGTATTTGATTTATCAAATCAAAATCTTTATAAAAAATAGGATTCTTAATAATTTTTTGAATTTCAATAGCAAGAAGTCGAGCCTTTTGCCAGGCAATTAAATCTTCAAATTTTTGAATTGTCATTAATAACCCCATAATATTTTATTTCAATTATAGCAAATTTTAACATCACATTTCAAGTGTAGTCAATTTAAGGGGTTATTTCAGTTTCTAGTTATTAGTGAAGTTGGTACGAGGAAGAGGTTCGGTAACTAGTTATTAGTGAAGCTGGTACGATGAAGAGGTTCGGTAACTAGTTTTCTAGTGAAGTTGGTACGAGGAAGAGGTTCGGTAACTAGTTTTCTAGTGAAGTTGGTACGATGAAGAGGTTCGGTAACTAGTTTTCTAGTGAAGTTGGTACGATGAAGAGGTTCGGTAACTAGTTTTCTAGTGAAG
>JAAYEK010000180.1 GCA_012728785.1 Bacillota bacterium | reverse complement strand
CATTTGGAAGGGGTTAGAGGTATTAAACTTACAAAAGAGCAAAAAAGCGTAAAATGTAATTATGCCTATTTTCCAGTATTATTTGACGGCTACAGAAAAAAACGGGACGAGATATTTGTAGCTTTAGCGGAACAACAGATTTTTGCCCGTAAATATTTTTATCCGCTGACAAATACCTTTGAATGTTATAAGGGTAAATTTGATGTGAACCTGACACCGGTTGCCAAATATATAGCTGATCGAGTTTTAACGTTGCCGGTATATGCTGATTTAGCATTGGAGGATGTAGATAGAGTTTGCAACGTTATTTTGGAGAAATGAAATATTATTAAGGAGAGCGTACGGTCATGAAAGTTGTGATTTTAGCAGGTGGCTTTGGAACAAGAATTAGTGAAGAATCACATCTAAAACCCAAACCAATGGTTGAGATTGGCGGACGCCCGATTTTATGGCATATAATGAAGATATACTCTTATTATGGATTTAATGACTTTATTATTTGCTTGGGATATAAAGGATATTATATCAAAGAATATTTTGCTCACTATTTTTTGCACGAAGCAGATATTACCTTTGATTTTAGAATGCCAAATGAGCAAATCATTCATAATCACCATGCTGAACCATGGAAAGTTACTTTAGTAGATACCGGGCTAAATACTCTAACCGGCGGGAGGGTAAAAAGAATACAGTCCTATATTGGTAATGAACCATTTATGCTAACCTATGGAGATGGGGTTGGTGATGTGAATATTACTCAATTGGTAAAGTTTCATAAGATAAAAGGGAAGCTGGCTACTGTTACTTCCGTACAGCCATTAGGACGCTTTGGAGCCCTTGATTTTTCAGAAGATGATCTAGTACGAAGCTTTCAAGAAAAACCACAAGGCGAAGGCGGGTGGATTAATGGGGGTTTTTTTGTTTTGCAACCGGAAGTGTTTGATTATATCGAAAATGATAACACCATATTTGAACGTGATCCCATGGAAAATCTCGCAAGAGATAAGCAGCTGGTTGCATACAAACATAAGGGTTTTTGGCAACCAATGGACACCATTAGAGATAAAGATAGTCTAGAAGTATTATGGCAGAAAAATAAAGCCCCATGGAAATTATGGTAAATGGTGATTGCAATGATCGATAAAACGTTTTGGCAAGGGAAAAGAGTTTTAATTACTGGACATACGGGGTTTAAAGGCTCTTGGTTATGCATGTGGCTGAATGCTATGGGAGCTCAGGTTACCGGGTATGCTCTGCAGCCGCCTACCAAACCCAGTTTATTTGAAGTATGTAAAATTGAGCAGTTGTTAACCTCAATAATTGGTGATGTACGCGATAAAGAAAAATTAAAACAGTGCATGTTAGAGGCTAAGCCGGATATTGTAATTCATATGGCGGCGCAACCATTAGTTAGGGACTCATACAAAAATCCAGTAGAAACTTATGAGATCAATGTAATGGGAACAGTTCATTTATTTGAAGCGATACGGTGCTGTCCTGGAATCAAAGCAGTAGTCAATGTGACTACTGATAAATGTTATGATAATAAGGAATGGATTTGGGGTTATAGAGAAAATGAAGCTATGGGCGGCTATGATCCCTATTCCAGCAGCAAGGCTTGTTCGGAATTGGTAACATCGTCCTATCGGAATTCTTTTTTTAATACCCAAGCATATCAGATTCATGGTGTAGCTGTGGCATCGGCCCGCGCCGGTAACGTAATAGGCGGTGGCGATTGGGCTGTAGATAGGTTAATTCCGGATTGTATTGCGGCTTTATTAAAGAAAAAACCGATAGTAATTCGTAATCCTTATGCGATAAGGCCATGGCAGCATGTTTTAGAACCGTTAAGCGGCTACTTAACCTTAGCACAAAAACTTCATGAAGCTGGTCCAGAGTATGCTGAAGGTTGGAACTTTGGTCCGGCAGATAAGGACGCTAGACCGGTTGAATGGATTGTGCAGCAAATGTGTCAATTATGGGGAGAGGAAGCAACCTATATTGTTAATCAAGGACCGCATCCTCATGAAGCTCATTATTTAAAATTAGATTGTTCTAAAGCACTGGCGAGATTAGCATGGTATCCGAAGTGGGAGTTGGAGCAAGCTATTGAAAAGATTATAGAATGGGTTTT
>JAAYEK010000179.1 GCA_012728785.1 Bacillota bacterium | reverse complement strand
GCCTTCGTAATGGGCAGGAACATCTACTATCCATTCTACGTTCTTTGTCCCGGAACCAGTGTAGTATATGTATTCGTGCCCTACCTCCGGAACCCAATACTGCCAACATCTAGAATCTAACGTTTGCGTAGGAGTTCCGAGATATTCAGTGTATGAGCTTCCCGGCAAATCACTTATTAAAATATCGTTTGCCCTGACATCTTCAAATCTTTCTATTTCCCCTTCGCTAAAGGCCACAAAAGCATAGATAGTACTTTTGTCCTCAGACATTTCTTGCCAAACAATATTCCCTGCCGCTTTAACCCGACCATAAACGACTGGGATAGGCAACTCATTGGAGCATTGAGTCTGTATATCAAAACCATATGTAGGGCTTCTCTGGGCTTTTTTATACTGAGTCCAGAGATATATTACATATGCGACGGCCATAACAGCCTTTATTGTGCCCCAAATACTAGCAATAAACGTAACAGCCGCTTTTACCCACGCCATAATATCACCTCAATCTCCAAAAGCCTAAAACGCGATGTTTACCATAATTAGAGAGTAAGTTTCGCTGACTACCGCTCTCGTCAGGGGAGTGCAATATTGTTTGACTATCAAGCATTACCCCGATATGAGCGGATTGACGAAAGCAATGAATCAATACAATATCGTTTTTTTGCGGCGCCTCAACCCTTTGGGCGATAGCGTCCAACCCTTTAATAAACCTTGATTCCGCGCTATCTTGCCAATTCTCGTCAATTGGTAGTTCATCCCCATCAGGAATAGAAATGCCTTGATCTCGGAGATATAACCATACCAGGCCCAGACAATCAGTTCCGGAAAAATCTCGGCCATTTAATTTATAGGTAATTCCGATATACCTGCTTACATTGCTTTTATTGATGTTTTTTGTTGTCATTGTCTATCACCGGGATTAATAATTCTCGGCACACCAAGAAAACCGCCATAGTTAGCCGAATTGCCCAGCGTTTCACATCTTGAAAGAGTCCTATCGCAAATTGTTTCTGCCCCGGCGTATCCACACCACTCACTTTTAAAGTCCAGCTCGCAAAACGGTGAATATTTACGCCTTGGTACTTTAATATTAAAGGAATTGTTATAACTCCGAACCCTAAAGCTAAACGTCTTGCCGTTGATAATCGCGCCGTCTAACTCCCCCTGGAACGTGATAGCGTAATTTAACGGATCGTCCAAAGCGTCCCGCATAACAGTCAAAACTCGGCAAGTATAGCCGTTGATTTTGCCTCCGTTCGCTACATAGGCCGAAAACTCTCGGTTGACGTTTGGCAAGGTTATGCTTACCTCTTCGAGTTTCGATTCCATGTTTGCTTCAACGTCAGTCCGAGAGATCGAAGCGGCCTCGTAAACAAATCCGTTAAAAGTAATGTCATTCGTGTTGTTAGCGGCATACCTGAGTATTAAGCCATCATCAACTTCGACCTCGTATAATTCGATGGGTCGGTTTTGCTCCTTTTCGGACTGTTCGACCATAACCTCATTTAAACCCTTTGGCATATCATTTCACCTCGATTATAGGGAGGGTAAATGTTCCAGCGATGTTGTACTTGATTTGCGCGTCAAAATCATCTGTATCGAATCTAACCTTAACTGTCTCCGGGACATCGGTTGAGCTCTTTGGAGGCGGGACAAAATTAAACGCCTCGTATTTACCTTTACGGGCGTCGAAAAATGTTCTTGCCTGATCAATGGTATCTAAGTCTTTTTTAAACTCTATTATCCACGCTCTTCGCGATTCGTCCCAATTAGCGATTCGCTGCTCTTTACCAGCACTCAAGGGAGTGATAGTTGTATTCCAAGACGACTTAAACTGATACACTCCAAGAAATGGTATGTTAAAGGTTTCCATTGCGTATTACTCCCTTCAATCCTCGTCGCTTCTTCGGGATGGGCCTCCTCGCCGCTTATCATCTTGGACGATGCCAACAACATGATCGCGGTTTTTGTAGAAGAATTGAGCTACCGATTGTTGGTCGATAGCGTCAATATAATTATTTGTGACGTTGTTGGTCACTTGCTGTGGTTGATTGCCTTGCTTAATCAGGTTTTGCAATCCCTCTGAAATATCCGGCGGTAGAACCATTTCTTTCGGGGTCAATGCTGATAGGACTGTATCAGTACCAAACGATGGCGGAACCACCATGCCGTTAGCCGCAGCCGGGACAATCATTCCTTTAGCGGCTGCTGGTACTACTGCACCAACTACTCCTGCTCCGACTGCCGCTCCCGCACCTCCTCCGAAAAGCGATCCAATCGCCGAAAACAACCCACCCCAAAAACTACTATCCCCGGTTGTTGCGTTAGCAGCCTTTACCTTCAGCAAAAAACCTTGAACGTATTCGCGAACTAGATTATTCATCAGCTGCCGCCACCAATCCTCAAGGGTTCGTTGGCGGGTTATGATATCTGCAATCCAACCAGCTTGATTTGTGGTTTGTTCTTGGAGTTTTTGTTTGTGATAAGCAGCTTTCCAATCTTCTATTTGCTGAAAATTATGGCCGTCCCGTTCCATTTGCTCTGCGTGACGCTTGATATAAAGCTCTTCCTGCTCTTCTTTGGTCCCGGTCATCCGAATGATTTCGTCGGCCAGCTCTTGGTTACGCCGTTTTTCTTCTTCGGCATATCTCCTATCAATGACTGCAAGGCGCTCTTTGTGGCCAAGTTTAACTTGTTCAAGTAATTCAGCGTTGTTTT
>JAAYEK010000178.1 GCA_012728785.1 Bacillota bacterium | reverse complement strand
GCTCAGCTTTATATGTTTTTCGAAGATAGAGTAAAAATCAAACTTTAGCAAAACATTGACATTTTATCGGAAATCCAGTATATTGCAAGCAAGAAACTGATTGGCCCTCATTTATGAGTTAAAAAAACAAATGTTAGTATTAATTGGATTAAGGGTTTACACAAAATAATCTGCACTACCTCTTCTTCTTTTTATTAATACTTTCAATCAGCTGCGGTAGACCTTTTGCCACTTTGTTTAATTCTTTTATTTTTTCAAAACTCACCTGAACCAATAAATCGGATGCTTATTTGTTCAATCCTCGTTTAAAGGCAATAGCAACAATTCATGTCCACATTTTGGACAATGGTCTTTATCATACTCTCTTGTCCACATTCTACAATATACACACCATTTCCCGTACCATTCAGGATGTTTGCTGTTCTCTTCAGCTGCTTCCGGTTCTAGTTTATTAAATACAAAACATCTGGTTTTTTCATATAAGTGTAGAATATCAGGGGAAACATTATTCGTATTTGCTGTTGTTTTCCATATAACCCCATCGATTACTTTAACAGTTCTATTCAAATCCTCGTCTATAACATCAATTGGTGTTAATGGCCAGTCGTCTGTTAGAAATATATGCTTCTCTATTCTGATCCAATCTTCTTCACAAGTTAATTTTTCAATCTCTTCTTTAAGTTTATTCTTATCAATATTAAAATTCAGCAAATGATTTCACCTCGGAATTGGCGGTTTATTTGTACCTGTTATTAGGAGATTGTTTTTTTTCAACCTAGAAAACAAATCTCTCAAGCAATTCAAATCATTCTCCATAACTGCTTTAATTGTCTCTGCTTTAGTCTCCCTAGCAATCAATAGTCTACTATTACCATCTCTAACGACAAGTTGTCCTTTTACCTCGACAACCTTAATAGGAGGAAAATCTTTGACTTGTTCCGGGCCCTGCCTAATAACCTTTTCAATTGACATCTTACCATTCGGAGTATCAAAATTCCTATTGACCGATGTCTGGGAAAAATTAATCTGTTTAGGGTCAACATCGATTCCTTCACAGTGAAGTCCAAGGGGGTCACTGTACTTCCATATATTCCAGGCGAATCGATATACATTCTCCCCAGCCGCCAACCCCAACGGATCTTGTGATATGAAAGCCCCAATCTCCGCTGCATAATACCTAAACCTATTATAATACAGTCCCGTCTCCCGGTCAAAATACTGCCCCTGCAGCCTAAGGGGCTGATCGATATCATTAGCAACTAGCTTCTTAACCTCTCCCCAAGCATCATACCGGGCCGCCCAAACAACCTTACCCGATTCATCCAATAGGCGAGAGGGACATCCATTAGGTTCATTATGATACAAATAAAACTCTTCATTCCGCACCATCACCAAGGGTTCAAAACTACCGGGATAATAAACCCACTCCCGAGTATCGTCACCGGTCACATCCCCGAGTAGCGCGTCTCCATCCCAATAGAAACTGGTAGTAACTCCGTCAGTTTC
>JAAYEK010000177.1 GCA_012728785.1 Bacillota bacterium | reverse complement strand
AGGAACCGGAGAACTAATCCTCCCCTAAGGTGGGGGAGGTTTTTTATAGTTAAAATGCCGGCTTAAACCGGAAACGGTTGAGTAATAGAAAATGGGAGGAATTGAAGGATGATTTCTCACGGGATGGTGGGTTATGGTTAAACTACCAAAAGATTTGTTAGGTATTAGAGAACTTACGGCGGATCAAATTAACTATATTTTAGATTCGGCTGTGGTTTGTAAAGATATTTTTAATAGGGATCTAAAAAAAGTCCCTACTTTAAGAGGCAAGACAGTGGTCACCCTCTTCTTTGAACCGAGTACTCGGACCCGGACTTCCTTTGAGATCGCCGGAAAATGGATGAGCGCCGATGTGGTGAACTTAACTGTTTCTTCCAGTAGCGTCGCTAAGGGGGAAAGTTTTGTCGACACCGCTAAAACCATTGAAGCCATGGGAGTGGATTTGATTATTATCCGCCATTCTCTGGCAGGGACTCCCAAATTATTGGCGGATTCGGTAAAATCTCATGTGATCAATGCTGGGGATGGCGCTCATGAACATCCGACCCAAGCTCTTTTGGACTTATTCACTATCAGGGAGCATAAGGGGGGGTTCTCCGGACTAAAAGTGGTAATTGTCGGCGATATTCTCCACAGTAGAGTCGCTAAATCCAACATTTGGGGTTTAACTAAGTTGGGGGCCAGAGTTAGCGTAGTAGGGCCTCCAACTTTAATCCCGTCCGGAATCCGGGATCTGGGTGTAACAGTGGAAACTAACTTGGATCAAGCTTTAGCTGACGCCGATGTTGTTAATATTCTCCGGATTCAGTTGGAACGTCAGAACAAAGGGTATTTTCCAACTTTAAGAGAATATTCTCGCCTTTACGGAATGGACCTTTCCCGCTTGAAAAAAGCCAACTCAAATCTGTTGGTCTTGCATCCTGGTCCTGCTAATTTAGGGGTGGAAATCAGCGAAGAGGTCTCTACTCACTGTCAGTCGGTGATAACTAAGCAAGTTACCAACGGGGTAGCGGTTAGGATGGCTCTTTTGTATTTATTAACCGGGGGAGGCATTCAAAATGAGATATTGCATTAAAGGCGGTGAAATAGTCGATCCTGCCGGTGGATTTGTCGGAGTTGGGGACCTGCTGATTGAGGATGGGAAAGTAATCGGGGTTGGTAGTGAACTTCCGGTTGAAAACTGTCAAATTGCTGATGCCTCCGGTAAGATGGTTTTCCCAGGCCTAATCGATCTCCATACTCATTTACGGGAGCCGGGCAGGGAGGACGAGGAAACTATTGCTAGTGGTTCTAAAGCGGCAGTAAAAGGGGGATTTACCGGAATTGCTTGTATGGCTAATACGGATCCGGTAATTGATAATGCCCCCTTAATAGAGTTCATTAAAAAACAAGCCCAGTTAGCTGATTTTGCGAAGGTATATCCAGTGGGCGCAGTCACCAAGGGTTTAAAAGGCCAGGAACTAGCGGAAATGGGAGCTATGGCCGCCGCCGGAGCGGTTGCTTTTTCCGATGACGGCAAGGCAATAACTAATACCGCAGTTTTCCGGGAGGCACTGGAATATTCGACTCAGTTTGGATTGCCTATACTATTACACGAAGAAGACCCTAACTTAGCCGGTGACGGAGTAATGCATGAAGGTTATTGGTCGACCGTGCTTGGACTACCCGGAACGCCTTCGATCGCTGAAGAAGTAATGATTGCCAGAGATATTTTACTAGCCGAATATACCGGAGCCAAAGTGCATTTTTCCCACCTCAGCACTGCTGGAGGGGTTCGCTTGCTTCGCGAAGCGAAACAGCGTGGTCTTAAGGTTAGCACCGAGGTTACTCCTCATCATTTCACTCTTTCTGATGAATTGATTCAAAGCTATAATCCGGTTTATCGGGTAAGCCCCCCTTTGCGGAGCGCTTCAGATTTAATCGCTTTACGGGAGGGACTGCAAGATGACACAATTGACGCAATTGCCACTGATCATGCGCCCCATTCCTTTGAGGAAAAACACCGGGAGTTTTCACTGGCGCCAACAGGTATGATTGGCTTGGAAACGGCTTTGGCCGTAGCTTGGACTGAATTAGTACTTAAAGGGGTTCTCACCAAAGAAAGATTAATTATGAAGCTGTCTGTCAAACCTGCCGAGATTCTTGGAATCTCCGGTGGTAGCCTTAAAAACGGCGACTTGGCCGATGTAGTCATCTTTGATCCTAATCGTGAATGGACGGTGACTAAGGAAGACTTGGTTTCCAAATCAAAAAACTCACCTTTTATCAATATGAAGCTCATGGGTAAAGTGGAGCAGGTATGGGTTAATGGAATTTTAAAGTATGCCATCGATAAATGAAATAAGGGATGAAAAAATGGTTCTAGTTCAGTCGGAAATCTGTGAAATAAACGAAGTGGCGCCGGGGTATTGCCGTTTACAATTAAAGGCGCCTCAGATAGCGGCGGCGGCGCAACCCGGACAGTTTATCCAAGTCCGGGTTGGGAATGACGTCAGCGTTGATCCTTTATTGGCAAGACCAATCAGTATTTTTCGGATTAATAAAGAAGCAGGAAGTGTTGCACTTCTATTTAAGATAGTCGGTAGGGGTACTAAATTACTTGCGTCGAAGCGAAGAGGAGAAAAGTTGACGATCTGGGGCCCGGTGGGAAATGGTTTCGAGATCCCGGAACAAGCAAAAAAAATAGCTTTAATAGCGGGAGGGATTGGAATGCCTCCTCTGTTTTGTTTGCAGGAAAAATTATCATTGGATCCCAATCCGCCCAAAATGATCTTGTTTTATGGAGGACGGACCAGTCAAGATTTTTTGGAGATGGATTTGTGGAAAAAAAGCCGAGTCCGGATTAAGCTGGCGACGGAAGACGGTAGTATGGGTTTTAAAGGTTTCGTAACCGATTCATTTGTCGATGAACACAAAAGTGAGGCGTTTGATTTTGTGATCGCTTGCGGCCCTACTCCAATGCTGAGGGCGGTTCAAAAAATAGCCTCATTATTTAGGCTTTCCGGACAAATTTCACTAGAATCGTATATGGCTTGCGGAGTCGGGGCTTGTT
>JAAYEK010000176.1 GCA_012728785.1 Bacillota bacterium | reverse complement strand
TCAAGGAAAAAGTGGACTTGGTAAGCCCGGTCTGGCTTGGCCTTAAGGCGGACGGGATGGTTAACTGGGACAAGACCAACTCTGATACAGTGGATTATCTCCTTCAAACCGGACTCGAGTTCGTTGTTTTGGTAACCTCCGGTTCCGGGAGAAACGGTTCAGCGATCCTCACTAATAATATCCACCGGCGAAATGCCCTCGACTCTATTGCCGCCTATGTCGCAAGAGTGAAGCCTGACGGTATTTGCCTGGATTTCGAGTATCTTGATCCCTTATTAAAGAATGAGTTTACTCAATTTTGCATTGAAGTGAAAGCGGTTTTGGCCGGGAAAAAGCTCTTTATCGCGGTCTTCCCTTATGTGGACTGGGATGAACCCACCAAGGAAGTCTATGATTACCGCCGGTTGGGCGAAATAGGCGACGGTGTGATAGTCATGACCTATGACCAGCACTGGCCGAAGGATGAGCCGGGACCGGTGGCCGCTCGGGACTGGGTTGAGGCAAACTTGGAGTATTTTTTGACCCGAATCGAACCGGAAAAGTTATGGTTGGGGATAGCCGGGTACGGGTATCAATGGCAAACCGGGAAAAGAAAAGCTAACGCTTTACCGGCCTGGTATTGCCGGGAGAAGGCTGTTACCAAGGGTATTGCCGATACCAAACATCCTCAACTGGGGAACGACTTTTTACAATATACCGATAACGGTAATACCTATACCCTTTGGTGGGAAAGCGCCTGGGGTATGCGGGAGAAGGTGGCGCTGGCTGCCGAATATAACTTGGCTGGGGTGGCATTGTGGCGGCTGGGTTATGAAGAAGAGGAGTTTTGGCAGTGAGGAGCTGCCTGATGAAGCCAATAGATTCATAGTATACTTGGTATACTTACTAGATCATCAAATATACCTATTACCAGATAAATATGATATAATTATTATTTGTTTGATGCTTTTTAACACTATTATTTGTTTTTTAAGTTTTTGTTTTAATATCGGTTTTACCGATAATTATTATTTCAGCCAAAGTTTTTTAACCCATGGCTTGAGGAAACATTAAGAAAAGATCTAATAATTTTTGGGGTGACTAGTTTATGAATGAATTAATCTGGCAATTGGACTACGATTTTCAGCATGAGCCAAGGGAAAAAACCGACCAATTACAAGAAGAACATTTATTGAAACATGTAAATTATTGCTTACGAAAAAGTCCATTCTATTCCAAAAGGTTCGGGAAATCCATTGCCGAAATAACTTCGCTGTCGGAACTGTCAAAACTCGGTTTTACCACTAAAGATGATTTATTACAAAACAATGACGCCTTTCTGGCTGTACCGGAGACTGATATTGTTGATACTTGTTTTACTTCGGCGACGGTAGGGACGACTCCGGTCAATTTTCATTTGACCAAAAGCGATCTGGACCGTTTGACATACAATGAACGAGTGGCCTTTCAAATATCCGGAGTCACCCGCGAAGACAAGATGGGGGTCTGCGTTGCTTTAGAACGGGGCTTTATGGCTGGCCTAGCTTATTTTCTCGGCGGAGTCAGCCTTGGGACCCACATGATTAGAATCGGCGGTGCTAGAGGACTGCAACATATTTGGAACTTGATTAAAACTCATCAGCCCACGGCGCTGATCGGAGTACCCTCCGTATTAGCTAATGTAGCTTTGCAAGCCATCGAAGCAGGAGATAATCCGGCTTCATTAAAAGTGGAGAGGATTTTGGCAATCGGCGAGTCCACCAGGGACAAGCAGTTAAGATTGCTTCCTTCAGTAAACCGGATTGAACAGCTATGGAACGCTCCGATCTATTCTACTTACGCTTCGACAGAGATGTCAACTTCTTTTGCCGAGTGTCTGCATCGGCAGGGAGGGCATTTCCGTCCGGAGCTGATCTATGTGGAGATAATTGATGAGCAAGGGAACAAGGTTGAAGACGGCGAAATAGGGGAAGTAGTGGTTACACCCCTAGGAGTTCAGGGAACACCCTTAATCAGATTTAAAACCGGGGATATGTCGTTTATCATTAATCAGAAATGCCCTTGCGGAAGAACAACAAAACGAATCGGACCGGTGGTTGGCAGGAAAGCCCAGTTATTAAAGTATAAAGGCACCAATGTCTTTCCTAATGCCATTGCTTCAATTGTCGAAGCCAATTCGGATTTTTTCGGTTGTTTTGTTGAAGCCTATTCGGCAGAGTTCGGTGAGGATCGGGTAGTTGCGACTATTGCGGCTACTTCTGAAAAATATGATCTTGACAAGCTTAAAGAGGAATTTCGGGCCGGTTTGAGAGTGGTCCCGGAATTGAGGATCATTGATAAGGAAGAATTTTTACAGAAAACCCAACCGGAAGGCAAAAGGAAAAGACAGATATTCTTTGACCTGAGAAAAGGAGAGTAAAAATTGAGTGAGCGGAAGCAATTTGTTGTTTTAAACGGAAACAACCTATCCCTTGATGAGATTATCGCGATTGGGACTGGAGAAAAATTGGTGGCTTTAGACGAGGGTTCTCTTGCCAAATGTAAAGCCGGCCGAGACTTTCTCCTTAACCAAATCAAAGAAGGCAAGGTTGTTTATGGAGTTAACAGTTCCTATGGTTCTATGTGCAATAAGATTATTAACGACGAAGCATTAGAACTATTACAGGAAAATTTGATCCGGACCCATGCCGCAGGCTTGGGAGAACCGCTTCCTCATAGGGTAGCTTTAGCGGCGGTGGCAATACGCCTTAATTCTTTGGTTAAAGGATATTCCGGCGTCAGTGTTGAGTTATTAAAGTTTATGGGTGAAGTAATCAACCATCAAATCGCGCCCTATATTCCAACCAGGGGCAGCGTCGGGGCTTCCGGCGATTTAATTCACTTGGCTCATTTGGCTTTAATGTTAATTGGCCAGGGACAAGTTTATTATAAGGGCCAATTAATGAAGGCCGAAGAAGCATTAGGCCTGGCGGGTTTAAAACCTTTTAAACTAGGAGCCAAGGAAGGTATTTCGATTATTAACGGTACTTCGGTGATGACGGCTATCGCCGCTTTTGCGGTTCATAACGCAAAACAAGCTTTGGCCGTGGAATGTGTCGCCGCCGCTTTTGCCATCGAAATTTTTAATAGTATCGACGATTTTTTAGACGATACACTTCATCAAGTTAAACCCCATTCCGGACAGATTAAGATCGCCAAGATTTTAAAAGATTTAGTGGCCGGTTCCAAAAATATTGTCAACCGCTCCGTATTGCACCAGGCGATCCGGGAAGAATCCACTGAACAAGCAGCGGTCTTCGAGACTAGTATCTTCATTCAAAATGTATATTCCATCCGCTGCACACCCCAAGTATTATCCCCGGTATACGAAGCTATTGAGGCCGCAGAACGGATTGTGGAACTAGAGGCTAACTCAACCAATGATAATCCAGTCATAATTTCCGAGGAAAACAAAATATTGCATGGTGGTAATTTCCATGGCCAAAGTATCGGGTTTTATATGGATAGCTTGGCGATTGCTTTGGCTACTTTGTCAAATCTTTCGGAAAGACGGCTCAATACTTTGCTTGACGACCATTTAAACGGAGAGCTCCCGGAGTATCTAATCAGCGGGATCAAAGGATTGGATATGGGATTTATGGGGGCCCAATACCTTGCGACTTCCACGACGGCGGAGAACCGGCAGTTGGCAAACCCGGTCAGCACTAATAATATTTCTTCAAACGCTTCCAATCAGGACGTGGTCAGCATGGGAACTGTGGCGGCCCGGAAAGTGTTTACCCAAGCAACTAATCTAAAATATATTTTGACCATGGAAATTTTAGCGGATCTACAGGCGATGTTTTTCAAAGACCCATCAAAGCTGGGAAATGAGCTCTCCAAACATTATCAAAAATTGTCCGCTCAGTTCAAGGTTTATGATAGTAGCACCGTTTTTCACGACATGTTGGTCAAATTCATGGATTTACTATTTGATCAAGATATCTTAGCTATAAAGAAGATTTTAAGCAAATGAAAGAAAAAACATTAACCTTACCATGCCCGGTCCGGGATCTAATTCCTCAGAAAGGCAAGATGGGGTTTGACCAAATACTGATTAAAACACAGCGGGACGATAGTGAGTCTACGGCGACAATTAAATGTGACAATATCTTTTTAGATGATGACCATCAATTATCGGATATTGCGTTAATTGAGTATGTTAACCAATTAATCGCGGCTGCTCAGGGTTATCATAGGGCCATCAATGGGAAAACGGCGCCAAAAGGTTTGTTTGTCGGCATTCAAGAAGCGTTCTTTCATCAAAGGGTCCATCAGGGTGACTGCCTGACTGTCAAAGGAGTTACTATCGAAGAAGTTTCCCAAGTGACTTTTGTCCAAGGCGTTATCGAACGGGCTGGGATTAAAATCGCCGAATTGGTTACTAAGTTATATGAGGTCAAGGACGGGCCGGAGTTTGGTTCATTAACCGATGGCCGCCAGATGCTAGGAGCAAGAGACGCTATTTTCCTTAATAAAAGCCAACCCCCGGTTTGCCTGGGTTCCGATATCCAGCGCCAACTATACAGTTATATGCATCATATAGATCTTGGCGAGGACTTGATCTGTTTTAAAATTGCTTGCCCTGAGGATTTTGACGCCTTTGACGGCCATTTTCCAGGAAACCCGATTTTACCGGGCATCACTTTGCTGGAGATTGCCGGTTTGGCCTTAAAACTGATTACTAAGAAACCAGTTAGGATTCAATCGGTTAGAAAGATGAAGATTAGTGGCATGATCCTTCCCAACCAAGTTATTGACTGCGTGCTCAAAACCGATCGGGAAAATGGCCTTACGGTTCCGTTTTCAGCCACATTTAAAACTGAGGACGGACGAGTGATTTCCCGGTTTACCGGGGCAGGGGCTGAAGGAAGAGGATAATGGCGAACCGTAGGACAAACAGTTACTTTCCACCGGATCAGAAACCACCGTTAGCTGCGGAATGTTTGCGGAGAGTCCAATTTGACGAAGTGGACGCTCTAGGGATAGTATGGCATGGCCGTTATCTTAGTTATTTTGAACAGGGCAGAAACGAATGGGGACGTAAGTTTAGTTTTACTTATCAAGATATGTATCGAAACGGTTTTGCTATGCCCATCGTTCAACTGCACATTGATCATTTCCACCCTTTGCGCTATGATGAATTGATGCGGATCAAGACTAAAAGCCATTGGACCGAGGCTGCTAAAATGAATTTTAGTTATGAGATCTATGCTGAAAACCGTCTACTAGCAGCCAAAGGTTACACGGTTCAAATTTATACTGACTTGGAAAGTAACCCGATGTTGTTACGGCCGGACTTTGCCGAAAAGTTTATCCAAAAATGGGACGAGTGGAGTTTAAAATGAACCGAGACGTTTATTTGAATCATGCATCAATTGTCACCGGGTTAGGAACCTTCAACGAAACCTGGGAAGCCCTATTAAATAACAAGTCGGGGATTGTTAAAAAAGAGCATTTTGACAATTCCTTATTGCCCAAAACCGGTTTGGCTTTATTCAAAAGAGATTTTACCGGCGTATCCGCGAATTTCACCCAATTTTTAATGGAAGAATGCCTCTCCGGTTTTCCGCAATTACCTGAAGACACTTTTGTAATTTGGACCGGGATTAAAAATGACGCCCCAGCAATTGAAAGCTATTATGACGGCTCTGAAAAGCCATCTTGCGCTTCAGCCCATGAATTTCGTACTTGGCTAACTCATTTTTTAGGGTTGACCAAAGGCGGGATGGAGCTTAACGCGGCCTGTGCTTCATCAACAGTTGGCGTGGCCTTGGCTGTCCAATTTATTAAAGAAGGGAAATATGATCATATTTTAGTTGCAGGCGCCGATGCGGTAAGCCGGTTTGTTTATTATGGTTTTGCTGCTTTAAAAGCAATGACCGAAGCAGTATGTATGCCTTTTGATCTTAACCGGCAGGGTTTATCATTGGGAGACGGAGCGGTAGCCCTATTTTTATCGGCGGAACGTGGTTCTGATATCAAAGTGACCGGATATGGTATTACTAATGATGCCAATCATATTACCGGGCCTTCCCGGGATGGAGCCGGTTTGGCTGAGGCCCTAGGGCAAGCGATCGCAATGTCGGGGCTCAAGCCTGATCAGGTCCAAGGGTTTTGTGCTCATGGTACCGGCACCCGGTATAATGATTCAATGGAAATCTTAGCAGTTCGGTCTTTATTTGGAGAAGCTGCCCCATTGATCTTTGGTGTTAAGGGGGCTATCGGCCATACTCTAGGAGCTGCCGGAGGCATCGAAATCGCTCTTTGCAGTAAATGTTTGACTGAAGGAATGCTTCCCGCCACCGTTGGTTGTAAAACCCCTGAATTCGATAGGGTTATCGTGGAGAAGACCCCATTTCCCGGGAGAAACATCATCACTACCAACTCAGGGTTCGGTGGAGTCAATGCCGCAGTTTTATTGGAGAAATTAACATGAATAAAGCAGAACAGTTTTATTGTCACGGTAGTGGTTGGATCTCAGCCTTTGGAAATGGCGGATTCGGATCGAGCCCTCGGTTTTCTAATGAAGCTGCCCATTTCAAATATCCTGAGTTACAAGCGATCATTCCGGAGTTACCAGCCCGTTTCGGCCGATTTGATGTTTATACCAAGGTTACCTTTACAACAGCGGTCCTTGCTTTAAAAGACGCCGGTCTTCTTGGTAGGGAAGGTAAAAAGAAGATTGGGATTGTGATTGGCAGTTCTTCCAGTGTTTATGATGATGATCTCGCCTATTACGAATCCACCAGGGATGCTCAAGGGGCCTTTGCTAGTCCTAATTTTTTTTCATATACCCTGCCGAATGTGGCTCTAGGGGAAATTGCAGTCTACTTCAAATTCGTCGGTCCCACTTTTTGTGTGGGTAACGATCCGGCCAATCCCGGCCGGGAGATAATGCCTGCCGCCCTAAGCCTACTTGAATCAAAGCAATGTGAGTCTATTTTAACCGGTTGGGTAGAAGTGGCCCAAAGCCTAATAAATCATGAAACTTATCCTAAGGGGGCGGCTTTTGCCGTTTTGTCCTTAATAAAAACTGGTAGCGTTAAAGGGGAATTCGTTTTTGATCACAATTTTCGCTTCTCTAACCTGATTGAAGGGTAACCAATGGCAAAATTATTGATGATTTCCACCAACTTAATGGATGATCCTTACCCGGTTTACCCGTTGGGCGCCAATATTGTCGCTTCAGCCGTAAGAAGCTCCGGTCATGATGTGAGACTAGTCGATTTAATGGTCGATGGAGAAAACGGATTAAATGCCGAAACGGCAGAATTCCAACCGGATTATATCGCTTTTTCCATGCGGAATGTAGACAATGTAAATTTTAATCAACCTCAGTCTTTTATTTTTCAATATAAAGTTTTGATTGAAAAGGTCAAAGAAAGCTTTCGGGTTCCGATTATTTTAGGGGGGAGCGCTTACACAATTTTCCCCGCTGAGTTTTTGGATTATTTAGGCGCTGATTATGGAATTATCGGTCCCGGCGAGAAAAGCCTTCCGGAATTAATCGACCGGCTAGAGCAGAAAGATCCGCCCCAGAACCGCATTATTTACGGAGAAATCGATCTTTCCGGAGAAAACGGCTATTATCTAGCCCGGGAGGATCGACTGGCCGATTTCTACCTCAATAAAGGCGGGATGCTCAATATCCATACGAAAAGGGGTTGTCCCCATCATTGTTTGTATTGTTCTTACCCCGTTCTTGAAGGTAGGGAATATATTTTTCGCCAACCGGAAGCAGTCGTTGATGAAATTGCCTATTTAATCAACAAGCATAGCGCAAATTTCATTTTTTTCACCGATTCGGTTTTCAATGATAGCGAGAATAAATACCTATTAATAATGGAAGAAATGGCCCGCCGGGGGATATCAATTCCTTGGACTTGTTATCTGCGGCCGGCCCGGTTCCATGAAGCTGAAATTGAACTAATGAAACGGACCGGCCTGCATGGGGTGGAGTGGGGCTCGGACTGTTCCACTGATCGTACTTTAGAAGGTATGGGAAAAAATTTTAGTTGGGATGAGGTTCGGCAAGCCCATAATCTCTTTGCCCAGCATGGAATCGCGGGTTCTCATTTTATTATCTTTGGTGGCCCCGGTGAAACTGAAGCCACTGTCCGGGAAGGCGTTGCCAATTTAGCCGGGCTTGATGACAGCGTAGTATTCGGAGGAATGGGAGTGCGGATTTTCCCAAATACCGGCATCTGTGAGTTGGCGAAAAGGACAGGAATGATTCAAAATGAGAGCGAATTGTTTAACCGGGAAGTATATTATCATTCTCCCGAGGTTGATCTTGATTGGCTCAATAATTATTTACTCGAATCCTTTCGAGTAAAACGAAACTGGATTTTCCCATGGGCCGGTGTAGCCGAAAGGAATAGTTTTTTGCATAATTCGGGATTTAGAGGGCCTTTATGGGATCTGTTATTAAAGAGGAACAGAAAATGAAGGGTATTCAAAAAAATAGTAAGCCGGAAACAAAAGGCTATGGTAATAAATTAGGGTATTCAATTTTTCATTTCGTCCTAAAAAATATTGGTTTATACGGGGCATATGGAATACTATTGTTATTGACTCCTTATTATGTTATTTTTAGGCCAAGTGTGTATCAATGCTCGAAGTATTATTTACAAAGAAGATTCCCCAGGGATAATTTTTGCAAAAGATATCTCCGCCTTTTTAAATATATCTATACTTTCGGACAGGCTTTAATTGATCAATTGTATTATGGTTTTGTGGATGAATCAAAATTTGAATTGGTTTTTCACCGGGAACCGGAGATTTTAGATCTATTGAACCAAAAGCCGGTAATCTTTTTAATGTCTCATGTAGGATTCTGGGAAGTATCAATGGCCGGCTCGGCAAGATTTAATAAAACCTTGAATGTGATGGTTAATAAAGATTTCGATAAGGATAAAAGAAAGAGTTTTTATGATATCAAAGGAAAAAAGTTTAATTTAATTAACGTTTCCGATGATTACGGCGGGATGGTTGAAGCTACCGGCGCTTTGTTGAGAGGAGAGGCTTTGGGAGTTACCGGGGATCGGGCGGAAGGATGGCGTTCCAAGAGGGTGTCTTTTTTAGGCGCTCCGGCTAAGTTTCCCACTATTGCCCAACAGCTGGCGGTAGCCACCGGAGCGTCAGTGATTGCTTTATTTACTTCCAAAAAAGGTAGGTACCAGATTTTGATTGATTGGAAAGATATTTCAACGGAAGTATTGGCGGATGAAAAGTTATCTAAAGATGAAAAAATCGAAAGTATGTTACACAATTACGCCGATGCCTTGGAAAAACACATTCAAAACCATCCCTACCTTTGGTTCAATTTTTTCGATTTCTGGAAAAGGTAATGATTGAGGACGAAAATACGTTTTAACTCTGTGTCTTTGTGCCTAAATCAATATTGGCCACAGAGACACGGAGACACAGAGAAATCATTGAATTTATTATTTAGGAGAATAACAATGGATACAGCAACTAAATTGAAAGAACTATTAGCAAAGGAATTAAACCTTCAACTTAAGCCGGAAGAGATCACTGATGATATGCCTTTATTCGGTGAAGGTCTAGGTTTGGATTCTTTGGATGCTGTGGAGATCGTGGTCATTCTCAAAAAACACTTGGGAGTGAATATTGTCGACGGCGAACAAGCCAAAGAAGTTTTTGTTTCCATGAAAACCTTGACCGATTTTGTCGAGAAAGAATTGGGTAAAAAATAAGTGCGGAGTCAAAGCTTTATTACCGGATTAGGTTGTATCAGCAACGCCGGATGGAATTTGGCAGAGACCATGGAGCGTCTTTACAGCGGTAGCCGAAGCCCAAAACCGCCAAACAGGATTGCCTGTCAATTGGAGCAGGACTATCCAATTTTCGAGGTATCCGGTTTAGCAGAGCAGGCCAATGATTTGAGTGTCTTTTTTGCGGAAACTGCAATTAAAGAGGCTTTACTTCAATCCGGTTGGGATGAAAAGACACTTCGGGAACACCGAGTCGGAGTATTTTTGGGATCGACAGCCGGATGTTTTTTTAATAAAGAGGATTATTACCGTGAGCATCGCGACGATAAAAGCGGTGACCCGTCTTATATCGCTCAAGTATTATTAAAGGGCAGCATCGCCAATCGGGTTTCCAAACAAATGGGATTGACCGGCCCGTCATTTACTTTATCCAATGCTTGCGCTTCCGGAACCGATGCCATCGGACTCGCGGCGGCGATGGTTGAAAAAGGCGAATGTGATATTGCCTTGGCTGGAGGCTGTGACGAGATCGTCAGAATGGTTTATCTTGGCTTTATTTCCCTAATGAATACTTCGGACTCTCCGTGCCTCCCCTTTTCCAAGAGCAGGAAGGGTCTTAATCTTGGAGAAGGCGCGGGGATTTGTGTTTTGGAAAGTCCGGTGTTAGTACGGCGGAGGGGTATCAAGCCCCTCGGTTCCATTGAGGGATACGCTACCGTTTCCGATTCTTATCATATTACAGCCCCAGAACCATCGGGACGGGGTTTACGCGCGGCTTTTTGCTGCGCTTTAAAACAAGCCGGAATTAAGCCCGAAGATGTTGCGTTTATCAATACCCATGGTACCGGAACTATCGAGAATGATCGGGTTGAGGGCCGGGTGATTGCGGATATTTTTGGTGATCACATTGCAGTTACCCCTACCAAAGCTTACACAGGACATACGTTGGGTGCGGCGGGCGGTCTGGAAGCCGTTATTGCAACCCAATGTTTAATTGACCAAAAAATACCCGGAGCGCCGGATTATGATGATTTCGACCCGGATTGCTTTATCAAGCCGAAGAAAGGCAATCAAGAAATTTCCGGCAATTACGCTTGTTCATCCTCTTTGGCTTTTGGTGGGGTTAATTCCGTAATTGTGATTGGGAGAGAGTCATGAATCTTTCCGTTATTGGTTTGGGCCTGGTTTCAAAGATTGGCGCTACCGAAGACCTAAGAGCAATCTTGGCTCAGGATCAGATTGATCCAAAAAGGTTGCCTTCGGAACATACTTTAGCGATTGATATCCCCGACGATTTTAAGATACCACCTCAACTGGTGAGGCGGATGAATCATTTTGCCAAAATAGCGCTTTTATCCGCTTGTCATGCTCTGAGAGACGCAGGGCTCGATGATCTGGCCGGAAAATCGGTGGGAATCATCCAAGGTTCAGTTTATGGGCCAATTATTTCAGGGATTCAAGCTTTTGACGATTTGATTGATTTTGGCGATAATCAGCTTTCTCCGACTAATTTTTCAGGCTCTGTTTTTAATACATCAGCCACTTATTTATCGTTGGCTTTTGGGATCCAAGGCCCTGTTTTAACTCATACCAGCGGCATGGATACTTTAGATAACTCCCTTCTGGCTGCGTCCCTTTGGCTGGAAAGTAAAACTGTGGATTACGTCATATTGGGAATCGGTGATGAATATACAACTTATTTTGATGATGGCAATTCGGCAACCAACCGACAAACCGGTTTATTGCCGACCTGTGAAGGTTGGACCACTTTCATTTTGAGTAAAGATGAAAAGGCTAAGTATGGCAAGGTGGAATTTGGATATTTGGAAAACTTGCCGGAAACAAAAAATCGGAAAAACATCTATTCGGTTTGGCATGAACGAATAAAAGCAACGGAATTTTTTAATCATGCCCAAGCTAACCAGGCTTGTTTTCCTGTGTTTTTACGAGGTTCCTATCCGAGCGCCGCAGCATTCGATCTGGCTTTGGCTTTGATTTGTGCTAGTAATGAGACATTTCCGGTTTATTATGATTCTAGAGGCAATTATCAAGTACAAAGTGTGGGTAAGAATGAGCTAATTAGTTCCTTTAGTACCTTGGAAAATGGCAAAATAGCATATTATAAGACTATTAAAGATTAAAATTACCGTCAGTCTTTTCTATTGGGAAAAAATAGTTGAAGATTAATATAAATATTGGTATTCTTAGGATGTAATTTTCAGTTAAGACGTTGATAAATTGCTAAACTTTTTTATGATGATGAACGTGTTTCATGATTACCTTTAGTAACTTTTAGTACAATATATAGTACCCAACCCGGATTAGTCTATCAATATATTGTGTTATTATGATAAATTTAAGAATTATGAAACCGCCTAATGATCCAAGTAAGTGATCTCTGATAGATATATTGAAATGGAGTATTGTTAATTATGTCGAACCAAATTAATTTTTGTGTATTGATTCCTACATATAATAATGATCGAACCTTGGGAAAAGTGATAGCTTCAACATTGGAGTATACTCCTAATGTTATTGTCGTTAATGATGGAAGTAACGATAAAACCATCAATATATTGAATCAATTTAAAGACAAGATTGACATAATTTCGTATCCGAAGAATCGTGGTAAAGGAGCCGCTCTACGGAAAGGCTTTAAAAGGGCGGGCGAGTTAGGTTACGATTATGTGATCACCCTAGACTCGGATGGACAACATTTTCCTTCCGAGATACCAAAGTTTTTAGAAAAAGTAACACCAGGGGAGAGTATTTTAATTATTGGCAACCGGAATATGAGTTCTGCAAATATTCCTCAAAGAAGTCTGTTTGGGAGGAATTTTTCAAACTTTTGGGTAAGGTTGGAAACCGGACAGGCTCTCTTGGATACCCAATCGGGTTATCGGTTATATACTGTCGCTAAGATAAATCGGTTTCATTTTTTTACGGTAAAATATGATTTTGAATTGGAGTCGCTGGTCAGATGGTTATGGAGAGGTTATCCAGTCGAATTTGTTAACATTAATGTTTACTATCCCCCCCGCAAAGAGAGGGTGACTCATTTCAAAGGCTTTAAAGATAATTTTCGCATCAGTTTGCTAAATATCGCATTTGTGGCGATTACAATAATCTACATCATTCCTATGCGTGTTTTTCGGATTTTGGTCAAAGGAATAAAAAAAACAGTTTATCCCTGAAAGAAACGATTTTATTAAATCGAGTCAATGAATCCGGTATCATGTACATAGTTTCCACCGAGGCCGATCTTGATGATTTGGAAGCTAAAGGTTACGATGTCTCCGGTATGGACGATATCAAAATTTCGATAGGTTATCGCAGAAGTTTCTAATTAACAATAGGTAATATTGTAACTATGTTATTATAAGGATAATTACTATGAGCGGCAAACAGGCAATATCTTTAAAACGGCGCATTGTGCTTGTCCATCCCCGAGGGTCCAATTGGCTCAAGGGGAACAGGGATGTCATCTCAGCGGCGAATCGAATGATTCCTCATGGAATCCTTTCTATCGCGGCCTGGCTGGAAAAAAACGGGCATCAGGTTTTTATCCATGACTGTTTAGGCCCTGGAGCGTCACTGGAATTCCAAAACAATATCAATGAAATAGTGGAATATAAAGCCGATATTGTTGGATTTTCCGCTACAACCTCATCGTTTCCCGATGCGGCCCGAATGGCGGCTGCGGTTAAAAAGTTTAGACCTGATCTGGTTACGGTCTGCGGCGGGGTCCATTGTTCGGCGTTAGGGGCCTCCTTATTAAAAGACTATCCTGCCTTCGATTTTATGATCAAAGGGGAAGGCGAAATCACTTTTGAGGAGTTGGCGCGCGGAGGTAACCCAGTTGATATAAAGGGACTTGTCTGGCGTAATGGCGCTGAAGTTGTGGAAAACACCCCACGAGAGATGATTCCTGATTTGGATATTTTACCTTTCCCAGCTTACGAAAAGTTGAAAGGTTTTCCTAAGGGTTATAATTTACCGTTATTTAGCTACGCTAAATTTCCCGGAACTTCCATGGTCACCAGCCGCGGCTGTTTGTTTCAGTGCTCTTATTGTGACCGTTCCGTTTTTAAAAAGGGGTTTCGTTATAATTCAGCCAAGTATATTTATGATCATTTAAAATATCTTAATCAGAGGTTCGGTGTCAGACATGTGAATATCTATGACGACCTGTTCACAACTGATGAAAAGCGTATTGTCGAACTTTGCGATCTGCTTACTAAAAACCCTATTGATATGCAGTTTAATTGCGCCCTTCGGGTTGGTTTTGCTCCCGACAGTCTTTTAAAGATGTTAAAAGATGCCGGTTGTTTAATGGTCTCCCTAGGTATCGAGTCAGCCGACCCGGAGCTTTTAAAAAAGCATAAAGCCGGAGTAACTGTGGATGAGGTCACCGATACCGTTAAGCGAATTCAAGCCGCCGGTCTTCGTGCTAAGGGTCTTTTTATGATGGGACTACCCGGTGAAACTGAGGAATCGATTAGGTGGACCAGCGATTTTGTTCTCTCCCTTGGACTAGATGATATGAATATGGCTAAATTTACTCCTTTCCCCGGAGCGCCATTATGGAAAACCATCCGGGAAGAAGGAACATTTGAGGAAGATTGGGAACAGATGAATTGCCTCAATTTTGTATTTGTCCCTAAAACCATCGGTTCAAGGGAATTGCTTGATCAGTTGTATAACGAACATGTCAAACGGTTTTATACCAGCAAGGCATGGCTCCAAAAGTTTCAAAAACGGATCTGGCAACACCGCCACTCATTATGGCATATCATTAAAAATTTACCTGATTTATTGGCGGCTAAAAGTCAGTTTGAACCGAAGAATAAAATGTCTTAAGAAGGGGTTTTAAGATATTAAGATTAAATAGAAGGGGTGTTGGATATGTTTCGCAAAACTTTATTAGTAGTTTTTGCAATTATGTTTTTAGGATTAACCGTATATGCTGATTATGGGTATATGGCTAAGTCGGACCGGACGCTTACTCCCGAACCTGAACGAGCTCTTATTGTCTTTATCCGTCCAAAACCATCATTGGGGAGGACACTTTGGACCGATGATTTCGGTCAGGCAATTTCGTTATATGATGTATCTGAGGAAGATACAAAGTTTATCGGGATTTTATATCAGAAAACCAAGGTCTGTTATGATTTAGATCCGGGCGAATATACATTCATGGTTGTAGGGGCGGTTGCCGATTTTATGAAGGCCACTGTAGAGCCTGGGAAAACTTATTATGTTTTATTATCGCCGCGAGTTGGAACCTGGAAAGCGCGTTTTTCCTTCCAACCACTTCGCCGGTCTGACCTTGAAAGCTCTGATTTTGCAAAGTGGAACTCCAAAACTGACTTGATTGAGAACACCTCTGATTCAGAGGCTTGGGCTACCGAAAAAGCTGACGAAATAGAAGCAAAAAGGGCTGATAATTGGCCTGCATGGTGTGAGTTATCTTCTGAAACCCAGGCTGAGATGACGCTAAATTCGGAAGACGGACGGTAACATCAAGCCAAGAAAGGTCTTTGATTTTGGATGAATAGTAAAACAATCCAGTTCTACAATGAAAATGCTGCTTTTTACGATCAGGAACAGGGTGATTTTGGTTTTGTAAGGATACCGGAAAGGGAAATCGCCCTTAACCGGATTAAGAAAATTACTGATAAGAGCCTTTCGGTATTGGAAATTGGTGCTGGGACCGGTAGGTATACGCTTGAAATCGCTCCTTTAGTAAAACAAGTTACCGCCATCGATATTTCCCAGGGGATGCTTGATTGTTTGTTTCAAAAGGTGGCGAGCCAGGGAATATCGAATGTCAAATTGCTCTGTGAGAACTTTTTAGAAATGCCTTTTGAAGAAAAGTTCGACCTGATAGTCAGTTTTTCCGCCATTGAATATCTTAAGGATGATCAAGCATTGTTCGCTAAGATATCCAACCTCCTTGTTCCAGGAGGCCATCTAATAATAACCACAACGCATAACACTTTTTTTAGATGGTGGGGGAGAATGGGAAACTATTTTCGTCAAGGTATATATATGAATGCTTACAGCAAAAGAAAGATGAGGCGGTTATTATCCTCCAATGGTTTAATACCTGTGGAGTTAACAGATTTATGTTTGAAAAGTATCTTTAGTAAAGGAATTTTATTATTCGTTCATGCTAAAAAGTAAATTAAAAAAATGGGTTAATTCCGAGGTTGATAAAAAGCTGGATCAACAAAGGTTTTCTAGCCTTCCCCTGAGAGTTAGGATCGGTATTGGGTTACTGATCAGTTCTTATACTATCGGTTATGGAGTTCCGATTGGATTAGTTATCTTTTCCGGTATAAACCACGAATTGTTCTCAGGGATGGTGAAGGGTTCCTTTGTTTATGGCGTATGTTGGGTTATCGGAGCAATCGGACTTGCTTTGGCTGGGAGAGAATGCATCAAATATCCGATATTTTTTTTGGCCAAGCTTTTGAAAAAAATATTTCCTAAGTACTTTGAGGAGGAAATTCAATCTCAATACCAAAATAGTAAAACATCGATACTACCGTCAGCCTTTCATTTCGTAACATTATTAGCTTTGGTCGGTGTTATTGTTATACTAATAATAGCGTTGATCTTATCCTCAGATCAAATATTATTATGGGGAATTGTCCCGATCATCTTCCTGCATCAGGGTATCCATATTTATGGTATGTTTTCTTCTCGTTCTAATTATTTTTTAAAGACGGTAAAAGGGAAAGAGTTTTTCCATAATAAGAACGGTATTCTATTCAGATTTGACGATGGACCGGATCCAAAATACACTCCTCAAATCTTAGATATATTGAAATCCCAGGGGGTGCACGCCCTTTTTGCAATAACCGGTGTTAATGCTGAAAGATATCCCCAATTGGTAGCAAGAATCCATCGGGAAAACCATATTATTGCTAACCATACTTATACACATCCTTTGAACATTCTTTTTTTTAGTTATGTTAAGCTTAAAAATGAAATAGTAAGAACCAACCAGATTATTGAAGATATAACCGGGGAGAAACCAAAGTATTTTTGCCCACCAATGGGTTTTAAAAACCCGATCATCAGTAAAGTTACCAAAGAACTAGATTTAATACCGGTAATGTGGGATCTTAAGTCTTGGGATACTAAGTGTTCATACCGAAAAATAGTGGCCGGTATCATGAAAAAAATTAAGTCGCCATCGATTATCTTGTTTCACGATGCGATCATGCCTTGCAGTAAAAAAGAGCGAGATTCGACGGTACTCGCCTTAAAAGAGATAATCCGGGTACTTAAGCAGAATAAGATCGACCTTTACCATTACCAATAATAAATTTTGGCGGGAAAATGAAACAATTACTAGTAAATATTTATCTTTGGATAGGGTTTATAATTGTGACCATATTATTCTTTGCCCTGCTTCCAGGATACCTTTTATTATACATCGTATTTTTAAGACGTCCCATAGACTTCATAATCAGGCGGGCTATTAGTTTATATGGATGGATTTTAGTTAAAATCATCCCTTTTTTAGCCCCGGTTCAAGTCGAATCCCGGACAAAGAAAGTTCCGATACCCGCTATTTTTGTTGCCAATCATAACTCGGCCATTGACCCCTATTTTTTCGGGGCGCTTTTAATCGATGCCAGTTTCATTACTACTTGGCCTTTTAAGATTCCCGTTTATGGTCTGTGCATGCGTTTGGCTAGATATATCGATGCCAATGAAGGTTGGGAAAAAGTTAGTCAAAAAAGCGCTGAGCTCCTGCATTTGGGCACTTCGATAATTATTTGGCCGGAAGGGCACCGTTCCCGGGATGGACGATTGAGGCGCTTCAAAAACGGGGCTTTCGCTCTTGCGGCGCAAACTGGGTTTCCGATTCAACCCATTTGCATTTTGGGTTCGGAAAAACTGTTACCACCAGGTAAGCGTCTTATTTCTCCGAGCCGGGTCAAGCTGATCCTGCTTGAACCAATTTACCCGGGGAACAATAAGTATCAAAATAACCAACAAGAAGAGATTATCAAATTGCGTAATCAAGCATATCAAGCTATCAAGGAGACTCTTGAAGAAGAGAGACAACAAGAACAGCTGTTTTCGTTTACGAAGAGCATAACAAAAGGGGAACAATGTTGATTAGGGTAAAGGATGTTTCAAAAATATATAAAATGGATAAAGTGGAGATTTCCGCTTTGAAGAATGTTAATTTGGACATTGACAAGGGTGATTTTATCGCTTTGATGGGACCATCCGGAGCCGGTAAATCCACTTTGCTGCATATCATCGGTTGTTTGGATCTTCCGACCGAAGGCAGTTTAGAAATTTTTGGCCGAGAAATCCGGAATATGAAAGACAAAGAATTATCAATTTTTAGAAATAGACATATTGGGTTTATCTTTCAAAGTTTTAACTTAATGCCGGTTTTAAATGTATATGAGAACGTTGAATATCCCTTAATGATCCGTGGGGGGAAAGTTGACCGTGAAAAAGTCTTACACACGATCGAATCCGTTGGACTGCTTGATTATCTTAAACACCGCCCTGATGAGCTCTCCGGCGGTCAAAGGCAGAGAGTGGCCATTGCCAGAGCGCTGGTGACTGACCCGGATATTATTTTAGCGGACGAACCTACTGCCAATTTGGATTCTAAAACGGGTGACAAAATTATTTCATTATTAGTTGAATTAAATGCAAAGCATAAGGTAACTTTTCTTTTTTCAACTCATAACGAAATGGTCTCCAAATACGCTAAGCGCATCATAAATATCTTAGACGGCGAAATAACCCATTAGGAAAAAGGAAAAATGTTATTTTATCTAAAGTTAGGTTTTCGTAATCTTTTAAAAAATTGGCGGCGTTCGGTTAAAACCATATTAACGGTGGTAATTGGGCTCAGTGCTTGTTTGTTGGCCCAAGGGTTTATGTCCCATACCCTTCAGGGGCTGCAAGAATCATTAATCAACGGTGGTTTGGGGCATTTTCAGATTTACCGGAAAGGTTATCTAGAACATCGCAATGAAGAACCATATCGATACCTGATAACAGATGTGGACACCGTTCTTCAGCGACTTAGTAAGATTCCGGAGCTTAGATTAGCTGCTCCTCAGCTTGAGTTTCAAGGGATAGTATCAGCTGGTGAAAAAGATACGGTTTTTATGGGCAATGCAGGATTTTTCCAAGAAGAACAGGGATTAAACACTTTGGGTACCCTCAAGGAAGGCTCCTTTCTAAAGGATGAAAACCCCTTTATGGTTGTTATCGGTAGTGGTATTGCCCGAAAGTTAAATGCCGGGGTTGGTGATATCGTCACTTTAATGTCAGCAATGAATGACGGTGGAATTAATGCGATTGACCTTGAGGTATCCGGCATAATAGAAGGCCAAATTAAAAGTTTTAATCAGGTGGCCCTATTCGCTAATTTGAACACTATTCAAAGTTTGGTTAATATTCCGGATTCGGTGGACCAGATTATTCTATTACTTAATCAGACCGAAAGCTTGGAAAAGATCAAACCTACGCTCAAAAAAATATGTGATAAATTGGACTTGGAATATTGCGAATGGCAGCGGTTGGCAGGGATTCAATATACTCAACCCAAATTGTTTTATGACTTAGTATATGTCTTAATAATGACGATTATTGTATTGGTGGTCATATTTTCGATAACCAATACTTTGAACCTTACCATGCAGGAAAGAGTCAGGGAGATTGGGACTATCCGTTCGTTTGGGACAACCAGACTTCAGGTTGTGAAACTTTTTATTGCGGAAAGCTTTTTAATTGGGTTAACCGGCGCTTTTGTCGGTATTTTAGCTGGTTATGGGTTGGCTGCTTGCTTAAATACATTAGGGGGTGTTTCCATTCCACCGCCTCCTGGACACGCTAGAGGTTATACTGCGTTTTTTAAACCGGATCTTACCCAGACTCTCCAATTAGGAATACTTTTTTTAGTAACGTCGGCTTTAGCAGGTTTTTACCCGGCTTTTAAAGCTGCCAAGCTACGGATAGTCGATGCGCTTCGCTGGTTTTAAAAGGGGGATTTGATTGTTTTATTTTAAAATAGGTTTTAGAAATATTGCCAAAAACTATCGCCGTTCACTAATTACAATGGTCCCTACAATTATTGGAATGATCGCTTGCCTTTTAACCCAGGGGTTCTTTAATTGGAACATGGGCCAAATGAGGGAAGCAACGATTCGTGATGGGACCGGTCACTATCAATTATATGCCCGGGGTTTTTTAGAATCCGGTTATGATCATCCCAACCAATTTTTAATCAAAGATGTTAATCCGATCGTAAAAGAATTGCGAAGCTTGCCTGGGGTCGAATTAGTTACTACCCGGATGGCGTTCAACGGGATCTTATCCTCGGGGGAAAAATCCGCCATTGTTCTTGGAGAAGCCGGAGAACCTAAAAACGAATTAAAACTTAATTCCTATTCAGGTCTGATCAAAGGATCCGTATTAACTTCGGAAACAGCTAACGGCTTAATCATTGGAGAAGGTGTCGCTAAAAAGCTCTCAGCCGACATTGGAGATGTGTTGACGCTGATTGGAAACATGAAAGATGGAGGGATCAACGCCGTTGATCTGGAGCTGCTCGCGATTACCAACAGCGGTTATTCTGAATTGGATAGTGTTTCAGCTTTAACACCTCTTGGAGTTATTCAAAACCTGTTAGGTATTAATGCTAACGTCCAAAGAATCGTTATTCTTTTAAAAAGAACCGAAGATATGGAGAAAATTCACCCCGAAATAAAACAGATAGCGGAAAAATACGAATTGGAATATCGGGACTGGGAGGCTTTGGCTGATTTTTATCAAAGCCTAAAACTAATGAATGATGTTGTTTTTCAAATTATAATCTTAATTGTCCTGGCGATGGTCGCTTTCACAATTTCAAACACGATTAATATGAATATTAGCGAAAGAGTTAGGGAGATTGGCACAATCCGAGCGCAGGGGACTAGGAGAATGCAGGTAGCTTTAATTATTATTGTGGAAAGTTCGTTGTTGGGGGCGATTGGAGGTTTTATAGGGCTGGTGCTTTGTTATCTGTTTATTGGTTTTACGGAGTTAATCGGCGGTTTCCCGGTGCTGCTCAGTGGTGCCGAGCAGCCTCTTAGAATTTTTTTCCGTCCGGATATAACTACTATTTTCATTTGTATGCTGCTTTTTTCAATGGTAGGAATTATCGCTTCATTTATTCCCGCGCGCCGGGCAGGGAAACTCTCCATAACGGATGCTTTACGATGGATTTAGGAGTTGATTGATTGATGAAACAATTTAACTATTTTATGTTAACCTTAATGTTTTTGTTAATAGGCACTTTCGCCTTTGGTTCTCCGCCGCCAGCTGAAGAAATCCTCCGTATTGTTGATAACCATCGTTTAGTCAGTGATAGTTTTGAAATGACAATCCGGGTTGATAATTACATCAATGACCAATATGAGGGTTCAACCATAATGAATGGCTGTGTGGGTAAGGGTAAACTTGAAACCTTGGTTTTTTTGGAACCTTCGAATATGGAAGGCCGGAAAATGGTGATTGACGGTGAAAATATAAAACTTATTATTCCCAATGTCAAAAATCCGGTTCGGATTACCCCGTCCCAAAGACTGGTAGGAGGAATTTCATACGGGGATGTAGCCGCAATAGGTTATGGGGATTTATATACTCCAAAGTTAATTGGCGAGGAACAGGTGATCGGGATGAATTCCGACGGAACTAAAACCGATGAGATACAATGTTATACATTAGAATTGTTAGCAAAAGGAAGAGTTTCAAATTATCATAAAATATTACTTTGGGTAGAAAAACAGAACTATCTACCTGTAAAAGGGGATTTTTACGCACTGAGCGGTAAAAAAATGACTACTGTTTATTATACTGCTCCTAAGGAATGGGATGGTACTAACATTATCACTAAAATGTTTTTATTCGACCAAATTAATACTAGTAAACATTTTATAATGGAATATTCAAATTTTAAAGAGAAATCCACCGCTGATATTTTGGAAAATTAACATCTTAAATCAAATCCTTGGTTTTTAATTTGAATCATCGAGGCTTTTCTTTGCAAAACTAATAGCTTTACAGTATAATTATGAATGGATTAAATTGTACAGAAATATAGTTAAGGATTAAAAATGGGAAAAAAAATAGCATTAATTACCGGAGCAAGCCGGGGGATCGGATCTTGTATTGCATTAAAGTTAGCGGCGGACGGCTATACCATTTGGGCTAATTATCGTAATAATCACGAAGCCGCTGAGGAGTTAAGAAAAAAAGTGGAAGCAATAGGTGTTGACTGTGTATTGCTTCCTTTTGATGTTACTTCCAATGTGGAAACGGAAAAGGCTCTTCAACCGATGCTTGAGCAAGATGTTCCCGAGGTACTAATAAATAATGCCGGTATTATTAGAGATTCACTTTTGGTATGGATGACAGAAAAGGATTGGCAAGATGTCATTGATACGACCCTTAAAGGATATTATAATGTCACTAAAAAAGTGGTCTTTAACATGCTGCAACAACGAAAAGGTACAATCGTTAATATTTCTTCCACTGCCGGACAAAGTGGATTTCCTGGTCAAAGTAATTATGCAGCGGCTAAAGCCGGGATTATTGGGGCCAGTAAGTCTTTGGCCATGGAAGTAGCGGGAAGAGGCATCAGAGTTAATGTGGTCGCCCCCGGCTTTATCGAAACTGAAATGACCGCCAAGCTACCGGCTGATGAAATTATTGCTAAGATACCTATGAAAAGAATGGGAAGTCCGGAAGAAGTAGCGTCCGTTGTATCTTTTTTATGTTCTCCCGGAGCTTCTTATCTAACCGGACAAGTTATTGCCGTTAATGGAGGGATTTATGTATAGAGTTGCAATCGTGGGGATGGGAATCGTATCGACATTAGGTTCGGACCAGGCTACGGTTACCGATTCCTTGCGGCGGGGTGTTTCGGGTGTTATAGTGGATCCGGTCCGGGTTGAACTGGGCTTTAGAAGTCCGCTTACGGGAAAAATAAAAGGGTTTGTTAAACCGGAGTTGAAAAAGAAACAGCTTCGAACTCTCGCTGAAGAAGCTTTACAAGCCTATTCTGCCGCTGTAAGCGCTTATACTCAAGCCGGGTGGAGCGCGGAAGAACTGAGCAGCCCACAGACGGGATTGATTGTAGGAAACGACAGTACTACCATTCCAGTTTCAGAAGCGATTGAGATTGTTAAAAATGAAAAAAGGACTCTCCCGGTCGGGGCTACCCGCATCTTTATGTCCCTTACCTCACATGTCACTATTAATTTAAATACCTTGTTACAGACCCAAGGAGCTAGTTGGACAATTAGCGGCGCCTGCGCCAGTGGCGGCCATGCTATTGGACAATCAGCGGACTTAATTGCCGCTGGTAGACAGGAAAGAATTCTTTGTGGCGGCGTTCAGGAGATCAATTGGAAGTCGGTCTGTAGTTTTGATGCCACTGAAGCCTTTTCGACACTGGTGGAAGATCCGGTCAAGGCCTCCCGTCCCTTTGATAAAGATCGAAATGGTTTAGTACCTAGCGGAGGCGCGGCAATTGTTGCCCTAGAACGAATGGATTTGGCGCAACAAAGAGGCGCCGATATTCTAGGCGAAGTATTAGGGTATTCTTTTTCTTCAGATGGATATAAGTTGTCGGTACCTTCCGGTGAAGGATTGGAACGTTGTATGCGAGATGTGATTGACCGGGCGAAAGTCTCTCTTGGTGATATTGACTATATAAGTGCTCATGCAACTTCTACGCCGATAGGCGATCTTAAAGAAGCCGAGGCAATCTATAAGGTATTTGGGCCGGATATGCCATGGGTATCTTCAGTTAAATCAATGACCGGGCATGAGATGTGGATGGCAGGCGCAGGGCTTGTAGTTTATGGGCTGCTAATGTCTCAAGGAGGTTTTATCGCCCCTAATATTAATTTTTCAGCCCAAGAGGAAGGAAGTCCGCCTTTAAAGATAGCGGCTGAGACCATCGATCTAAAACCGCGCATCATGTTATTAAATTCTGCCGGATTTGGGGGAACTAATTCTTGTCTAATCATCAAAGCCCGATAAATAAAAATGGATACGATGCGATCGTCGTTGGCTCCGGTATTAGTGGATTAACTACAGCCCTTATTTTTGCCAAAGAAGGCAAGAAAGTCGCCTTATTTGAAAGAGATGGGGACATTGCCCCTTTAATCAGGCCTTACAAGCGAAAAGGATTCGAGTTTAGTCCAGGTTTACACATTAGTGGGTGGATGGACGAAGGAGAAGTAATTGCTACTTTTTTACAGTATTTAAATCTTACTGACGGTGTCGAAAAGCAATTGCATAAAAGCGGCTTAGCCAATGTTGTTGTTGGTCCCAATGAATATCATATTCCAAAAGGATTGGATAAGGTTAAAAGGAGCTTGTTGACTTATTTTCCGGACGATGTTGAAGCAATTAATAATTATATTGAGTTAATTAACGAAGTAAATGAAAAGTCTTTTTATTTTAATAAAAAATTGAAACCTAGCCGGAACAAGCAAGTTAAATTTACTGGTTCTACAAGTCTCTCACTTCAAGATGTGATGAAGCAATTTCGAGCTTCTAAGGGTTTAATTGAACTGTTAGGAACGTTGAGCTATTTTTTAATCGGGAGTAGAGGCGAGGAGGTTCCCTTTGATGTTCATGCTTTTGTCCTAGGAGGGTTTTATCGTTCTCCGGGATTTTTCACAGCAAAGGGAATTGACCGTTTATTAGCAAATTATAAGAGGGAGCTTAATAGGTTCGGAGTTGACCTCTTTCTCAATTCAGAAGTCGCTGAAATTATAATTGATGATCATCGTAACGTTATCGGGATAAAGGTCTCTAATGGGTCTCAATATAATTCTTCGAATATCATCGTTTCATTTAGTCCCAAATTACTACTAGAAAAGATAAAAACCGAAAAATTGCGTCCAATCTATAAAGAACGGTTGGAAGAGGCTGAAAACACTTTTGGTATATATGTGGCATTCTATGCAGTCAAAGATTACCGAAACATCGAAATTGATAATTATATTTATTATAATGATAATCTGAACTTGACTCTGGCATTAACCACCAATTATTCAGAGGATAGTCTTGTTTTATGCGGCTTTTTGATTGAAAGTGATGCTGTTCCATTACCATACGATGCCAAATTAAAAGAAGAAATAGCTAAGGAAAAACTAGATTTACTAGAGGATAATATTTTCAATCAAATTCCCGGGTTAACCGGTTTAGAAAATAGAGCATTATTATTAGACTATTTAAAACCTTGGTCATTTGAGCGCTATACCAAAACAATAAATGGTTCCGCTTATGGGATTAAACAAACCGTCAATTTTCACGGGTTCCAACATCGAGTCCCGATTAATGGATTATATATGGTAGGACAAGCAATTTATCCCGGTTTTTTAGGCTCAATGCTGTCCGGTTTTAATTTGGCTTTAGAAATTTTTAAACCGGAGGATTTTTGGTCGAGGGTAACTAATTAATGAAATTAAATAAAGTTGTAATAACCGGTATAGGGGCTCTGTCTCCTTTTGGTAACGGAGTGGCAGCATTAAATGGAGGAATATTCGCTAACCGTTCCGGTATTGTAAATTTAGGCAATGGTTGGAAAGAAAGTATCACCGATATCCTATGTGAAGTAGGCGGTGTAATTTCCGATGATTTAAATGAAAAACAGATACCGCGGGATCTACGGAGAAATATGGGAAGGACTTCGATCATCGCTTGCTTGTCGGCTAAAGAAGCGGTAGAAATAGCAGGACTTACCGGGGAACATTTGATTTCGGGAGATTACGGGGTATCCTTTGCGTCTACTACCGGTAGTAGTAAATCCGTCTATGATTTTACCGGTCGGTTTATTCGGGAGAAAAGCTTATCCTCGATTAAATCCGGTCAGTTTTTTCAGGTGATGTCCCATACGGCAGCCGCTAATATTGCTTGTATGTTTAATATCAAAGGAAGGGTCCTATCCCCGAATAGCGCATGTTCTTCAGCGGCCCAATCCATTGGTTTTGCTTATGAGACTATTAAATTTGGTCTTCAAAAAGGAATGATTTGTGGCGGCGCCGAGGAATTACATGTTACAACCAGTGCGACGTTTGATCTGTTACAAGCGGCTTCATTTCACTTTAATGATCGCCCACATGAAACCCCAAGACCATTTGATGAAGAACGGGATGGGACAGTATGTGGAGAAGGCAGCGGCGTTCTTATTTTAGAGAGCGAAGATAGCGCAAAACAAAGAGGGGTTAAAATACTTGGAGAGATTGTTGGTTTTTCGACTTTTTCCAGTGGGGAACATATGGCCCGTGTTACTGAAAAAGAACTTACTGCGGGAATAGAAAGGCTTTTTTTAGATACCGGTATTTCTCCGGCGGAGGTTGACTATATCAACGCTCATGGAACCGGAACGATTGTTGGCGACTCTGAAGAATCGTCGGCTTTGGAAAACGTTTTCACTAAAAATGGTTACGCTCCTTATGTAAGTAGCTTAAAAGGACATTTGGGGCATACATTAGGGGCGAGCGCGGCACTTGAATTGATAGTGTGTTTAGAAATGATGAAAAAAGGGTATTTAGTTCCTACAAAAAACTTATCAAAACCCGATCCAAAGTGTGGGAAGATTAATTATTTAAAGGAATATAAAAAAGTTAAACCGAATCTGATTATGAAAAATAGTTTTGCCTTTGGCGGTATTAATTCAATTATTTTGTTAAGGAGTTATGACAATGGATACTAATGAAATCTTTCAGAAAGTAAAAAATGTATTTGTGGTCGAATTTGAAATCGATCAAGCTTCAATTACTAAAGAATCATTGGTTTTAGAAGAATTGGGCTTGGATAGTTTAGACAGCGTAGATTTAATCGTGGCTTTGGAAAAAACCTTCAACTTTAAGATTGACCGGGCGAACGACGGGACGATTATTTCACAGATCAGGAGTATTCAAGATATTATTGATTATGTCGCATCAAAACAATCCTAGTCCTCTACCGGAATGAAAGACGTATTCATACCAAAAAATTACCTCAGTGAATAATCTGGAACGATTTTAGTAAATTGTTTCTTTTTTTCGATATCACATTAAAGGCCTGTACAAATCAACCCGTAAATTGGGCATCTTACCATTATATATGGACAGAATAAAATGATCTTAAGGCAAAAAAATATTATTGATCTATCATATAGATATGGTTCAAGGCTATTATAGAAGGAGGTAAGGATTAGAAATAGAAAAATAAAAGAAGCCAACTACAGGAGAAAAAGGGTGTATTCGGCATTTAATCTTAAATATTTCTCTGTATTGGCCTAATTTGAATGGATAAAAGAAAGGGAAGGTTGCTGAATATATATAATAGTTACGTAACATTTTAGTTTATAGATTTGGTTATTTCAATAATGTGAGGAGTCATAGGAATGAAAAGAACAATGTTAGTTTTAACTATTACTTTGGCTTTGATTTTAGTCGTGTCGTCGCTGACTATGGCAAGTCATAAAATTATAATTGGTTATGATATGGAAGGCAAATATAAAACCATGGATGACGATTGGTGGGACGATAACGATAGGAATACCCGAAGTTTTGATACGGAAGCTGGATTTACAATTGGTTATGAGTGTACCTATCAAGTCCGAATAATTGAGTATGGTTTCGGTTTTGAAACACAATTGGAACGGAGTTTATCCGATTACAAAGATGCGGACTTTAAATTCAGTCCTTTATATGGCGTGATCTATGTCTACTTACCCCATGAAGAAGATTCCGCTCCATTTTTTGTCGCTAGATTAGGTTATAATATGCATACTGGGAATAACTCCTATAAGAATATGGCAAATGAAGGCCGGGAACTGGATAACGGCATATACGGAGCGGTTGGTTTTGGATTTAATTTCAACCGTAGCATGGGGGCAATACTTTATACAGTTAATGGTGGTCTGAGAACATCCAACGATGAGGATTTTAATGACCGTTATGTGAATTACTCAAAATTTAGTATTGTTTATGGGTTTAGGTTTTAGAATCTTTAAAAAAAATTAAAAGACTTACCGGATTGCGGGTTAAAGAGCCGAAACGATTGAATCAAATAAAGTCAATCATTTCGGCTCTTTTCGAATAATTATCTGTTAGCCATTGGAGTATATTCTCGTCTAGAGCAAACGCATTTATAAGCGGGTCTGATGATTTTACCGGCATTAACCAATTCCTCTATCCGATGGGCGCTCCAACCGACGATTCTAGAAATGGCAAAGAGCGGCGTGAATAACTCCGGTGGGATATTAAGCATTTTATAAACAAAGCCTGAATAGAAATCCACGTTGGCGCTTACCCCTTTATACATTTTTCGTACTTTTCCGATTACTTCCGGGGCCAATTTCTCCACTTTGGTATAAAGGTTGTATTCATCCTCCAATCCTTTTTCTTGGGCGAGGAGAGCGGCGTATTTTTTTAAAATAACAGCTCGGGGGTCGGATACTGAATAAACCGCATGACCAATACCGTAAATTAGTCCGGAACGATCAAAGGCTTCCTTATTAAGGATTTTAGACAAGTAAGATTCGATTTCCCGTTCGTTGGTCCAATCTTTCACTTGTTGTTTCAAATCTTTAAACATCCGGATCACCTTAATGTTAGCACCGCCATGCCTTGGTCCTTTGAGTGAACCAAGAGCCGCCGCCATTACCGAATAGGTGTCTGTCCCGGTTGATGTGACTACGTGGGTTGTGAATGAAGAATTATTACCGCCGCCATGCTCGGCATGAAGCACTAGCGCCAGATCGAGTAAAGTTGTCTCAAGCTTAGTGTAACCGCTGTCCGGTCTAAGTAGGTGAAGAATGTTTTCGGCAGTACTCAACTCCGGTTGCGGACTATGAATAAATAAGCTACTATTTCCATGATAATGTGAAAAAGCTTGATAACCATAAACTGCAATCGAGGGGAAGGTGGCGATTAATCTGATACATTGTTGCAACACATTTAATATGGATATATCATCGGCATTATCGTCAAAGCTATATAAAGCCAATACGCTTCGGGCCAAACCATTCATAATGTCTTTGCTGGGCGCTTTTAAAATAAGATCGCGGACAAAATCATCCGGTAGTTTTTGATTATCAGCTAATAATCGTTTGTAACCGATCAGTTCATTTTGACTGGGGAGAGCGCCAAAAAGCAATAAATAGCTAATTTCTTCAAAACCAAAACGCTCTTCGCTGATGAAACCTTTAACCAGATCATTAATACTGATACCCCTGTAAATCAGTTCACCAGGAACTGGGATCAACTCATTTTCATCCATGATCGAGGAATGGACCTCGCCAATTTCAGTAAGTCCGGCCAGCACCCCCTGGCCGCTAATATCGCGAAGGCCCCGTTTTACGTCATATTTACTAAATAGCTGCGGATTAATATAGTTATTTTGTTTGACTAAGTTGGATAACTTTTCGAGGAAGTCGGTTTCAAAATCGTCGCCCATCAAAAAGCTCATAGTTATTCTCCTTTGGCTAGTTTTTTATAACCCATAATCACGTTTTAATTTTTCAACATGAACATAATGGTTGCTATGTTGAAGTTGGGAAGCGGCGGCCTTGTCAAGAACAACCGTAATCCTGCCACTGTGCAGTTGAATGGCTGAAGCAGTGATTTGAGAAGTAATTGGTCCTTCGAGGCATTTTGCTACCATCTCGGCTTTCTTGGCCCCGTTAACAATCATCAGAATATTTCTAGCCTCAAGTATGGTCCCGATTCCCATGGTGATAGCAAAATAAGGCATTTGGTCTTTGGGGATATTTGACTTTTTATAAAAAGCTTCATAATTGTCATCCAGTGTCTGTTCAGTTAAGGCCTGTAATCTGGTCCTTGAACCAAGGGACGAACCGGGTTCGTTGAATCCCCAGTGGCCGTCCCGGCCTAAACCTAAAAGCTGTAAATCAATTCCGCCAACTTTCTCTATCTGCTTTTCGTACCATTGGCAGTAGCTCTCCGGTTCTTTGGTAAGACCATTTGGGATATGGATATTTTCCTTTTTAATATTTATATGTTTAAATAATTCTTCGTGCATAAACCGAGCATAGCTTTGATCCAAATTGTACGGTTTTTCCAGATCCATTCCGATTCCATAGTATTCATCCAGATTAAAAGTTTTGACCTGCGAAAAATCCAAACCTTGTTGGTGCATTTGGATTAGTCTTTGGTAGACTCCGATTGGAGTACCGCCCGTCGCTAATCCGAGAACGCAATCTGGCTTTGATTTAACATAGCCGGCAATTACCTCTGTCGCATAATCACTCATTGCTTCATAATGATCTCTAATAATGATATCCATGTAGCACCTCTATATTTTTATATGGTTCATGTAAACCTCAATCCGGTAAGACTGTTTCTTAGCACTGCTAATGAATTATTTGCCGTAAGCCGGGCAGATAAAAACCTTTAGATTGACCGGATCTCTGCTGCTGTGACTTTTTTATATTATACACTTTTTGTTTCATTTTAAAAACATATTTCCATATAATAACGATAGTAAATTATCCAAGCAAAAAATCAGATTAATCATATCGTAACTTTGATTCCAGTCATTGACTTAAACAAAGGCTAAATTGAAGTTGGTGATATAGTTGCAAATGCAACTATATTTTGCTATGATGAACTATAATCTCTTTAATGTTTTATTTTTGATTTCAAAAAAATATTACCGATGGCTGTCAACCTTGAAAGGATGATCTTAAATGAGCAGTGGTTCTTCAATTGGGCGATGGATTTCCATTTTATATCGGTATCGGTTAAACTACTTAGGTAAAAGATTAGAACCTTATAATATAGGGAGTGGACAACATTTTTTTTTAAGGGTTTTATTTGATAAAGACGGTATTAATCAAGAGGAGTTATCAGATTTTTTGAAGATTGACAAAGCGACTACTGCTAAGGCCATAAAAAAACTTGAAAAAGAAGGTTATGTGGTACGAAAGGTGGATGTTATGGATAAAAGGGCTTATCAAGTATTTCTCACAAATAAGGCTTTAAACGTGATCCCGATTATTGATAAAGCCGTGAAAGATTGGGAGGAGCTCATTGCTGAAGGACTTTCATTACCTGAAAAGGTTTTAGTTGAAGAGTTATTAGGTAAGATGGCTCAAAATGCATGCCGGATCAAAGGTAAAGAAGGAAATAGATTTGAAACAATCTAATTTGTTCCAAAAGATAAAAACAATTCGTTGTCATCAAGCTAATCCAATGGTTCACGAAATGCTCAGAATAACCTGGCCTGCCTTTATCGAACTAGTGATGTCGACTTTATTCGGTATGATTGATATGGTAATGGTAGGGCGACTAGGTCCGGCGGCAATTGCTGCGGTTGGACTTACCAATCAACCTTTTATGCTGTTAATGGCGATTTTTGCAGCTGTAAATATCGGTGGGACGGCGCTGGTAGCGTGGAACGTCGGAGCGAATAATCTTAACAAGGCCAAAGCTGTAACCAGACAGATTATTATCATCAACTTAATTTTAGGTTTGTTCATAAGTATTCTGGGAGTTTTAGCCGCTAATTCCATTGCCCGATTTATGGGGGCCGGTCCCGATACTTTGAAAGTGGCACGGGTTTATTTTCAGATAGTGGCTTCAGGTTTAATCTTTCAGGCGTTGATGATGGGAATTTCCGCCTGTTTACGCGGGGCCGGACAGACCAGGATTCCAATGGCGTATAATGTAGGCAGTAATTTATTGAATGTTTTTGGAAACTATGTATTGATCTATGGTAAATGGGGTTTTCCCCGTTGGGGTGTGGCCGGGGCTGCTGTTTCAACTACTTTAGCCCGGCTAATCGCTTGCTTAGCCGCTTTGTATTTTGTCTATTTTTCGCGCCGATCGGAGCTAAAAATTGGTTTTAAAGATAATTACCGGGTGGATTGGGGAATAATTAAAAAGATCTTTGCCATCGGCCTCCCTTCGGCAATGGAACAGTTTGTATTGCAAAGCGGGTTGACGTTATTTGCTAAAATTGTTTCCGGTCTAGGGACCGCCGGGTTTGCCGCCCATCAAATTGGCCTTAATATCAGCGGTTTGTCGTTTTCACCAAGTATGGCATTTGGGGTGGCGGCAACCACTTTGGTTGGGCAAAGCCTTGGGGCGAAAGATACTGAAAAAGCGGAAAGATATGCCCGTTTAGTAAGGAAAGTGGCAATGGTTACAGCTTGTGCCATGGGTTTGATCTTTATTTTGTTCTCACATCCCTTAGCCCGCTTATATACCTCCGACTTAGTGGTGGCCGGCATGGCTGGCACGGTCTTGAAGATATTAGCTTTAGCCCAGCCGGGACAGTCGACCCAGCTTACCTTAGCGGGAGCTTTACGGGGAGCCGGGGATACGATGTATCCCTTATATGCATCCATTTTGGGGATTTGGGTTTTTCGGGTTGGCGCGACTTATTTACTGGTAAACTGGTTTGGCTGGGGTCTAACTGGCGCTTGGATTGCTTTGGTGATGGATCAGTATATCAGATCCGTCGTAATTTATCTCCGGTTTCGTTCGGGGAAATGGAAGTGTATTAAAGCCAGGATCAGTGAACCTAAGGATAAAATGGTTCGCTGATAGGGATTTTAGTGAAAAACCTAAAAGTATGGGTTGTATTATCAATAACACCCCGATCCTTCACTTCTGCGGTAAGAAGAAACCGTGGCATCAAAGTTATCATGGGGAATGGTGTAATCATGACCAATTTATTAATCAAGTGGTTTGTGAAAGATTATCAAAACAAATCCGACTTTAAAGTGCGGGAAAGCTATGGCAAGTTCGCGGGGTTGGTGGGGATCGCTTCTAATTTCCTGCTCTTTTTGATCAAAATCACCGTGGGAACGCTCTTTAACAGCATCGCCATTACCGCAGACGCGGTTAACAATCTTTCCGACTCCGGCTCTTCAGTAGTAACGCTGCTAGGCTTTAAAATGTCGGGCAAACCGGCGGATGCCCAGCATCCTTACGGTCATGCCCGGATGGAGTATCTCTCCGGCTTGATTGTATCTTTTATCATCATGTTTTTTGGAATACAGCTAATTCAAAGTTCGGTCGCTAAAATAATTCATCCCCAAGCGACCCGGTTCAACCTGATTACTATATTGGCGCTGATAGTATCGATCCTAATTAAGTTTTGGCAACACCTGTTCTATCGAAAAATTGCCAGAATCATTGATTCTACAACGCTAATCGCCACGTCGACGGATAGCCGCAACGATATATTAGCCACAGGAGCGGTATTGATGGCCGCTACGGTCAGCCATTTGACCGGCTTCAATTTAGACGGGTACATGGGGGTTGCGGTTGCCCTGTTCATACTGGTAAGCGGAGTAAAACTAGTTATGGATACCAGCAATCCGCTGCTAGGCACGGCGCCTACCAAGGAAATGGTAGACAGTATCTATCAAAAAATTCTGAGTTACGACAATATTATTGGCCTCCACGACCTGACGGTACATAGTTATGGCGTAGCCCAAATTTTCGCCTCAGTGCATTGCGAGGTCTCCGCCGAGCGGGATATCATGGAGTGTCACGACCTTATTGACAATATTGAACGCGACTTTTTAAAAGACCAGGGGATAAAATTGGTCATTCATCTGGATCCCGTAGCGACCAATGATGGGAAAACCAATCAATTGAAAGCGACACTTGAAAATATCATCGGAAAAATTTCGCCGGAGATCGGTATCCACGATTTTCGGGTAGTTTGGGGAGTGGGCCATTCCAATCTCATTTTTGATGTAGTCGTCCCCTTTGATTTTCAATGGAATGATCAGGAATTGGCAAACCTGATCAGGGCTAAAATTCACGAGATCAATCCTGATTATCGTGCTGTAATTACTATTGACCATCATTATGTGCCGTCTGTTTAGGGCGGCTAAATTTAGGCCGCCCTAAGATTATTTTATAGTTGCGCTATAACCCGGTGGGTTTTCCCGTCGTCTTCCAGCGGGACCCGAGCCGTTTCTGGGTTCAACGCTGCCCCGTCCAGTACCAGGCTTTGTAACCCGGTCTGTTTTTGGTGAGGGTTTTTAACCGTAATTTTGTAAAGGGTTTTTCCAAACCGATAATTTACTTGATATTCCGGCCAATGTTCCGGAATACACGGCTTGAGTATTAGAAAACCCCCTTGGCGCTGGATGCCTAAGATCCATTCCAGGCCGGCTTGATACATCCAACCCGCAGAACCGGTGTACCAAGTCCAACCGCCTCTGCCATCATATGGAGGAGCAGAATAAACATCGGCAGCCATTACGTAAGGTTCAACCCGGTAGGTTTGGGCCTCTCGTTGGGTTTGAGTATGATAGATTGGGTTGAGCATTCTAAATAGTTCGCCGGCTAGATTCCCTTCGCCCAGTTTCGCCCAGGCAATAATGGCCCAAACAGCGCCATGGGTATATTGGCCGCCATTTTCCCTTACTCCCCGGGGATAGGCTTGAATATATCCGGGACTTGGTTGGGTCTGGGAAAAGGGAGGGGTTAACAAGTTGATGATCGCTTTATCATGCAAGACCAGCCGATGATATAAAGACCACATAGCTGTCTTAGCCTTATCGGCCGGGGCGGCGCCGGAGATTACCGCCCAGGCTTGCGCGATACAATCAATTTGACACTCGGAATTGTTGACTGAGCCGAGAGGGTCTCCCTGATCATTATAGGCCCGCCGGTACCATTGTCCGTCCCAAGCACAGTTTTCCGAAGCCCAAACGATTTGTTCCATAATTAAGCGGTATTTTTCTACCGGTTCCTGATCGCCTTGGCTTAAACAAACCGGGATAAATTTTTCAAGGGTCGCATATAAGAACCATGCCAGCCAGATGCTTTCCCCACGGCCCTTTAAGCCCACTTTATTAAAACCGTCATTCCAGTCGCCGCCTCCAATCAATGGCAGTGAATGGGATCCAAAAACCGAAGCCCGTTCAACCGCTCTAATACAGTGCTGGTAAAGACTGGCTTTTTCATTTGATTCCTTAGTTTTGGTGTAACGTTCATTCTCGCCCGGTTGGAGCGGAGCGTCGCTAAGAAAGGGGACTGTTTCATCCCAGATGCGATCATCCCCGGTATGTTCAACATAACGGCAGGCGGTATAGACCAACCAAAGCAAATCGTCGGAATAACGGGTCCGGATACCATACCCGGTTTCTTGGTGCCACCAGTGTTGGACATCACCCTCCTGAAACTGATGGGCGGCATGAAGTAAAATTTGACTGCGGGTCAAATCCGGTCGGGTATGGAGTAAAGCCAAACTATCCTGTAGCTGGTCCCGATATCCATAAGCCCCGCCCGACTGGTAAAATGCCGAACGCGCCCAGAAACGGCAGACTACGGTTTGATAAACCAACCAGCGGTTGATTAAAAAGTCAAAACCCGGATCGGGAGTAGTTACCTCTACTTGACCTAAGATGTCATTCCAAAGGCCGGTCACGGCATTTCTGGATTGGAGCGCCACATTCCGTTTGCGGTATCGCTGTAAATATTGTTGGGCGGCGATCCGGTTTGGGGCAGCTCCGACTAAGATATAAATGACCGCCTCTTCATTAGGCTTGAGATCGATTTTTAGTTGGATTGCGCCACAAGGATTGAAACCGGCGCCGGTCCGATTGTCCAGTGAAACCGCTGCCAACCCCGCCGGTTGGAATAGACTGCCGTTTCGTCCGATGAATCCGTGGCGGTTTCCGGTCCAGCTACGTTCAATTACCGGATGATTGGTCCAGAGATCCAAAAATCCATAATAGTCGTGAAAGTTGTCTTGATAGGTGTTGTGCGCCAAAAGGGCCCCATAATTACTATCCACCTCGGTGACAATATGGGGTTGTGTTTTTTCCCGGTCAACCCCGAGGGTCCATTCTAAATAATAGGTTACTGCAAGTTTCCGGGATTCGGCGCTGCTGTTTTTTAAAGTTAGTTCAATGATCTTCACTGGGTCGTCCGGAGGCGTCCAATAATAGGCTTCATGCTCGATTTCTCGATATTTATGGGAGATAATGCTGTATCCTTGACCGTGACGGATAGTGTACAGCTCATTATTACAGATCGGCAATGGTGTTGCCGACCAAAGCAGACCGTCCGCTTCATCCCGTAAATAACAAATTTCTCCCGGAGGATCAAGCACCGGATCGTTCGACCAAGGGGAAATTTTAAACTCCCGGCTGTTTTCGGCCCAAGTATATCCGCCTCCTGATTCGGACAGTAAAAACCCGAACCGAGGGTTAGCGATGACATTAATCCAAGGCTGAGGCGGTAAATCATTTGCCTTAATATGGATTAGATATTCCGATCCGTCAGGCTTAAAACCGCCCCAGCCGTTAAAGAAGAGCAAATCTTCAGGAGGGTTGGGCGCGGTAAAACTATAGGAACTTTCCAAGGGTGACTTAACCGGAAATGCCGGCGGCAGCTCCTGTTTTTCGATATTCGGGATCAATTGGGAGATTAGGGTTCCCCGTCCGGTATCGAGTTGGATCTTAGCGACGGCGGCTATCAAATTTCGGTCATCTTCAGGCAATTGATTATAGGATAGGGTAAAAATATGGGCCGCCAATTCAGAAAAGGATTCGTTTTGTGTATGGGCATCAATTGTTTTTCTTAATTCTTCAATGTTAGACTGATTGTAACCGTCTGCTTCGCGGCAGATGAAGACCAAATCAACCGTGAGGCCGATGCTTGACCAATATTTTAAGGCTTTTAGCATGGTATCAGCCAGACCGATTTGAGAGTTGGTGTTGTAATTAATTGAAACTATGGGATAATCTCCGGAGATACCGTAAGGCCATAATCCGGATTGCCCTTTAATATTCCGCTTCACAGCAAAGATCCGTTGTTCGTGGTAGCTATTGAAATAGATTAATTGAGAAGCCATCCATTGATAAATATTTGCTTGTTGCGGGGAAATGCCTAGTTCGTTCAATTCCAGCTTCATTTGGGCTACGGTGAGATCGGTTGTCCGCCAAATCTGAAACGGGTAACGGAGTTTGCGACAGATATCCAGAACTGCTTCGCGGGTTTCGGCAATGGCAGTGATACAGAAAAACCGCGCTTTACGATGACCCGGAAGGTCCACCCGGCGCCGTAGGCTGAAAATAGGGTCCAATACTGCGCCGACAGTACCTGAAAGGTGAAGTCCGGTCTGGACCACATACGGAATACTTACTGATTGGCCGCGGCCAATAAAACCGGCGCGGTCCGTTTCATATTCCAAAGCGCCAACTGGGTTCCCGTCCATATTCATCATATATGCCAGATATGGCCCGGACTGTTGAGCATCGTCCCGGCGATGGGCCAGTAAGACATCTAATCCCGGTATAAACTCAGTTTCAATAAATAATCTGCTATACGCCGGATGGGCTTGAAATTGCTCATGGGGGGCTAACGCCAACTCTAAAAAACTGGTCACTTCCAGCAAACAAGGTTCATTACTATGATTGGTCAAACTTATTTCACGAATTTCCGCATCTATATCCGGCGCCACCATAATTTGCATTTCGGTGCGGATATCTCCGTCGGTCCTGGAAAAAGTAACTTTGCCCAAAGAAAATTCCATCTTCAGATCTTCCGCTTCAACCCGGCAGGGATGGTATGTTGGCGACCAGACCTGATCTTTATTTAAATTACGGATGTAATAAAACGGGCCGGTAGCGTCTTTAACCGGGTCTTCCACCCAGCGCGTCAAAGCCAGCTGTTTCCACTTGGTAAAACCGCTGCCTGAATTAGAAATCATCACCGAATAACGGCCGTTTGATAAAAAACGCGCCTCAGGCAAGAACGTGTTAGCCTGATAAAAGGTACGCAGCTCAATTGGTTGGTCCTCCATGCCATGCAAAAGGAGGAGATTCTTGGGTTGGCTAACAAGCAAGGCACGGGTGGGAACTTTTTCCTGCAACAAAGGAACAGTAGCCTCAATTCGGGGTTCGCTGATAAAACGTCTTTGCCAGCAGTTTTTAAACAAAAGATTGGCAATGGCGTTAATAATCATTCCCTGGTGATGGGCCATGTAACTTTTCACGATAATTTGGGAACTGTTTTTGGGCAATCGTTCCGGGGTAAAATCGATTGCTTCATAAAAACCATAAATCCCCAACGCTTGGTATTGTTCGAGCCGTTTTAAGTTTTTTACTGATAAGCGTTTTTCTTGAAGGGCTGCTAAAACAGTTGAATATGGCGAGACCACCAAATCTTTTTCCAAGCCTTGTTTTAACCCTAAGCCCGGTACACCGAAAGCATGATATTGATAATTATGATTATAATCCTGAAGACTATAGCCCGACTCGGAGATTCCCCAAGGGACCTTTTTCTTTCTAGTGTAAGCGATCTGTTTTCGCACTACCATCCGGTACGTCAAATCCCATAAAGTATTAGGATAGTTAGGCATCAGGATTAGCGGCATGAAATACTCAAACATGGTCCCGGTCCAAGAGACCAAGGTAGGTGCATTTTTGATTGAAGTCATGGTTCGTTTTAAAGCGAACCAGTGTTCCATAGGGACTTGTCCAAGGGCAATCGCTACAACACTGGCCTGTCGTATCTCGGAAGCAAATAAATCATAGAAGGAACTATCAAGTTTTTTATCGGAAACATGATAGCCGATGGTAAAAAACCGCTGTTTGTTATCGTATAAAAGGCTAAAATCATGTTCCGAAGCGAGCCGGTCTAGTTCATCAGCTAGACTTGTTGCGGCGGCAATCAGTTGGTCCGCTGGATTACTAATAGTCTCCAGGTTAGTTTGGAGAACCGTCTCCATCTTAATTGCTAGTTCTTTAAGGCTACCGATGGGTTCATGGGTCAAGCCGGCTTGCCTAGGATCATCAATATTTGAAAGCCAAGGTAAAAGCAGCTCTAATTCCTGAACCAGGTTTTCGATTGCCATTCGAGTTTCGATACTTTGGGAAACCGATTCTTGTAATAGGTTTAAACTTCGGTACCATTCCTCCCAGGTAGTGGGCGGATTAGCTACATAATTTTCTAATTGACGTTGGAGCGACCCCAAAGACCGGCTGAATTGTTTTTCTTCCCATTGGGCCATATCCAACAGCCCGAGAAGATCTGATCGGTCAATTACCGGTTTTTCTAAACAAGCTAAGATACCTTGTTTTACCGCTAATAAGTACCCGACGAGATTACCACTGTCTACAGTGGATACATAGATTGGCTGTAAGGGTTCTAACGTGTCGGTAGCATACCAGTTATAAAAGTGGCCGTTCCACCGGGGCAGTTTTTTCAAAGTAGCAACGGTCCGTCCCAGGCGTTTCAGCATCTCCGTAAGGCTTAGATAACCAAAATCAAATGCGGAAACAACCGCGCCTAAATATAGGCCGATATTGGTTGGAGAGGTGCGATGCGCCAACCCGTTAGGAGGATCTATTTGTAGATTATCAGGCGGCAAATCGTGATCCGCAGTAGTAACAGTCTCTTGAAAGAACTTCCAAGTTCGCCAAGTAATATCCCGCAAGTATTTTTGATCGGCGGTATCAAGTTGTTCATAACGGGGCTTAAGTTCGCGGCTGATCAAATGAACCAAAATCGGAGCGCTAAGCCAGATCAGCGGCAGTGTGATTGCAAAAATGTTGCCGGAAACAACCCATAATACGGCGCTGACAACTAAGACCAACCCTTCTCTAGCCAACATCTTGTTAAATATTCCCAAGAATGAAGTAGGCAGTTGTTTTCCGGTTTCTTCAGCAGTTACCCATTCCAGCAGTTTACGGTGGGAGACATACAAACGGTAAAGGGTCCGGATGATCGCATCAATCATTTTTAGGGCATAGTGTGGTAAAACGACAAAACTAAATAACGGTCTGATAAAATGATGGGTCAATACTGATCCGGACTTAAACCCATTATACAAGTTAATTATGAAACCAAAACACAGGCTGGCGCCGATCGTAATTAACGGCCACCCCGGCATCGTTAAGCGGTTACAATTAAACAACAACACCCCGATAATAATCAGTTTGGATGGGCCTAACAAACTGCGGCGTAAATTGTCAATCATTTGCCAACGGCAGATTAAATCAAGGCCTACTTCAATTTTTTTGCCAAAGCGATTACTAACCTTAGCGCCAAGCCAGGGTAGCAGTTGCCAGTCGCCCCTGACCCATCGGTGCATTCGTTCCAGGGCGTTTAGATATGTCGCCGGATAATCGTCTACCAGCTCGATATCTGTGACCAGCCCGGCTTTTACCATACTTCCTTCCAGTAAATCGTGGCTAAGAACCATGTTTTCGGGAATCCGGTCCCATAAAATATTGTGGAAGACACGAGTGTCATAAATGCCCTTTCCGGTAAAAATACCGCGTTGAAACAAATCTTGGTATGGGTCTGAAATTGCGCCGCTGTAAGCGTCAATTCCGGACTGCCCTCCGAATACACGAGCGAAAAAAGACTGGTTGGCGCTATTATGGCTGATCGCAATTCTAGGCTGTAACAATCCATAACCACGGACGACCTTTTTAGTGTTGGGATCAATCACCGGTCGATTTAAGGGATGAGCCAAGGCACCGATTAGACCTTTAGCCGAGTCTCTTGGTAATTGAGTATCTGTATCCAGGGTAATTACATAGCGGATAGTTGGTAAAAGATCAACATTACCATGGATATGAGAGAAGGAAGAGTTTTTTTCACCGCATAACAAGGCGTTGAACTCGGCTAGTTTCCCTCTTTTCCGTTCCCAGCCCATCCATTTTTCTTCAGATTCGTTCCAAAGACGTTTACGATGAAACAAGAAAAACCGGGTGTTGTTTGAGTCTGAATATTTACGGTTTAACTCATCAATTTTCGCGACCGTCTCTTGAAGCAGTTCGGCTTCGCCCGAAAGATTTTCCTGGTCAGCGTCGGCAAAATCGGTTAATAAGGCGAAGTAAATGTGGGGGTCTTGATTAGCTAGATAATATATTTCCAGTTTATGGGCTAAACTTTCGACAGCGGCAGAACTGGTTATTACAGTGGGAACAACAACCATAGTTGAATATTCTTTAGGGATGCCTTTTTGAAAATCCATTTTTAGTAAGCGTTGCGGTGGAAAGATTATTGTCACTAAAAAATGAAGTTGCCGAACTCCCCATTCTCCTGCTAAGATTAGCGCCGGCAAGGCCGATACAAGTATAAGCCAAGCTGCTCCTTGGGGTCTGAGTTGGGCAATAAACTGTAGGATTGCATAAAAAGCAAATCCGGCAAATGCTATTAAGGCGCTAAAATAAATAAGATTGGGATGCCGGGTTAACTTTTCACGGGTATGATAAGTTAAACTTTTAGTGATTTTTAAGGCTTTGGCTAATTGGCAGCGCCCTTCATCGATTAAATAGTAACCAACATGTTTGGTTACCTCTAGTTCAGATGGGTTTTGGCCGGCGTTGTCAGCTAGTTTCACAATTTGCTCGGCAAGGATCTGTTCCGGCAGATGCCAATGTTTGGCTAGGTTCTCTAATACATGACGTAAGGTGTCGCGGCTGGCGAAATCCATCTTGGGATAAACTGCGGCCGGATCCCGGCGTAAAGTTTGATCAACTAAAGATAATTCCTCAAAATGGAGGTCCCAGATAATATGGGAAATCTGTCGTAAACTAGTGACGAGTTGCCCTGCGGAGACCCTATTTTGGGATTGGCGCCGTTGCTCATCTTCGATCAATTCGACTAAACTTAGGTTGTGCGTAGCGGTACGCGCTTCCAACCAGCGGTTTAGGGAACTGGATTCCACCCGCTCTCTGATATATTTAGCCAGATAAATCAGGACAGTTGGATTGGATAAATCCAGATACCCTTCGATCATTTGGATGCAGCGGTTGACTGTACTGGAAATATCGCTGAGAAGGGGCCTGATCCGTTTTGAAAGAAGATTGGCTTGTTTGAGGGGTAGCACATCTTGATTGACTTTTTCAAACAAGATTCTTAATTTATGAATAATCGCGATTCGGAAAACTAGCGGCACAGCCCATAATTCGCCCATTGTCAGGGGTTGAACCGTTTGATACTCCCATAAGAGACCTTTTAACATCTCCGGGTCGCAGCGGCCGTTAGTTTGTTTCAATAATTCTAAAATTATTAGGTAGATTCGTTTCTGGCCTTTGCTGGAGCCGCTGACTAAAGTCGGCAGTTTTTTGCAATAACTTTTGGGAAAGTTTCTTCGGATGAATTGGGCCTGTTCGTTGATTAGATAAATATTATCAACTAACCATTCACCAGCTGCGGGTAACGGAATTTTTTGATCGAGCACCGCTTTGTAGCTTTGGGAAATTCGGTTAAGTTTTTTTAGATCACGGGAGAAAGCTTTCCGTAGTAAATAACAGCTGCTGTTGGGGGAACTAGCGTGATGTTCGGCGGCAAGATGCCGCGCAAATTGAAAGAGTTCATCAAATTTTGGTTCAAGCATAGATTTCATCTAGAGGGCTCCTTTGATAGTTTGATTAGAAAAGAGTAAATAGAACTAAAGCCACAATTAAAAAGTCAAATAGGCTCCATGGGTGAAAAAAGCGTATGGGTTTTGTTATTTTTGAAACCTAAGATCCCAGAGGTAGTTTTGGAAAATTCAGTAGCGGGTTTAATTAACAGTGGAGGTTGGTGATTTCCTCCTGCCCTTACTCGGTAAATCAGAATTAGTTATTTGACGGCAAATTAAAGCGGCCTCATCGGGTGGAAGCAGCTTGGATAGACTCCTGATCAAACGGCGGATCATCATTAAGTCTAACCGATCAGCCCGTCCGAAGTTATAAAGAATGTTTGGCTTAGACACGCCTGTCTTCGGATCACGGTAATTATGAACCAGTTGGACATATTGGAAATTCTTAGCAACAACAGTTCGAATAAACATTGTATCTATATTGTAGCGGATGTCTTAAAATATTGCAAGGTTCTGCCGAATTAGTTGTTACTACACATTTGATTATGGCTGAGTTTTTTCCAATAGGCAGTCCGATGAAGCGGTAAGTTCCTTGCGAACTTGGACAAGAGGCGTCAATTGAAAAGTATCAATTTTTTTGGTATGATTATACAATCGTTATCATTAATTAAGAATATGTTAAGGAGGAAAGGAATGGACGGAGGAAAAGCACAGATTTTTATGGCGATGTGTATCTATATGGCAGTGGTTATCGGGATTGGAGTGTATTACATCAAACGCGCCAATCAAAACAGTGAAAATTATCTAATCGGAGGCCGATCGATCGGTCCCTGGATTACAGCCATGGGGGCTGAGGCTTCCGATATGAGCGGGTGGCTGTTAATGGGACTGCCGGGAGTAGCCTATTGGTTCGGTTTAAGCGATGCGGCCTGGACCGCTATCGGGCTTTTAGTAGGGACTTATCTCAATTGGTTATTGGTAGCGAAAAGGCTTCGCGGCTATTCGGTT
>JAAYEK010000175.1 GCA_012728785.1 Bacillota bacterium | reverse complement strand
TGGTTTGGAGAACAAAAAATTCAGAACCTTATCTATCTCCCGCTGTCGAAAGAGCGGTTTGTAACATAATCCAAGCAAAATGTAAGAAATTCGATACTGCTCTATTAGCCGTTGGAAATACGGAAGACCACATCCACATGGTTGTTTAAGTATTGATAAATCCAGTTTATCAAGGGTCGTAACCTATGTATTGAAACAAAAAGAGCATCATGGCTTAAAACGAGACACCAAAACCGACCTGGAAATAATAGACCCGCCAGCCCCTCTTTAGCGGGGGTTGATCGTATTTCATAGCCGTGTGGGTTTACCTATGACCCAGGATGGGTTAAAGTCATGAAAAACAAGGATGTTTGAGAATGACCCGCGGCTATTGGCATACGAAGACATTTATGTGATAGACTAGAAGAACCGGAGGATTGGGAAGAAGGTTAATGGGGTGTTGGTGCAAGGGTTCTTGTATCAAGACCAACTCAATCCGGTGGCAGAGTTGGATGAAAGTGGGAATGTGGTAGCAAGGTTTGTTTATGCGACTGGAATTAATGTGCCGGATTATGTGATTAAGGGTGGGGTTACATATCGGATTATTACGGATCACCTTGGTTCACCGCGTGTTATAATCAATGTAAGTACTGGTGAAGTCATTCAACGGATGGATTATGATGAGTTTGGAAATGTTACGCTGGATACGAATCCGGGGTTCCAGCCGTTCGGGTTTGCTGGCGGATTATACGATAATGATACGGGGTTAGTGCGCGGGTTAACCCCCTAACATTGGATACTATAGTCTTATCTCTTTAATTTTCATAGATTTTTTTCGACTTTCTAGATAAAAGGATTCTGGAGCCATATCCAATATACTCCCATGGATTCTAATCTTATTGTAAAACTTAAAATAATCGGATACTTTCTCGTAAGCTTCGGCATATGTTCGAAACTCGTTAAATGTTCCAATCAATTACCCAACGAGTTGGAGATTTACGCAAAAGCGCATACTTGTTTTAAAACCATCTTCGCTTGATCAAGCCAAGAGATTTTAGAATTTCTCTAGAGAAACTTTTCGATTAAGCCAAGAGATTTTGCCTTCTTCCCGAAATAGTTCAGATGATGAAAAAAATGATTTTAGGGATGCGCTAGATGATTTTGGGAATGCCAAAAGCGATCCCGGTCATCTCCAAAACACTCGAACCAATCCGCTCATCCTCAATGGAAAAATGATCTTAATATTTACAAACCCTCCTTAACTTCTCCGGGGAGGAATGATATAATCTTAAAAGAATGAAGACTATTAATCCTCAAAACTTATTACGCCGCGTCAGCCGCCAGGTAAATGTAGGTTCGGTTGCTATTGGGGGCCAAGCTCCCATCAGCGTTCAGTCGATGACCAACACCGATACCCGGGACAAAAAGGCGACTTTAAAACAGATCCTTAAATTAGCCGAATCCGGCTGTGAAATAGTCCGACTGGCTGTCCCTGATCGGGAAGCAGCCGTTAATTTGGCCTATTTTACGCAAAATTCACCGGTTCCATTGGTAGCCGATATTCATTTTGATTACCGGTTGGCTTTGATCGCCATTGAAGCCGGAATCGCTAAACTTCGCATTAATCCGGGAAACATTGGCGAAAGTTCCCGAGTAAAGTTGTTAGCCGTTAAAGCCAAAGAACGGGGGATTCCAATCAGGATCGGGGTTAACGCCGGTTCCTTAGAAAAAGAATTATTAACTAAATATAGCGGTCCAACTCCTGAAGCAATGGTAGCAAGCGCCTTACGACATATCAAATTATTGGAAGCAGCCGATTTTACCGATATCGTAATCTCCCTAAAAGCGTCCTCAGTACCGGCCACGATTGCGGCTTATCAATCACTAGCCGGACAATGTCCTTATCCACTGCATATCGGAATCACCGAAGCCGGAACTTGGTATAAAGGTTCGATCCGTTCCGCAGTTGGCCTGGGGATTTTATTATGGCAGGGAATCGGTGACACTTTAAGAGTATCATTAACCGGTGATCCTGTCCGGGAAGTTGAGACCGGCAGGGAAATCTTGCAAAGCCTAGGGTTACGCAGTTTTGGAGCCACGGTGGTATCTTGCCCCACCTGCGGCCGTTGCCAGGTCAACTTGGAAGAGTTGTCCCAAGCCGTGGAAACCATGGCGGCTAAGATCGACAAACCCCTCAAGATCGCGGTGATGGGCTGCGCCGTAAACGGCCCCGGCGAAGCCAGAGAAGCGGATCTGGGCGTAGCCGGCGGCAAAGGCGAATTTTTAATCTTCCGCAAGGGCGAAATCATTAAAAAGGTCCCCGAGTCGGAAGTGTTAGCAGTGTTGGAAGAAGAATTGGGAAAAATAATATGAGTATTCATTCTCTGTGTCTCTGCGCCTCTGTGGCCAATATCAATTTGCCACGGAAACACTGAGGCACAGAGGTTTAGTATTGTTTATCTAGATAAATAATTGGAGGAGTATTAATGCGACAATCCAACCTATTTGCGCCAACACTGAGAGAGACTCCGGCGGAAGCGGAGATCATCAGCCACCAACTGATGCTTCGGGCCGGGATGATCCGAAAATCAGCGGCCGGGGTTTATACTTATTTGCCTTTGGCGCAGCGGGTTTTACGGAAAATCATGACTATTGTCCGAGAGGAGATGGACCGGGAAGACGGCCAGGAACTGGCGCTGCCCATTGTCCAACCGGCGGAGATCTGGAAAGAGAGCGGCCGGTGGGATGTTTACGGCCCGGAAATGTTTCGACTGGAAGACCGGCATCACCGGGAATTTTGTCTCGGACCAACTCACGAAGAGATTGTGACCACCATCGTTAAGGGAGATGTCCGTTCATACCGGGATCTGCCCTTAAGACTCTACCAGATTCAAAATAAATACCGGGACGAGATCCGGCCCCGGTTCGGGTTGATGCGCGGCCGTGAATTCATTATGAAGGATTTATACTCCTTCGATATTGATGAAACGGGTTTGGAAGAAAGCTATCGGGCTATGTATCGGGCTTATACCCGTGTTTTTAGCCGTTGCGGCTTGAAGTTCCGTCCGGTGGAGGCCGACTCCGGGGCTATTGGCGGTAACGCCAGCCAAGAGTTTATGGTGTTAGCGGAGAACGGCGAGGCTTTAATCGTCTATTGTGACCACTGCGATTATGCGGCTAATATTGAAAAGGCCACTTCCCAGGTTCAGGTGGAGGCGGCCGGTTCCGTTAAAGAGCTGGAAAGAGTCGCGACTCCCAACCAAAAAACCATTGAGGCAGTATCCGACTTTTTAAAAGTTAAACCGGCAGATACTATTAAAACCCTTTTTTATGGGACCGACTCCGGATATATAGCCGTATTGGTCCGGGGCGACGATCAGGTGAACGAGATTAAGCTGGGTAACTTGGTTGGCGGCAACAAGTTATATCTGGCGCCACCGGAAGAGATCAATCAACAGTTTGGACTGCCCGTGGGTTTTGTGGGTCCGGTTGGACTTGATGCCAAGATCACAATTTATGCCGACAACTTGGTTGAAGAAATGCATAATGCAGTGGTTGGGGCCAATCAGGAAGGATATCATTTGGTTAATGTTGAGCCTTTACGCGACTTTCCGGAAGTTACTTATACCAACCTTCGAACGGTCAAACCCGGTGAGCAATGCCCCCATTGCCAGGGGCGGCTTCATGACGCCCGGGGTATCGAAGTGGGCCAGATCTTTAAATTGGGGACCAAATACAGCAAAGCTTTGGGCGCGACTTTCTTAGACGAACAGGGTAAAAGTCAGTTGATCATCATGGGATGTTACGGAATCGGAGTCAGCCGGACTATGGCCGCCGCCATCGAACAACATTTTGATGAAAACGGGATCAAATGGCCTCTTGCCATTGCTCCTTTCCAGGTCCATGTAGTCTCGGTGAGCGCCGACCAATTACCGGTGGCGGAAGATTTATACCGGCAGCTTAATGACGCCGGAGTCGAAACTTTATTGGATGACCGTAACGAACGACCGGGTGTCAAGTTTAAAGACGCCGATTTGATCGGAATACCGGTCAGGATCACTATCGGCCCTAAGGGTCTCGCCCAAGGCGAAGTTGAAGTTAAATATCGACAAACCGGCGCCGAAGAACGCTGGACTTTGGCTGAAGTTGTCACGAAAGTCAAAGAGTATCTGGGAAGTAATTTGTAACTTTAGAGAATACAGTAGACAGAAGGCTCCGGCAAATGCTCCCCTCTGAAATACCTATGGGATATTCTTCGGTGTCACACCTGCACTACTGTCTCCTGACTTCTGTCTATTAACTTCTATATTCTGTATTCAGACTTCTGTTTTCTGTATTCTATATTCAGACTTCTGTATTCTGTCTTCTAATTTTATTAATAACCTGGGGTGCATAATGGCAGGGCAATACATTATTAAACCTGACAATCGATCATTAAAGGTTTTTCAGGGGATCGAAGAGATCTCCTTTTCTTTTCCGATTGGTCCGATCTTGGAAGAAGGCAGGATCCAAGAGATATTGGTGGATACCGCCAAAGAAACCTGGCAAATCACATTGTTACTCAAAAATAAATTAACTTCGGAACAGACCAGGGAATTGGAGGCAGCCGTTGGTTTCTTAACATTAGGTTCCGCCAGGGTCCGGTTGAAGGTCATCTATTTCCAAGATCTACCTTCCTTAAGTGAAAGAATCGATGGTCACTGGGAGCGTTTGGTGAAAGCCGCGGCCGACAAGTTCCCCGGAATTAACGGCTGGTTGACTGAGGCAAAATATAAGTTGACCGGTGAACGAACTCTAGAAATATTGGTCCGAAATAAAGCCGGAGTCGAATATCTGGAACACCGCAAGGAAGAATTGGTCGAGTTGTTCCGGGATCTGGTTTTTGAAGACCTTATTTTCAGTTTTGGAGTTGGCGACTTTAATGAAGCGATTATCCAGGACCAACTCCGTAAGGAACAAGAAGAAGCCGAACTTCAAGCCTTGGTCATGAAAACTCAATCGGTTGCTCCGAAAGCATCCAAACCTGCCCTTGATCAGAATGTAATCTACGGGAAGAAGTTCAACCAAGATCCTACTTCCATTAAACAATTGACTGAAGAAGCCGAAGGAGTGGTTGTCAGCGGTGAGGTTTTTCGATTTGAAACCCGAACCGCCAGGAGCGGGAAAAAGTTTTATCTGGGAGATATCACCGATTATACCGATTCGATCAGTTTTAAAATTTTTCCCCGTAGCGCAGTCCAATTAGAAGAGCGGCTTAAAGAGGGGGCTTGGGTAATTATCCGGGGCAGCCTTCAGTTTGATCCCTATTCCAAAGAATTGAGTCTATTGGTTTCCGATATTTTACCGGGGAAATCAATCTTTACCCGTTCCGATCAAGCTCTAAAGAAACGGGTTGAACTTCATTTACATACCAAAATGAGCGCTATGGATGCTACCGTGAATGCGGCGGAAGCCGTTAAACTTGCGGCGGAGTGGGGTCATCCGGCGATTGCCGTTACCGATCATGGAGTGGTCCATTCCTTTCCGGAAGTAGCCGGGGTGGCGAAAAAAGCTGGAATTAAAGTGATTTATGGGATGGAAGGCTATCTGGTCGATGATGGAGTTCCCATTGTAGTAGGTGCCTCAGATGAACGGATTGAAGATCTCGAATTTGTGGTTTTTGATATCGAGACTACCGGATTTAACCCGTTGAAAGAGGACTTATTGGAAATTGGCGCGGTTAAATATAAAAATGGCGTCAGAATTGCAGATTTTTCGAGTTTAATTAAACCCGGGAAAGAGATTTCGGAAGAAATCCAAAAGCTAACCGGGATCACCCCACAGATGGTGGCCGACGCTCCGGCGCCGGAAGATATCTTGCGGCAGTTTATGGAGTTTAGCGCGGGAAGTATTCTGGTGGCGCATAATGCCCGTTTTGATGTGGGATTTATTACTGCTAAACATAAACAGCTATTTGGGGAGAAAATCACTCCGATCTATCTGGATACTTTGGGACTGGCCCGTTCGGTCTGGCCAAACTTTAAGAATTACCGTTTGAATAATGTCGCCAAAGAACTCGGCATTAAACTCGAGAACCATCATCGGGCTACCGCCGACGCTCAATGCGCTGCCGAGATTCTCTTGAAGGCTTTGGAAAAAATTGCCGACCGCGAGTTTGAACTGCTGAACGATTTGAATACTTTAGTTAAGGAAAGTGGTGTTGAACACCTTCGAACCAACCATGTGATCATTTTGGTCAAAAGCCAGATCGGAATGAAACACTTGTATCGTTTAGTCTCGGAATCCCATCTTAAATATTTTCATCGTCATCCACGAATTCCCCGATCTAAATTAATGGAACTTCGGGAAGGTTTGATCATTGGCAGCGCTTGCGAAGCCGGCGAGCTTTATCAGGCGATTTTAGACGGAGCCGACGATGGAAAATTGGAAGAGATTGCCGAATTTTATGATTATTTAGAAATCCAGCCTCTTGGTAACAACCGTTTTTTAGTTGATTCCGGCCGAGTAAAGTCCATCGAGGAACTGCAAGACTATAACCGGAAGATTATCGAACTTGGCGTCAAATTGGGTAAACCGGTGGTAGCTACCGGTGACGTTCACTTTCTTCATCCTCATGAAGAGATTTCCCGCAAAATATTATTGATGGGACAAGGATATCAAGATGCTGATAATCAGGCGCCCCTCTATCTCCGGACTACTGAGGAGATGTTGGTGGAGTTCGATTATTTAGGAGAGGATTCCGCTAAAGAGGTAGTGATTACCGCTCCGCTCCATATTTTAGATCAGATTGAAGACGTGTCGCCGTTACCCAATAAGTTTTGCCCACCGCAGATTCCTGGCGCTGAAGAAGAAATCCGGACCATGTCCTACAATCGAGCTAAGGAATTATACGGCGATCCTTTACCCAAACTCGTTGAAGACCGGCTGGAATGGGAGTTAAAGAGTATTATCGATCATGGTTATGCCGTTTTATATCTGACTGCCCAAAAGTTAGTGAAAAAATCCTTGGATGACGGCTATCTAGTTGGTTCACGGGGTTCGGTCGGCTCCTCTTTTGTAGCGACTATGTGCCGGATTACCGAAGTTAATCCTTTACCCGGCCATTATCTTTGCCTGAAATGTAAGTATAGCGAGTTTATGGAGACTGGGGCCATTGCTTCAGGGTATGACTTGCCTGATAAGGATTGTCCCAACTGCGGACACCCTTTGAACAAAGACGGACAGGATATTCCCTTTGCAACCTTTATGGGTTTCGAAGGCGATAAGGAACCTGATATTGACTTAAATTTTTCCGGTGAATATCAGCCGATCGTCCATAAGTATACCGAAGAAGTTTTTGGTAAAGGTTTTGTTTTTCGGGCAGGCACTGTGACTGGTTTGGCCGATAAGACGGCTTTTGGTTTTGTCAAAGGATATATGGAAGAGAAGGGAATCAAGCTCCGACAGGCGGAGATGAACCGGCTGGTTAAAGGCTGTACCGGAGTACGTCGTTCCACCGGTCAACATCCGGGCGGACTTTATGTAGTTCCCCAAGATCAGGAGATTTACAGCTTTACTCCCATTCAGTATCCGGCCAACGATAAAAAGGCCGATTGGATTACTACTCACTTTGAATATCATGGCGCCTTGGAGGGCCGTCTGGTAAAGTTGGATATTCTCGGTCATGATGATCCAACGGTCATTAGAATGCTTCATGACCTGACCGGTATTGATCCTCGGACTGTGATCATGGGTGAGCGGGAGACGATGAAGATCTTTTCTTCCATCGAACCGCTGGGCCTAACCGAGGAACAAATGGGATTTAATTTAGGTACCTTGGGGATTCCGGAATTCGGGACCGGATTTGTCCGTCAAATGCTTGAGGAGACGAGACCAACTACTTTTGCGGAGTTGGTTTTCATCTCAGGGTTGTCCCATGGGACCAATGTCTGGCTGGGAAATGCCCAAGAATTGATCAAAAAAGGCACGGCCAAGCTAGCGGAAGTAATTTCCACCCGGGATGATATTATGAACTATTTGATCTTTAAAGGGTTATCTCCGAAAACTGCTTTTAAGATCATGGAAAAAGTCCGTAAAGGTAAGGGTCTAGACGAAGAAGAGATTATAATCATGAAAGAACATGATGTTCCCGATTGGTATATTGACTCTTGTTTAAAGATTAAGTATATGTTTCCCAAAGCTCATGCCGTGGCTTATGTAATGATGGCTTTTCGGATCGCCTATTTTAAAGTCAAGTATCCGATGGCTTTTTATGCAACTTATTTCAGCGTTAGGGCCGACGAGTTCGATGCGGATATTGTGGTTTATGGAACAGATCGGGTTAAAACGGCCTTGGAACAGATCCGAAGCAAAGGCAACGACGCCACCCAGAAAGAGAAGAACTTGGAGACGATTTTGGAATTAGCTCTGGAAGCTATGTTTAGAGGAGTCCGTTTCTTAAAAGTGGATCTCTACAAATCCGATCCGCAGAAATTCATCATTACCGACGAAGGATTGTTGCCGCCTTTGATTGCGCTTCAGGGATTAGGCGAAAATGCCGCTAGGTATTTAGCGGCAGCCAGGGAGGAAAAAGAATTTCTATCGATCGAAGATCTTAAAAGCCGGGCTCGTTTGAGTTCGGCTGTGATTGAGGTATTACAAAATCATGGCTGTTTGGAAGGGATGTCCGAATCCGATCAGCTAGGATTATTTTAACTTGCCTTCGGTAATTAACCAATTAGCAATCTTAAAAAACAGATTTGCCAGATTCAATTTTAAAGGGGCTTAGGAATATTAAAACATTCTAAACCCCCTGAGGGGCTAGGTGAAACTTTGAAGAATAACCGAGCCCCATTTACATTACTTTAGTTGGTACAAACAAATCTATTAAACCAATTACCAAAGAAGCTAGTAGAGCTCCAATTATTGATACCGACATTCCCGGGACAATAAATTGGGCAATGTAAATCACTAATGCGGAAACGAGAAAACCAACCACTCCATGGGCGTAAGGGGAAATATTACGCCCCAGAACCAGTTCGACCAGATAACTGATTCCGGCGATTACCAAAGCGGCTAGTAATGCGCTGCCGAACCCGATGGCTCTAAATCCGGGAATGATTGCTCCGATGAACATTAAAACCAGCGCGGCCACAACAAAACGTATGATTGTTCTTAACCAATCCATTTATTTCACCCCCTTTGCCATCAATTAATCCTTTAATATCTTCTCCAGCAGGTATGGAAGTATTCGCCTTCGGATCGGGTAAATTCTGCCTGAAACTTTTAATGATTGGAATTTTGGGCTACTAAAAACTAGCAAACTTTTTGTTGTTAGGGTGTACTATTAGAATCCAAGGGAAAACTAGTCAGGCTCAAAATTCTTTTATAATTAAGAGGAGGCTCTAATGAAAAAAATTTATGCCGCTTTTGAAAGAGTAGAAAATGCTAAAGCCGCAGTTGGCAGAGTTAAGAAAGAGTGTTGGAATCGGGCGGGTTTATCAGTAATCTTACCGGAAAAACTTGAGGCTAATGAGGCTAATAATGAAGAACACCGTTATGAATTTGGGCAGGAGCATTTTTTGGACACCCCCTATTCTCAAGAAAAGTCAGATTGGCCTGCCTTACATGAACACGAGTTTGATGGTATCGGTAAGGTAAAAATGGCGGCCAATCATAAACCTTATTCCGGTGAAGCAAGTGAAGGAGTAACAATTAGCAAAGAGTTAGTAGTTGATGGTTTAAAAAAAAATAAAATAGTGGTTCTCATCGAAACTGAGGATGAAATGATTTCGAAAATAGAGACCATCTTGGAAAGCGAAGGAGCGGACTATACAATTTACGATTAATTATAATGATCACGGGAGGAGTTGAGGGTTAAAAAGCGAATAGTTACCATTCCTAAGGAGGAAATTTGATGGTAACGAAAGAGGGAGCTCTGATCACCCAGGTTGACCCCAATGGTATCGGGGCTGAACTAGAATTGGAACCGGGAGACCGTTTGTTGGCTATTAACGGTAAAAAAGTGGTCGACCAGATCGATTATTTGGCGTTGACCGCTGAAGAATATCTTCAGCTAAGAGTATTAAAACATTCCGGGGATTATTTGGAGTTGGAGTTTGAGAAGGACGCCGAAGAATACTTGGGTTTGGGTTTTGAAACAGCAGTTTTTGACGGCATTAGAACTTGTAGCAACCATTGTCTGTTTTGTTTTGTCCATCAACTCCCGCCCGGCCAAAGAAGTTCCCTTTATATTCAAGACGACGATTACCGGCTCTCTTTTTTGCAGGGTAGTTATATCACCTTAACCAATTTAACCGAGGCCGACTGGGAACGTATTCTAAAAATGCGTTTAAGCCCGTTATACATATCGGTCCATGCCACCGATCCGCTAATTCGTCGTAAAATAATCGGTTCCAAGGCGGGCGGCGCGATCTTAAAGCAAATAAAACGATTGGCTGATGCCGGGATTAGTCTTCATACCCAAGCGGTTATTTGTCCCGGAATCAACGACGGCCCTATTTTGGAAAAGACAATTGCCGATTTAGCCGAATTCTGGCCCCAAGTGGAGTCATTAGCTATCGTACCGGTAGGTTTGACCGGCCATCGACACAAGCTCTTTCAATTAAGGACACCAAATCGAAACGAAGCTGATCGGGTTTTAGAAATGGTCCATCGTTATCAAGGGGAATTTTTAAAAAAAATCAATACTAGGTTTGTATTTGCCGCTGATGAATGGTATATTATAGCGAGGAAGCATTTTCCATCGGATCAAGAATATGAAGGATACCCTCAGTTGGATAACGGAGTAGGCTTGATTCAATGGTTTTTAACCGAATTGGATCTATGTTTACTAAAAATAACGCCATCATTACAACCTGCCGTTGATAAAATAGTGATTGTAACCGGTGAATCGGCTCTCGGGCTCTGGGATGAAGTTAAGTTGAGGCTCACTAAGGTACTTCCCCAATTGAAGCTGGATATCTTGCCTGTTGTCAATCGCTTTCTTGGTCCCTCAGTTACAGTGACCGGTTTATTAAGTGGACGCGATATTATCAGCGCGATTCAAAATCACCCGCATTCGGCCGGAGAAATTTATTTGGTCCCCGAAATCACTTTAAAACAAGGAGAAGCGCTTTTTTTAGACGGAGTATCGGTTAATGAATTAAGAAAAGAGTGTCATCCGAAAAAGATTGCGATTGTCCCGACCAGAGCTTCGGATTGGCTGGATTGGATTATAAATAAAGGATGTGTTGACGATTGGCGCGACCGGTAATAGCCATTGTAGGCAGACCTAATGTAGGAAAGTCGACCTTATTTAACCGGATTATCAAACAAAGGTTAGCGATTGTCGAAGACACTCCCGGAGTGACCAGGGACCGTCTTTATGCTAAAAGCAATTGGTTGGACCGGGAATTTTTACTGATTGACACCGGAGGTTTGACTGACGAACGGGACCCGATCCAAACTCAAATCCGTAAACAAGTAGAGTTAGCCTTGGAAGAAGCTGATGCCATCATCATGGTGACTGACGGGCGGGAACCCTTGACCACTTCCGATTATCAAGTAGCAGAGTTGCTTCGAAAAACTAAAAAACCCTTTGTTTTAGGGGTAAATAAAATTGAAACCCATCCGGCCACAGCGGATCCGGAGATCTATAGCTTGGGTTTGGGAGAACCGGTTTTGATCTCCGCCGACCATGGCTTAAATATCGGAGATCTGCTCGAAGCGGCCCTAGCCCATGTTGACTTGGAACATGAGGCCGAAGAAGATGATCTGATCCGGGTAACCTTTGTCGGCCGTCCCAATGTGGGAAAATCATCCTTAGTCAATGCGCTTTTAGGTGAAGAACGAGTGATCGTCAGCGATCGGCCGGGGACAACCCGTGATGCCATTGACACGCCTCTTCGTCATAATGGTATGGATTACCTTTTGGTGGATACCGCCGGTATTAGACGGAAAGCCAAAGTTGAAGAAGGGGTTGAGTATTATAGCGTCTTAAGGGCGATTCGGGCAGTGGAAAGGTCGGATGTGGTGGTGATGGTCCTAGACGCCACCGAGGTAATTACCGAACAAGACTTAAAAATTGCCGGCATCATTAAAGATGCCGGAAAAGCTTGTCTTATATTGATTAATAAATGGGACTTGGTTGAGAAAGATAATGCAACGGCCGGTGATTTTGAGGAGCAAATCCGCCGCGAACTGGTTTTCCTAGACTATGCTCCACTTCTGTTTGTTTCCGCTAAAACCGGACAAAGGTTGGGAAAAATTTTGGGGCTAGTCAACACACTTATGGAAAGTTATACTTTTCGGGTTTCCAATAACCGAATTAATCAGGTCATTGGTGAAATTACCGCCCTACATCAACCTCCGTCAGTCAAAGGAAGAATGCTTAAGATTTATTATACAAAACAGATCAAGGTAAAACCGCCTACTTTTCAGTTGAGCGTCAATGACCCGGAGAGAATGCATTTTTCATATCGACGTTATTTAGAGAATAAATTACGTGAATATTTCGGATTCGTCGGTACTCCGATCCATTTTCAAATGAAAACTAAAAAAGAGTAAAAAGTTTTCTATCTCAATTATTAACTGACCTTAATGGTTATAATTCATTCAATTAGCAGGAGGATGAACGTGTTTCCATTCAGAGTAACCTTTGTTTTGCTTCTCAGTTATTTACTGGGGTCAATCACTACCGGCGACATTGTAGCTTACTTTAAAAAGGTCGATTTAAGAGGTCAAGGTAGCGGAAGCGTTGGCGCCACCAATGTTTTACGGGCTATGGGAGGGTTTTATGCGGCGGTAGTTTTGGCGGGAGATGCCCTAAAGGGTATTATCGCAGTTTATCTGGGACGTAAACTAATCGGTGCCATCGGTGGTTTTGATTTTGCGATTTTTTCCGGAATTATGGCGATTATTGGTCATAATTGGCCTATTTATACCCGTTTTCGGGGTGGGAAGGGAATAGCTACTTCCTTAGGGGTTATTATTGGATTAACTGCCAAAAGTCTGTTGCTGATTATCGTGGTTTGGGTCATTACTTTTGTAGCCTCGGGGTTTGTGTCTTTAGCATCGGTTTTAGCGGCGATAGCTTATCCGATTGCTGTTTACCTTAATTATAGCAGTGATTATTATAAATTAGGCTTTGCGGTAGCAACCGCAATTTTAGCGGTTTATAGGCACAAATCCAATCTGCAAAGATTATTTCAAGGAAAAGAAAATCGAATTTTATACAATCAGAAAAAGGGAGCAGAGAAAGAATGATAGGAATTATCGGAAGCGGTGGATGGGGGACTGCTCTTGCCACGATCTGCGCGGAAAAGGGCAGACAAGTTCAAATCTGGGCGATGGAGCCTGAAGTGGTTGCAGAGATCAATCAGCAGCATACCAATGAGACTTTTTTGCCCGGCGTAAGATTGCCGGATTCGATTTATGCCAGTAATTCCCTGGAAGAAGTAGTCTCCGGGAAGAAATATCTATTTACAGCTATGCCCAGTCAGTGGGTACGTAGCATGGCTAAACGAATGGCGGCCTTTGTTAATCCGAAAGCTATTGTAGTTAATGTCTCGAAAGGACTAGATGGGGAAAGCCTTGATCTTTTGACTAACGTTTTAGCGGAAGAATTGCCCACGGTTGATCCAAACGCGATTATTGCGTTGTCCGGGCCAAATCATGCTGAAGAGGTTGCTAGAAGGGTTCCTTCTGTAACGGTTGTGTCCACACCGGTTTTAAAATATGCGGAAGAAGTTCAAGACCTATTAATTTCTCCGGTTTTTAGGGTATATACCAATCCGGACCGGATAGGGGTCCAATTAGGCGGAGCCCTTAAAAATATTATTGCCTTGGCTGCCGGAATTTCCGATGGTTTAGGGTTTGGTGATAATTCCAAAGCAGCTTTAGTGACCCGAGGTTTAGTAGAAATGGCCCGCCTTGGCGTGGCTTTAGGCGCCCAATCAACTACTTTTTCCGGTCTGGCGGGAGTGGGCGACCTTTTTGTGACGGCGGCCAGCAAGCATAGTCGTAACGCTTGGGCCGGCCGTGAATTGGGTCAGGGAAAAAGTTTGGATCAGATTATTACTTCTACTAAAATGGTGGTCGAAGGGGTCCATACAACTAAAGCCGCATACAAAATAGCCAAACAACATAATATTGAAATGCCGATTACATTTATCACTTACAAAATCCTTTTTGAAAATCTTTCGGCTCAAGAAGGTGTCAGTCATCTTATGGAACGGATGAAGACCCATGAAATGGAAGAGGTTATTTTTGCGACCTACTCTTGGAAATAATTATTACCGGTAGGAGACAGGAGTCAAGCGACAGCATGAAAACCCGAAACAGTTCAGCCCTAGGTTGTCAATTCATGTTTTGCTCTGCTTTCTTCTGTCTCCATCCCTTGGCATCGCCCGAATCAACTACATTTTTTTCCCTCTTTTTATAATTTATTACCCCATTTATTCTTTAACCTCAAGTCTTTACTGGTTTTCCTACCCGAAAAATCTCTTTTAGCTTCGGGTTCCCTTTTTCTGTCTCTTACCCCTGTCAAGTAAGACCATAGATTAATTAGATTGCTTTCGAATATTAGTTATATTGAGAGGAAACAACCAATATATATATATTGTTGATTAGCATGGACAACAGAAACCAAGGGGGGGATGACTAAATTCCCATTTAAAGACTACTTTGTCGAGTTGTTCATTTTTGTATATTGGGACGAACTAAGCAAAGTAGTAATAAAGTACTAACTATTTATTAAAAGGGGGGAAACAGATGGAGAGGTATGATATCTTCCAAGATATCGCCGAACGTACCGGTGGAGACATATATATCGGGGTGGTCGGCCCGGTACGGACAGGGAAGTCGACATTTATTAAAAGATTCATGGAAATGTTGGTGATCCCGAATATTATTAATATTTACGATCGGGAACGTTCACAAGATGAACTTCCTCAAAGTGGGAGCGGACGGACTATCATGACTACCGAACCCAAGTTTGTCCCCAGCGAAGCAGTTGAAGTTGTGATCGGGGATAAAATCCATTTCCGGGTGCGAATGGTTGATTGTGTCGGTTACGCGGTTGGAGGGGCAGTCGGCTATGAAGATCAAAACGGTCCCCGGATGGTACTTACTCCTTGGCGGGCGGAACCGGTCAGTTTTGTAGAAGCTGCTGAAATGGGGACCGAGAAAGTTATCAATGATCATTCAACTGTGGGACTGGTGATTACCACTGATGGAAGTATTACAGAAATTCCTAGGTCGGACTATCTTACAGCAGAGGAACGAGTTGTAAATGAACTTCGAGTTTTGGGAAAACCATATGTAGTTATTGTGAATTCGGTTCATCCTGAAGAAGTTGAAACTAAAGACCTGGTTTTGGAGTTGCAAAGCAAATACCAAGTGCCGGTTTTAGCGGTTAACTGTCTCCAAATGAGTTCAGCCGACATTGAAAGGGTCCTCCAAGAATTGCTTTACATGTTCCCGGTCCGGGAGATCCAAATCGATTTTCCGAGATGGGTGGAGGAATTGGCCGGGGATCATTGGCTGCGGTCCCGGTTTGAGAATGGGGCTTATGCGGCGGTAGCCAATCTCAATCGAGTGCGGGATGTAGAAACGGCGGTTAATTCTCTTCAAAATTTGGAAGATGTTTGGAATGTCCAGCTTGATAATTTGAGTTTGGGCGATGGGGCAGTCCGGATCAGGATGGAAACTCCGCCACAGTTATTTTATGAAATTTTAGAAGAAATTTCAGGGTTTACTATTAGCGGAGACCATCATTTGATGCGACTAATCCGAGAATTGTCGGTGGCGAAACGGGAATATGATAAAGTGGCCATCGCGTTACAACAGGTAAGAGACCAGGGCTATGGAGTAGTTCAACCCATTTTAAGTGAGATGGTTTTGGCGGAACCCGAATTGATTAAACAGGGAAATCGTTTTGGGGTTAAACTAAAAGCAAGCGCTCCCTCGATTCACATGATAAAGGTCGATATTATGACGGAAATTTCGCCGATTGTAGGCACGGAAAAGCAAGGCGAAGAATTTCTACAATATCTAACTGAAGAATTTGAAAAAGATCCTTCTCGGATTTGGCAAACGGATTTCTTTGGCAAGTCAATGAATGATTTGGTGAAGGAAGGAATTCAGTCTAAATTGGCGCGGATGCCTGAAAATGCCCAAGAAAAGCTCCAAGAAACTTTAACCAAGATCTTGAACGAAGGCAGCGGTGGTTTAATCTGCATCATTCTTTAAACCTCAATCCGGCAAGTCTATTGTGAACATTTTAAATTGGTTATTTGCCGGATACTAATTAAAGGCTGGAAAAAGAAAGATTCAATTTAGATCCGGTAAAAAATGGTCTTTAATAACGACCATTTTTTATTTAGAAAAGCCTGTTGCCTAACCCAGCCCCAAAGGCATTGGTTTATTTTTATTTTTACATCAGCCCCGAGAAGGAAATTAACTAAAAGACAGCGAAAAAAAGGGTAAGATCTGGAAGTAGGTGATTGTGATCAGCCATAGAGTAATTGTTGAAAAAGGTTTATTAAACAATTTCAAGCTGAATATTGAAGGTAAGAACTATGACTTAAATGCCCGGACTTATGTGATGGGCATTATTAACCTGACACCCGATTCTTTTTCCCAAGACGGCTTATACGGCCAAAAGGATTATATCGATTCGGTCCTCAAACAAGGTGAAGAGATGGTCGCCGCCGGAGTTGATTTCTTAGATCTAGGAGCAGAATCCACCCGTCCTGGGGCGGAGCAAATTTCCGAAGCAGAAGAAGCTAAACGGATTCTCCCGGTGATCAAAGAATTGGTCCGAATGGTCTCTGTTCCGATCTCGGTGGATACCTTTAAACCAAGCATTGCAGAGGCAGCCTTAAATATGGGAGCTTCCATAATCAATGATATTTGGGGCTTGCAATCTACTGATGATCCGGATCGGCGTATGGCTAAAGTGGCTGCAACATTTGGCTGCCCGGTAATTATTATGCATAATCGAGAAAAACCTGATTACCGGTTCTTGATGAAAGAAATTATTGAATCCCTTCAAGAGTCAATCAATATTGCTTTGGAAAATGGAGTTGACCCCGGGCAGATCATTATCGATCCCGGTATCGGTTTTGGAAAGACTTATCAGGACAATCTAAAGGTACTTCAAAATCTGGATCAGCTTCGGGTCTTAGGAAAACCAATTTTGTTGGGGGTTTCCCGTAAATCGGTGGTTGGTTTGACCTTGGATCTTCCGGTTTCAGAAAGACTTGAAGGGACCATTGCCGCTAATCTGTGGGGGATTTCTAAAGGGGCAAATATTTTAAGAGTCCACGATGTTAAAGCTGTGAAAAGGGCGGTCAAGATGTATGATGCAATTAGTAAAGCGTAACCTAACTTTTATCGGTCTTGGCGGAAATTTGGGCGATCCGGCTTTGAATTTAAAAGAAGCAGTCCGGCTGTTGGAAGAAAAATTGAGGGTGGAATTAACTGTTTCCCCAATATACCGGAGTGAACCGGTTGGAGTGAAGGAACAGCCCTGGTTTTTAAATCAAGCGGCTTGTTTTAGCGACGAAGAATGTATAGGGCCCCTTACAATTCTTTCGATCTTAAAAGAGATTGAAACGCAGATGGGAAGGATACCAACAGTTCGTTTCGGTCCCCGTTTAATCGATCTGGATCTTTTATTTTACGATAATTGGGTATTTAACGGCGCTAATCTAGTGATACCCCATCCCCGGTTCTTTGAACGTTCTTTTGTATTATTACCTTTGCTGGATTTGAACCCCGATTTTATTGATCCTCGTTCGCAAAGAACTTTACAGCAGATTTGGGAAGAGAACTCAAGTAGTCTCACTGTGTGTCAGCGGACTGGTGGCATGAATCAATTAAAAAAATTGAGAGAGAATTTAAAAAAATAAGTTCATCTAGAAATTGCAATCCATAAATGATATTATTAAGATAAATTTAAGAAATTTGTTACATTTAGTTTGCTAATATATTTCACTTTGGTTCACTAATAAAATAGCCCGATATTTCCGGGGTCTGGAGGAGTGTTCATGAAAGAACAGGTCAAACACTGTGCATGTCAATGCGAAACCGATCAGGAAAAACTGGAGCGTATTGGCCAAGTGATCGAGGAGTACAAAGATAAGGAAGGCAGTTTAATCCAAATTCTCCATATAGCCCAAGGTATTTATGGTTATCTCCCCTTGAGTCTACAGCAATTTATCGCCGCTAAGCTTGATTTACCACTTTCCAATGTTTATGGAGTCGCTTCCTTCTATTCTTTCTTTTCAACCACACCCCGAGGAGAAAATACTATTAAAGTGTGTTTGGGTACTGCCTGTTATGTTAGGGGAGGCAAAAAAATCGTTGAACGGTTAAAAAATATCTTGGGAATTGAGGTTGGTGAAACCACAACCGATGGTAAGTTTACTTTGGAGGTTATGCGGTGTATTGGGGCCTGCGGTTTAGCACCCGCTATAACCATTAATGATCAGGTTTTCAAACAAGTAAATCCGGATAAATTACCAGCCTTGCTTGAAAAGTATTATTAGAGGATCGAGGTGTACGGGATGAATAATCAAAAGGTAGTAAAGGTTAAGACCGATGCTGATTTGCTAAAGATAAAAAAGAATCATCAAGAAAGGCTTAATAAATACCGTTATCATATTCTGGTATGCTCCGGTTCCGGTTGTATTTCATCCAACTGTGATCAAGTAAGGGATGCTTTGCTTGATGCTATTAAGGAACAAGGTTTGAACGAGAAAGTACTCGTTAGCGCAACGGGATGTATCGGCACTTGCGCCATCGGACCGGTGATGGTAGTTATGCCGGAAGGGGTGTTTTATAGTAAATTATCTCCCGCCGACATTCCCCAGATCGTTGCTTCACATTTGGTAGACGGTAATATTGTGACTGAGAAAACTTACTTTGACGGCAAAACAGGTAAATATATCCCTCATCTAAAAGATATTGATTATTTTAGAAATCAAGTTAAAATAGCCCTTCGTAATTGTGGAAATATGGATTATGCCTCGCTAGAAGCTTATATCGGGAGAGACGGTTATCAAGCCTTATCTAAGATTTTATCCTCGATGAAACCAGCCGATGTCGTTGCAGAGATTAAAAAATCAGGACTACGTGGTCGTGGCGGCGGCGGTTTTCCTACCGGAGTCAAATGGGAAGCCGGAATGAACGCCTCCGGGACTGAAAAATATATTGTTTGCAATGCTGATGAAGGCGATCCCGGCGCTTTCATGGATCGCAGCCTCTTAGAAGGCGACCCTCATTCGGTGATTGAAGGAATGATGATTGCCGGATACACTATTGGAGCTAATAAAGGATATGTTTATGTTAGGGCTGAATATCCTTTGGCGGTGGAAAGATTGTCTAACGCCATTGAATCGGCCCGTGCCTCCGGGCTATTAGGGACCAATATTTTGCAAAGCAAATTTCAATTTGATTTGGAGATCCGAATTGGGGCCGGCGCTTTCGTCTGCGGCGAAGAAACGGCTTTAATGGCTTCGATCGAAGGGGAGCGGGGGGAGCCCCGTCAGAAACCGCCCTTTCCTTTTCAGAAAGGATTATTTGGAAAACCGACAATTATTAATAATGTTGAAACTTTTGCCAATGTCCCGGCGATTATTTTAAAGGGCGGCGCTTGGTTCGCTGATTTTGGAACATCCGCAAGCAAGGGGACTAAAGTATTCGCTTTAGCCGGTGATATTAACAATACCGGTATTTTAGAAGTACCGATGGGAGTCAGTCTGGGAGATGTAGTCTTTGATATCGGCGGTGGGATTCCCCGGAATAAGCGTTTTAAAGCAGCCCAGACCGGAGGACCTTCGGGTGGTTGCATTACTAATCAATACCTGAATACGCCGGTGGATTATGATTCCTTAATAAAATTGGGCGCAATCATGGGTTCCGGTGGATTAATCATCATGGATGAAGATACTTGTATGGTCGATGTGGCCAGGTTCTTTATGGAATTTGTCCAGGAAGAGTCTTGCGGTAAATGCGTTCCCTGCCGGTTAGGGACTAAGAGGATGTTGGAGATCCTGGAAAGGATAACGAGGGGCGAAGGCCGGGAAGGCGACATCGAGCTGTTGGAGGAGTTAGGAGAGACTATTAAAGATACGGCTATTTGTGGTTTGGGACAGACAGCTCCTAATCCGGTGTTAAGCACCATTAGAAATTTCCGGGAAGAATATGAGGAGCATATTAAGTATAAACATTGCCGGGCCGGAGTTTGTAGTGATTTATTTATTTCTCCCTGTCAAAACGCATGTCCGGCTGGGGTTAATGTTCCCGGATATGTGGCTTTAACCGCTGCCGGACGGATACGTGACGCTTATAACTTGGTCCGAAAAGAAAATCCATTCCCGGCCATATGCGGACGGGTCTGCACCCATCCTTGCGAAAGCAGGTGCCGTCGGGGTCAATTAGATGAACCGATTGCCATTGCCGACTTAAAACGGTATGTAGCTGATCAGATATTTAAGAGTGATGAACCTTACCTGGACTTGGTCTTCCCCAAAAAAGGGAAGAACGCCGCAATCATCGGCGCCGGGCCTTCCGGTTTAACTTGCGGGTATTATCTGGCCCGACTTGGTTATGACGTGGATGTTTATGAGTCCCAGCCGGTGGCCGGCGGAGTCTTGGCATTCGGGATTCCCGAGTACCGGCTTCCCAAGGAAGTGTTGCGGCATGAAATCTCCCTGATTGAGCAGGTAGGCGTGAAGATTCATTTAAATACCGAAGTCGGGAAGGACTTGACTTTCCAAAAGGTTAAACAAGAGCATGACTCCGTTTATATTGCCACCGGGACACAATTTTCCCGAAAAATAAACATTCCAGGCGAGGAACTGACCGGGGTTTATCACGGGTTGGAATTTTTACGCGATGTTAATCTGGGCAGAAAGGTTAAAGTCGGAAAAAAGGTGACTGTAATTGGAGGCGGTAATACGGCAATTGACGCTGCCCGGGTGGCTGTCAGGCAAGGGGCTGAAGAGGTCACTATTCTTTACCGGCGGCTTGAAGAGGATATGCCTGCCGATTCCAGGGAGATCAGAGACGCCATCGAAGAAGGAATCCGAATTATACCTTTGGTGGCGCCGGTTCGGATCTTAGGCAAGAAAGCAGTTGAGGCCGTGGAATGCGTTAAAATGGAGCTCGGTGAGTTTGATTCCAGCGGCCGCCGTAAACCGAGAGAGATTCCGGATTCGGAGTTTAAAGTTGAGACGGATATGGTAATTCCGGCTGTCAGTCAATATTCGGATCTTCCTTTTATCAATAAGGATGAAGTTGAGATAACTGCGTGGGGAACCTTTATCACTGATAAAGATTCATTAATGACTAAGATGGAGGGTGTGTTTGCCGGAGGGGATGTGGTCCGCGGTTCGGATGTAGTAATAACGGCAATCGCCGATGGGAAAAATGCCGCCAAGGCAATTGATAAATATTTGGGCGGTAAAGGCGAATTAAATACCGGTGAGGATATTGAAATACCCAAAGCCGCTGATGATAAAGAATTGGTCGAACATGAACGCTTTACTATGAAATACCTTGATCCCGCCAATCGAAAAAACTGTTATGATGAGGTGGCTATTGGTTTTCATAAATTGAATGCAATTGCCGAAGCAATGCGCTGCTTGCGCTGTGATAGGAGGGCCTAATAATGGTAACGTTGACGATTAACCAAAAAAAGATTAGCGTCGCTGAAAACATGACTATCCTAGAAGCGGCGAAACAAAACAATATTTTGATTCCCCATTTTTGTTATTTGGAAGGCGTCCATGAGATTGGGTCCTGCCGGATTTGCGTGGTTGAGATCGAAGGGGCTAAAAGTCTGCAACCCTCTTGTATGGCGCAGGTTAGGGAAGGAATGGTCGTCAAAACCAATTCGGCAAAAGTAAAGCAAGCCCGTAAAGTATTATATGAACTGATGCTTTCCGATCATCCCCGTAACTGTCTTAGTTGCTCCAGAAATCAAAATTGTGAGTTCCAGAAGTTGGGTGAGTTAATTCAAATTAATGAATTGCGGTTTGAAGGCGAACTTTCTAAGACACTGATCGATGATTCCTCGCCGTCAATTGTCCGGGATACTTCCAAATGTATTCTTTGCCGTAGGTGTGTGACTATATGCAACCAAATACAGGGTGTGGGAGTTTTGAATGCTCAAAACAGAGGCTTTAAAACAGTGATCGGAGCGGCTGCTGAGTTGCCGTTGAATACGGTAAATTGTACTTTTTGCGGTCAGTGCGTCACTGTTTGTCCGGTGGGGGCCCTTCAAGAAAAAGACGACATTTCAATGGTTTGGCAGGCGCTTTTTGACAAATCAAAACGGGTGGTGATTCAAACTGCTCCGGCGATCCGGGCCGCTCTGGGCGAAGAGTTCGGATATGAACCGGGAACCCTAGTGACCGGCAAAATGGTCACTGCCCTAAAAGAGATGGGTTTTGACGATGTATTCGACACCAATTTTACAGCTGACCTTACCATAATTGAAGAAGGCAATGAATTATTGGAACGGGTTAAGGCGGTTTTTTCCAATCAAAAAGCGGTTTTGCCGATGATTACAAGCTGTAGTCCGGGTTGGATTAAGTATGTCGAACATACTTATCCTGATCAACTGGATCATCTTTCTACCTGTAAGTCGCCTCATATGATGTTGGGGGCTTTGGCAAAATCATACTATGCTGATAAAATAGGAGTAGATCCTAAAGATATCTTTGTAGTATCAGTTATGCCTTGTACCGCTAAAAAGTTTGAAATAACCAGACCGGAGATGATTAATGACGGTTATCCCAATGTCGATGCGGTTTTGACCACCAGGGAACTGGCGAGGATGATTAAGGATGCAGGGATTGAATTCACCAAATTAGGAGACTCCCCATTTGACAACCCATTGGGATTATCAACGGGAGCGGCTGATATTTTCGCCACTACCGGAGGGGTGATGGAAGCGGCTTTGCGGACTGTTTACGAAGTAATTACCGGTAGAGAACTGCCTTTCGAGAAATTACACGTCCAACCCATTGTCGGCTTAAGCCAGATTAAAACGGCGGATCTAACCATTGAAAATCCAAAACCTGAATTTGGATTTTTGAAAAATGTTACCCTTAAGATAGCTGTAACCAGTGGTTTGGCTGGCGCTAAAAAGTTAATGGAAGAAGTAGCCGCAGGGACTTCGCCTTATCATTTCATCGAAGTGATGGGCTGCCCAGGAGGTTGTATCAGTGGTGGCGGACAACCGCGCCTCACTAATAATGATGTTCGAAAAAAACGACTGGAAGCTATCTATAAAGAAGATGAAGCCAAAGAAATCCGAAAATCCCATGAAAACCCCTTCATTACAAAGATTTACACTGACTTTCTAATAGAGCCGTTAGGCCATAAATCCCACGAATTACTTCATACTAAATATACCAAACGGGGGATTTTCAACGAAGAGCTAAAGTAGAAGTCAGTAATTCAGTAATCAGTTATCAGTAGTCCTGATTCTACTTCTTACTTGACAACCCTTATTTTTAGTGCTAAAATATGTTTTGCGTCGGGGGAGTAGCTCAGTTGGTTAGAGCGCCACGTTGACATCGTGGAGGTCATTGGTTCGATCCCAACCTTCCCCACCATTTCATTAAAAATAATTGAGGCCCACGCCTCGATTTTTTTTTGCCGCTTTAAACCACGAAAGCAAAAAAACCTAGCAAAATATAAGGCGGACAACTGGAAGGAAGCAGCTATTGTTCCTCTGTTCTTCAGTATACAAACAAAATGGCCCACATATAATAGTCGTAGAACGGAGGGGACCAAGATGTCGGGAATCACGATTAGCGCCCTCAATATTGACCCGGAAGTTAGAGGTAACCTTCTCAAAGAAATTGATTTTTTAAAGCGAGAAGGAATCAAAGTAGAATATAACGAAAAAGTCGATGGTAAATACCTCTTTTTAGACTGCGCCGTATCCGAAACGGACGAAGTAATCCGCGTCTCCCATGAAAAAATATTTCGTTATTATTTGGCTAGTATTATTACAGACTTATTGATGAACGAAATAGCTAAAGAAATGATGAACCGAATTATTAAGACAAAGTACCATTATTTATCTAAGGAAGATATAAGGCAGGTAGTTGAAAATGCATACCTTTAATTGAGCAACTTGGATGAAGAGGGAGACATCGGCAAAACGCTTTTCCGGCATAACCAAATTTTAGCTGAAGTCAACCAATACATGGAATCCAACTCCCGGTTCTATTTAGAAGGTTTTCTCCGCTTCCGTCTTAAGGATTATTTTAAGGAACTGGAATTTTCTATTGAAAGAGCGGTTGACAATTTCCTAGTCGAGCAGGAATATAATGAGTTTCTCCGCTTGTTAAGGTATTTTGTTGAAGTTCAAGAACCTCGAATTGATGAAGTACATGTGTTGATCAAGGACAAACAAAGTTTTTGCTTGCTGGATGAAGAACGACAACCTATTAGTCAAAACCAGCTCCAAGGAGTTCTTGCCGAATTAAACGAAGAAGTGGACTATGAAGATCTTTTGCTGAGCGCTTTAATTACCATTTCGCCACGAAGTATAGTGCTTCATGTGATTAACAAAACGGGGATTGTGGATACCATTTTGAATGTTTTCCGGGAGAGGGTGAAAGTTTGTCAGGGTTGTGATTTATGTAAGCAACCACAATTAACTGGGGTCCAAATATGGCGGAAGGATTGACATCCAATCATATCTTTGGTAAGCTATTATCAGTTAAAGATCCTTTAAACTGGTCCGGTGAGGCTGGGAAGGTGAAAATAGGATTAGTTTACCCTAACCTTCTTATGTCTTGCATAAGAAGGTTTTTTGATGGCTAAAAGGAGGTCAGCGGATGAAAGTCAAGGCCCAATTGATGGACGAAGAAAATATTCGCCGTGTTTTATATCGCCTTTCCCATGAGATAACCGAACACAACTCCGGGACCGCTGACTTGATCCTGGTTGGGATCAGAACCAGGGGTGTACCCTTAGCCAATCGTTTAGCCCAATTAATTGAAGAGCATGAAGGGGTAGCAGTCCCGGTCGGTACTTTAGATATTACATTTTATCGTGACGATCTTTCGTTGCTCTCTCCTCAACCGATATTACACCGGACTGAAATACCGGAGAAGCTTTCCGGCAAAAAGGTAATTTTAGTTGATGATGTTCTGTATACCGGCAGGACAGTACGGGCAGCCCTTGATGCACTGATGGATCTGGGCCGGCCGGCCGTGATTCAATTGGCCGTTTTGATTGATCGGGGCCATCGGGAACTACCAATTCGCGCCGATTATGTAGGTAAAAATGTTCCCACTTCCAAAAGAGAATCAGTTCAGGCGAAACTCAAAGAAATTGACGGAGCCGATGAAGTAGTTATTATTGAAAAGGAACCGG
>JAAYEK010000003.1 GCA_012728785.1 Bacillota bacterium | reverse complement strand
TTTAAAAATCATCGGCAATGTTCTGCTTTATATTGGCATCTGGTATGTTAATTTAAAGTTTTTTGGATATTTTGTCGATCGGGCGTTCAATTCTCCATACAAGGACTTGATGGATCTACTTTTTAATCAATGGGGTTTTGGGGTAATTATCTTTTTCGTGATTCCGGTTGTAATCAATTTGGTTATCTTTAAAATCCGTAAGGGAAATATTATCGAGTTTTGCCGTTTTAAGGCTATGACTTTAAAGGATACAGTCATTGTATTACTGGTGACTATTGCCGGGATTATCTTTACATTGCATCTGATTAATACTTCGTTCTTTTTAAAGTATCTCCCCGAGTTTGATAATTATGTGAAGGATGCCATTAAGGGAAATTTATTTGCTACTTTTTTTATGACCGGTCTGTTACTACCCACTTGTGAGGAGATCTTATTTCGGGGACTGATCTTCAATGAGATGCGAAAAGGTTTACCGGTAGTTGTAGTTTTATTTCTACATATTTTAATCTATATGCCTTTTCAGCCAACAGTATCCATCGCTGTTTATGCCTATTTAAATTTCTTCATTTACGCTTTAGTTTTCATTCTAACCGACTCTCTGTGGTCTTCAATCATCTTTGAAGGATTAGGCGCGGTTGGATTGTACGCCACGAAATTATTAGGGTTTGACCGGGTGATCAGAAATTGGGGTGATCCATATCTGATTACAGTTTCGATAGTTTCGTTGATATTAATTTTAATTGGTGTTTTCTCATTGAGAAAGGCGCCTTTGAAAGAGATTTTTTCTATTAAAACTGGTGTTTCAAAAACCTCGGACAATGTCACTGGTTAGTATGATTTTTAAGCGTTGATTTCAAAATAGAGTTGGAGCAGGATAACAGGATAAATGTAACCAAAATACTTCAAGGAGGGAAATTTAATGACAAGTGATTCCAAACCAATTGGACTTGAACAAAAGTATTTGAAATTAGCCGGACTGATGATTCTTTATTTATTGGGATACTTAATTATTTCTAAGTTTACTTCATATTTATACTTCAACAAGATGGGAAACCTAATGTTTGCCGGTAAACAGTTAAATGCTAATATCCCTTTATACCACTTATTTCTTGATGCTTTCTTATTACCTTTCTTTGTATTGGTTTTTGCAATCTTTAAACATAAAAACCTTTTTACGGCTATGAATTTTGGTAAAGTTAATTTAAAGACAGTTGGAATTATAGCCATTCTAACCTTTTTCACCAGCTTATTTACTTCCGCTTTCATGAAAATGCCTTGGTCGGAAACATTCTTTCCGAATGTATCCATGTTGTTGAATACTCGTTTATTAGCGCAACATCCTCTCCAATTTATTATTTGGTGGCCATTGCATTGCGCCATTTGGCGGGAGATGCTCTTCCGAGGCATCATCTACAATGAATTTAAACCAGCTATGCCCTTATCATTGGCGGTCATCATGCAAGGTTTAATGCAGGGCTTCTTGTTTTTCTTGTTTACCCAATTTGATCTGGTCTTTTATGGACTCTTGGGTAGCGTTATTTTTGCATTGGTTTATACCTGGTGTAATTCATTATGGGCATCCATTATCGCCCAATTGATGCTGGAAGGTTTTTTATTCATCTGGAAGAGCACTAATTATGCAATCTTTACTGATACATTCGCTCCGATTATTTTAGGTTGTAGTATGGTTCTAATACTATTTTCATTATTATACCTGAAAGAATACCGGGAATCCGCGAATCACACAACAAACAGCAGTACCGGTAAAAAAGTCAGCAATGCTAAATCTTCAACAGTAAACGCGTAAACGTGACAATTGATAATGCTTTATTCAAATTATCCTGCTGAAAGAATTAGTGAATGAACGCTTAAATACTTTTTTTCGAAGGAGATCAACCGGTGAGAAAAAGAACTAAATTTATTAGTATATTAACTTTGGGAGCAGTTATTATATCTGTTTTAGCATTCTTTGAATCCAAACCAACCGTAAAAGCGGGTAAAGGAAGCGACCTAAAAAGCCAATTCAATATTATTGTCCCTAAATTAATGAGCAAATTTAAAGTACCCGGAGTGGCGATTGCCTTTATTGACAAAGGTGAAACAAAGTGGGTACAGAGCTATGGGTGGGAGAATATCGAAGAAAAAAAGGTTGTAACCGATGCTACAGTCTTTCAGGTTGCGTCAAATTCTAAAACCCTGACTGCTTGGGGAATTATGAAATTGGTTGAGGACGGGAAGTTGGATTTGGATACGCCGGTTGAAAAGTATTTAACCCGCTTCCATCTGCCTGATAGTAAATTTGATCGCAACCAAGTTACTATCAGAAAAATTTTAAGTCATACCGCCGGTCTTTCGGTCAGAGCATATCCGGGATATCCTCCGGGAGACCGGCTTCCCAGTTTGGAAGATTCGCTTTCCGGTAAATTTAGCAAAAATAATAGAGTGAAAATAGTTTTCAAACCGGGAGTAAAATATAAATACTCCGGCGGTGGATACACCTTACTACAATTAGTTATTGAAGAGGTCACCGGCAAACCATTTAGCCGTTATATGGAAGAAGAAATACTAAGACCACTGGGGATGGAGAATAGTTCTTTTGAGTGGAGAACTGATGTACAGGAAAAAACGGCTAAAGCTTATGATGTTTTAGGATTTCCTCTGCCTAATTATTTATTTACCGAGAAAGCGGCGGCCGGACTTTATACGACTGCCCCTGATTTTGCCAAGTTTGTCACTGCTAATATGGATATTCCAAAGGGAGATTTAGTAAGATCAAATCTACTTCAAAAGTCCACGTTATCCTTGATGCATACTCCGGGTAAAAAAGATTATGGCCTGGGATATATCATCAAAAGCCTTCCCAATGGACATCGTTTAATTTATCATGGCGGGTCTAACCGGGGCTGGCGTTCTCAGTTTGCTTTGTTACCTGAGATTGGCAAAGGTTTGGTGGTCCTTACCAACAGTGAAAACGGTTACAAATTCCACCGGGATCTGGTGAGTCTTTGGACTAAGTTTGAAACGGGGTATTATCCCTATTTTCATCTAATTGATGTCACTCTTAGGGTATTGATAAAGACATTGACAGTAATCATAGTTTTCTTTTTGGTAATTAACATTTCTTTATCAGTTAAGAAAATCATGAAACATAAACAATTAATCACAATCATGAATAAACAGAGATCTTCCGGAAACAATCCGATGATTGTTGTAAAAGTAATTATTCCTTTATTTTCATCATTTTTATGGTGGATTGCTTTTTATACCGGTCTTCTTTATAATGGTTGGACCTTTGCTTCCTTTATGCCGGACGGATTTTTCCGGTTGACCCTGGCTGTATTTGCTTGGAGTTTATTTGAGTTTTTCAAGGAGATCTTTGTTCCTGAGTAAATTCCATTCACACAACTGTAGTTAAGGCGGTATTTTCACATGCAAAAAATTAATCTAGAGCATCTGGCAAAGGGAATAAATGATGCTAATATCTACGAAATCGAAACGGAAGAAACACATGATATCGCTATCATCGGGATTACGGTCAAACTTCCCTATGCCGAAGATCTTAATCAATTTTGGGAGAACTTAAAAATCGGTAAGGATTGCATCACTGAATTGCCTACGGATAGAAAGTCCGAGGCGGACAAATATTTAAACCATATTCTGAAAAAGGTCTCCGCAATCAAATATAAAAAGGGCTCCTATATAGATGGATTGACGAATTTGACTACGGGTACTTTAACATATCACCCCGGGAAGCAAGTTTAATGGACCCTAACCAACGAATGTTTTTAGAGATCGCACTAAGCGCGGTGGAAGACGCCGGATATGGAGGGGAAAAACTTAAAGGCAGCAAAACCGGAGTCTATT
>JAAYEK010000174.1 GCA_012728785.1 Bacillota bacterium | reverse complement strand
TAACGGCTTGATGACTATAGCGACAGTTTTAACCATTACTCTATCCTTAATTGTATTAGGTAGTTTTTATATTGTCATCGCCAACAGTAATTATTTAATGGATATGGCTAAGGGTGTTCTGGAACTACGGGTCTACTTAAAAGAAGACGCGGACCCTTATGTTTTACAATCGAAGATCATTGAATACCAAGGGGTCAAAGATATCAAATATATTCCCAAAGAAGAAGGGGCCAAATGGCTGGAAAAAAATTTAAAGGTCAATGATTTGTTTATAACAACCGAAAATCCGTTACCGAATATGATCAGTATTAGGCTTCGGGATGACGCTAAGGTCAAAACATTAGCCCAAAAAGTGGGGCTCCTCGACGGAGTGGCCGAGGTCGAATATGGAGAAACTTTTGTAGAAGCTATGTTAATAATCATTCAAATTATTTGGGTTTTGGGAATGACTTTGGTAATAATTATCGGCGTGGTAGTGTTATATATTATTATTAATACCATCAGGATTACCGTTTTTGCTAGACGTAAGGAAATTGAAATTATGAAATTAGTAGGCGCAACTGATTGGTTTATCCGCTGGCCATTTGTGATTGAAGGGATTATCCTAGGATTAATCGGGGCGACTATTTCCTTGTTAGTCCTTTCAAAAGGATATAGTCTATTGATCCAGTACATAAAACAGTTGGCGCCGTTCATACCTTTAATGACGGAACAGCTTATTAACCGACAGCTTTTTGTGTTAGTGGGCAGTTTAGGGTTTTTCTTCGGAATAATTGGAAGTATGATGTCGTTAAAGAAATTCTTAAAAGTTTGATTAAAAAAGATAGTTGCACATGGAGGTTTGAGATGGCACGAGTCAAGTTGGGGATTATGCTGCTGTTAATTTCTTGTTTTACAGTGAATTCTATCGGATGGGGTATAACCGAAGAAGAGATCGAGGACAAAATTGATCAAACTAAGAAACAATTAACTCAAACAAAAATTAAAGAACATTCGGTTTTGGGGAGATTAAACCGAAGCCAGAAGGAATTGGATAAAATCAGCAGCAACTTGCAGCGGTTGAATTCCAGAATCGGCAATACCGAAAAAAATATTGAATTTATTAAATATAAGATTAATAATACTGAGGGAGAACTTAAAAGATTAGAATCGGAAATTACCAAACAACAAACAGTTCTGAGCGAACGAATTTTAGCTATATATAAATATGGATATCAAAGTTATTTAGAGGTGTTATTCGAAGCGGAGGATTTCGGAGAGTTCATAACCAGGTTTGACATGGTTAAACGCTTTGTGATGACAGACGTACATTGTATTAATACCCTTCGGGAACAACAGAATCTAATAACCCAAAAAAAAGAGGAGATCTCCAAACAGCAGGAGGACTTGGAAAAGCAAAAACGTCTTTATGCTAGACTGCATAATCAAAACAAATATGAACAAACCAGATACATATCTACAATCCAAAATAGCCAAGCTGAGTTGTCTAAAATTCAAAAAGACCGGCAACTTTTGGAAAAAGCCCTTGATGAACTAGAATCCCTTTCAAAATCGATGGAGTCTCAAATCCGAGATCTTCAGAATAAAAGCAAAACCGCTCTAGGTTCCGGAAAGTATGTCTGGCCTGTTTCGGGAGACATCACCTCATATTTCGGTAACCGAATGCATCCGGTCTTAAAGAAACGAAAATTTCATTCCGGAATTGATATCGCAGCCGGTTCAGGTACGTCGATAGCCGCATCCGACTATGGGGTGGTTATTTTTTCCGGCCGTAACGGCGGGTATGGTCTAATGATCACTCTCGATCATGGAGCTGGAATTTCAACGATATACGCTCATTGTAGTCAACTACTGGCTAAAAAGGGTGAAACGGTATCTAAAGGCCAAACTATAGCCAAAGTTGGCAGTACCGGTTTAAGTACTGGGCCACATTTGCATTTTGAAGTCCGGAAGGACGGCGTACCGGTTAATCCATTGAATTATATTTAAAGGAGCGGTTTTATTGTATTTTAAAAAAAAGCCCCAAAAATATCAATTGGCGCTTGTTATTTGTTTTATTCTGGCCGGTGTTTTGGGCTGGTGGTGGCAGGATTTTGCCCGTAAGGGGAAATACCGTGATCTAGCGCCGGCATTTTATTTGATGGGTGTTTTAAAGCTTAACTTTTATCAGCCGGTGGACTTGACGAAGTTAATGAGGGAATATTGGCGAACCGGAAACATTGCGGGAATGATGAAAAGTCTTAATGATCCTTATACCCGGTTTCTTAATAAAAATGAGTATGGGGAGTTGACCAAGGAAACACAGGGTAGTTTCGGAGGCATTGGAGTCTACCTGATCCCTAAAGAAGAGGAATTATTAATCTCTTCAGTAGTTAAAAATTCCCCTGGAGAACAGGTAGGGTTGCAACAAGGGGACCGCATCGTTAAAGTTGACGCGATTTCGGTGAAGGATTTTAGCCCGGAGGTTGCGGTCGCCCGGATTCGTGGCGCTGCTGGAACAAAAGTTTCATTACGAGTGGTTCGGGGCGAAGGGGCAAAACGCCGGGAAATTGATTTTCAAGTCACCCGCGCTAATGTTTTTATTCCCACCGTCGAAATGACGGTTAAAAAGGATCCGACCATTGGGGAATACGCTTATATTCGGGTTTCTCAATTTGCCGAGACTACTGCCGATGACTTAGATAAGAATTTGAAACAGATCGACAACTCGAACCAAATTAAAGGGACAATGCTCGATTTGAGAGCAAATCCGGGAGGCTCGCTTGATGCCGCTATTAGACTGGCCAGCCAGTTCATTCCTAAGGAGACCCCGGTTTTGCACATCAAACGCCGTGGATATCCGGTCAAGAGTATCTTTTCATATGGAAATCAACACAAACAACTACCAATGGTGGTTTTGGTCGACAATTGGAGCGCAAGTGCTTCGGAGATTCTTGCCGGAGCTTTGAAGGATCAAAAACGGGCCCAGTTAATCGGAAACCATACTTTCGGTAAGGATTTGATTCAAGAGGTAAAAAAATTGCCTGGTGGAACAGGAGCTACTATTACCATTGCCAGCTATTTAACATCGGGTAAGGTGAATATTCATAAACGGGGTGTTCAACCTGACTATGTAGTTGAAATTCCGGGCGCCATGGATTTGTTATTAAAGGAAGGAAAACCGGAGTCGTTCTTAAAAATGCAAAAACTTCAGGAAGAAGAAGCTGTTAGGGTTTTACGTAATTTGGTCATTGGGTCGAAATTAAAGAAGGCAGGATAACTATTAAGGTTTAGCCTTGAGTTTTTATGGGCAACGATTTTTGCGATATCGAGAGGATGTGGTTTATGTGCGGCCGTTATTAAACAATCAAAAAACGGCCTTAATTTTTTACCTGGCTTATGCCGGTTTATTGTGTTTCATTTCCCTTTGGTCTCCGGTTAAGCAGGTGGTTTCCGGGAGGTTTAACCCGAATCAAATTGAGTTGAAAAAGGACTTTAAGGATTTATCCAATTTAGAACATTCTTTTGAACTTTTATGGAAGGAAGCGTTAAACCGGCAAGGTTGGGATGGGGAACACTATCTTTTAAGCTCCGAGTCGAAACTCGAAGAATGTATGCTCGGCAAGGGCGTAGTAAAATGGATTAGCGCCAGTAGTAATATATCATTGCCAAATAATATGACCGAAAAAGATTTGATTGAATTGATTAACGAATGGGAAGATATTAACCGTTCTTTGGAACTAGACTCGGCGAAAATTCAATGGGGCTATCAAAAAAAGCAACTGTGGGTAAAATTAGCTAATGGGTTAACGTTAAAAGCGCCGGGAGGCGCCAAGACAATTCCCATTCATGAAATAACCTTGATAATCAATTCCGGCGCGGCCCTTAACCATAAGTGGCCGGGAGTTATTCCCCGGTTACCTCCGGAGATTAGGCCTCCAGGTAAAGTGGAGATTCCGAAAGTGGTTCCGGCGTCAAAGCCGAGGGTTGCCTTGATCATTGATGATGTTGGTTCGGTCCGGAAAGCGGCGGATGCGATGCTAAATGTTCCGGCCCGTTTAACATGGTCGGTTTTACCCTTTACTCCCTATGCGCAAGAATATATTCAGGCAGCCAAGGAACGGGGATTTGAAGTGATGTTGCATCTACCCATGGAACCACTGGACCGGAGCAACAATCCGGGCCCGGGATTGATTAAAGGGGAATGGAATGAGGAGAAAATTATCGCGCAATTAGAGGTCAATTTGGACCAAGTTCCGGGAGCGGCGGGGCTCAATAATCATATGGGCTCAGCCGGGACTGCCGATGAGCGCTTGATGGATGTAGTTTTTGAATACGTTAAAAATAAAAATCTGTACTTTATTGATAGCATGACGACAGAACGTTCTTTTGGTGAAACAGTGGCCCGTCGTCATCAGCTTAAATTCAATAAACGGGATATTTTTATCGATAATTTGGCAGATATTGATTCCAAAAAGAGCGCTTTGCGGCAATTAATAAAAGTTACTTTAAAAAAAGGGGCAGCAATCGGTATTGGGCATGTGCGGGATGGAACAGCGGAAGCGATCGTTGAGATGCTTCCGGAGTTTGACAAAGCGGGTATTGAGATTGTCCCGGTTTCGGAGTTGGTTAGATAGGGATGATAACAAAGCGGTTGATTCGCCTCACCCCTTACCCCCTCTCTCTCATAACATCGGCTTTTCTGTGGGTTGGGAGAGGGGAAGGATGATTGATTCGAGTTTTCGTGTTTCTCAGCAGGAGTCATCGCGAAAGGAATAATCTCAACAAAAAGCCGACTAGACCGGCAGCTAGGCCATAGAAGAATAGTTTAAGAAGATCTTTGAATAGATGCTCTCCTTTGGAGAGCTTAAATTTTTGATAATCGATGTAGGCGTAGGTTTCTCTAAGAACTGATGACTGGAGTAGTTTGATTTGGGTGTTAATTTGAGAGGCGGGTTTCTCCCAATTAACGGTCAAAAAATTGAAAAGTAATTGGAAGTGAGTTTCGATGAATTGTTTAACTGCATGCCGAATTGGTTCCCATTCTTTGGGTTTATAAATATCACCTTTAATTTCATTCAAGGCACTATATATTTCATTAGATAACAAATCAACGCTTTCATCAAGGAAAATATCCGTTCCGGAGGGGCTTTTGGTCAAACTTTTTCGGGCTAAGTCATAACGGATATGTTCAATGCCCGTCTTTAGATTTGGTTCTGCTTTTTGTAACAAAGCATTAAAATTGTTCAGGATATCCATGAGATACGCAACCTCTTTAAATAATTGTTCTATTTCCATAAATAGCTGATTTAAGATTCGTGATCGGATTACTATATTATTGCTCATCCGGGTTAAAATTTCAACGTAAAAGTTTTGATAATAATCATTTAGGATAATGGGATAATAAAAGGTATTTAATTATTTTTCGACATTCTTAACCCGGTTCTTTCTGGGGATTTAGACCTATTTTCGAATTAATAGCAAAAAGAAAAAAGGGAAGCAGGAAATTTAGGAGTATTATCGAATACTTGTTCGATTGATTTAGCGAAAAAATTCGTTACAATAGATGATGTAACTTTTTAAGGGAGGTCATTTTTGAATAAAATTTTTAGACTGCAATCCGAATATCAACCGGCCGGAGACCAGCCGGAGGCGATTGCTCAAATAACGGCAGGAATAAAGGCCGGTTTAAGGGACCAAGTGCTATTAGGGGTGACCGGTTCCGGAAAAACTTTCACAATGGCCAAGGTGATTGAGGCTATTCAAAAACCCACTTTGATCCTAGCTCATAATAAAACCTTAGCAGCACAATTATATAGCGAGTTTAAGGAGTTTTTTCCGGAAAACGCAGTTGAATATTTTGTCAGTTACTATGATTACTATCAACCGGAAGCTTATGTCCCTCAATCCGATTTATATATTGAAAAAGATTCCAGCATTAATGATGAAATCGACCGGCTAAGGCATGCAGCCACTTCGGCGCTGCTATCCCGGAAGGATGTTATAATTGTGGCTAGCGTCTCCTGTATCTATGGACTCGGATCTCCCGAAGACTATGAAGCATTAACCCTTTCATTAAAATCGGGAGAGTTTCGGGAACGGGACCAGATTCTTAGACGCTTGGTAGGAATCCAATACAGCCGGAACGATATCGGTTTTACCCGGGGTACCTTTCGGGTCCGGGGTGATGTAATTGAGATTATTCCGGTTTATGGAGAGAGTATTATTAGGATCGAGCTTTTTGGCGATGAAATTGATAAAATAATTGAAATCGATCCGATGACCGGCGAGGTTATTAAAAGTTTAGAAGAGCTTTCTATTTATCCGGCAACCCATTATATTACCTCCGCCGAGAAGATGAAACTGGCAGTGGTTTCAATTGAAGCTGAGTTGGAAGAGAGATTAAAGGAGCTGAGGGAAGGAGGTCTTCTTTTAGAAGCCCAGCGTTTGGAAGAACGTACCCGTTTTGATCTGGAGATGATGGGGGAAGTAGGATATTGCCAGGGAATTGAGAATTATTCGCGCTATTTGACCGGAAGAGGACCAGGAGAACCTCCGGCAACTCTTTTCGATTATTTCCCCAAGGATTTTCTGTTGTTCATCGATGAATCTCATGTCAGTATTCCCCAGGTAGGCGGGATGTACGCCGGAGACCGATCCCGTAAGGAGACATTAGTTAAATACGGGTTTAGATTGCCGTCGGCCTTGGATAACCGGCCGTTGCGGTTTGGTGAGTTTGAAGAAAGGATCAATCAAGTAGTTTATGTTTCGGCGACCCCGGCGGCTTATGAACTTAAAAGGTCCGGAAAAGTGGTCGAACAGATCATCCGACCTACCGGGTTGGTTGATCCGGAGATTATTATCCGCCCGATTAAAGGGCAGATTGACGACTTGATGGAGGAGATCAGGGTCAGGGTTGAACGTCAAGAACGAGTTCTAGTCACTACTTTGACTAAGAAGATGGCGGAGGACTTGACCGAATATTTGGAAGGGGTTGGGATTAAGGTCAGGTACTTGCACTCGGAGATTGAAACTCTTCAACGAGTTGTAATCCTGAGAGATTTACGAATGGGAAAATTCGACGTGTTGGTTGGGATTAACTTACTTCGGGAGGGATTGGATCTACCCGAGGTTTCACTAGTGGCAATTTTAGACGCGGATAAAGAAGGCTTTTTAAGATCGGAAACTTCATTGATTCAGACAATTGGCCGGGCTGCCCGAAATGTGGAAGGACGAGTAGTCATGTATGCCGACCGGATTACGGATTCAATGAAGCGGGCGATTGACGAGACTAACCGGCGCCGCCGGAAGCAGCTCCAATATAATGAGGAACATGGGATTACCCCCGAGTCGGTTAAGAAGGCTGTCCGGGATCTGATTCAAGTGGAACAAGCGGCGGAGGAGAAAGTTGAATATGAAGTAGGAAGAAATCCCAAGTTAACAGTGGCTGAAATTAAGGAAAGAATAAAATTATTGGAAACCGAGATGTTAAAGGCTGCTTCGGAGTTGGAATTTGAGAAAGCAGCTGAGATAAGGGACGAGATACGTAATTGGGAAAAAGTCCTTGTATAGATCTGCTGTGGGGGTGTCGTTTCGAGTTCCGGGTTTCAGGTTTACTGTTCCCCGTTTCGGGCTGTGGTTCCAAGAAAATTTTACCGTCTGGTCTTTGGTGGTTTTTCTCGAAACCCGGAACTTATCTTAAGATATTTACGGAGGTTTATCAATGTCAAGCGGTTTTATTAAGATTAAAGGGGCGCGTCAGCATAACCTGAAAGATATCAATGTCGAGATTCCCCGGGACCGGTTGGTGGTCTTTACCGGACTATCCGGTTCGGGGAAATCGTCTTTGGCTTTTGACACGATCTATGCCGAAGGGCAGCGGCGTTATGTTGAATCTTTGTCCGCTTATGCGCGGCAGTTTTTAGGCCAGATGGACAAGCCGGATTTGGATTATATCGAAGGCCTATCTCCAGCGATTTCCATTGATCAGAAAACTACCAATAATAATCCCCGGTCTACGGTGGGGACTGTAACGGAAATCTACGATTATTTACGTCTAATGTTCGCCAGAATTGGTCGGCCCTATTGTCCGGAATGCCATCAACCGATTAAGCAACAGACTGTGGAGCAAATTGTTGATCAGGTGTTGTCAATGGCGGAAGGGGCTAAATTTATGGTGCTCGCCCCGATAGTTAGGCGTAGAAAAGGGGAGTATGAGAAGCTCTTCGAGGACTTAAAGCGGGATGGCTATGTCCGGGCCCGGGTTGACGGAGAGATTTATGATCTTGGCGAACCCGAACCTATTAAATTGGAGAAATACAAGCAGCATACCATCGAGGCTGTTATCGACCGTTTGGTTAATAAACCCGATATTAGGCAGCGTTTGGCGGATTCAGTGGAATTAGCTCTGAAGATGGCTAAGGGCTTAGTTACCATTAGCGTAATTAACGGGGAGGATTTTATTTTTAGCGAGAAATTTGCCTGCCCGGACTGTGGTTTTAGTTTTGAAGAATTGACACCGCGTATGTTCTCGTTTAACAGCCCCTACGGGGCTTGTCCCGATTGCGCCGGATTAGGATTTAAGATGGAGATTGATCCGGAGTTACTGATTGATAAGGAACTTTCTCTTAATCAAGGTGGAATAAAAGGATGGAGCTCCGATGAAGATTCCTGGTCCCTGCAATATCTTCGTTCGGTAGCCAAAAAATATAAGCTGGATCCGGACCAACCTTTAAAGGAAGCTACTGCCAAGCAATTGGATGTTTTATTATATGGAACCAAGGGAGAAAAGATTGATATTCATTATCAAAGCAAAAACCGGGAATTTAGGCATGCGGCCGCTTTTGAGGGAGTGGCCCATAACTTGGAACGGCGATATCGGGATACCAACTCCGAATATATGCGCCGGGAGATTGAACGTTATATGTCTAATAAGCCCTGCGCTACCTGTCAGGGATTGCGTTTAAAAAAAGAGAGCCTCTCGGTTTTAATTGATGGTAAAAATATAAGTCAGGCGACTTCACTGTCGGTTATAGATCTTAAAGAGTCTTTAAATAGTATGAAATTGACCGAACGGGAAGAAACGGTAGCCAAAATTATCATGAAAGAAATCAATGACCGACTGGGATTTTTGATTGATGTGGGGCTGGACTATCTAACTTTGGATCGGACCGCCGGGAGCCTTTCCGGGGGTGAGGCCCAACGGATTAGATTGGCAACGCAGATTGGCTCCTTTTTAGTGGGAGTGCTTTATATTTTGGACGAACCCAGTATCGGATTGCATCAGCGTGACAACCACCGTTTGATTGAGGCTTTGAAAGGTTTAAGAGACTTGGGAAATACAGTGATTGTAGTTGAGCATGACGAAGATATGATTCGGGAAGCCGATTTTATATTGGACATCGGCCCGGGTGCTGGGGTTCATGGGGGAGAAGTCGTCGCCACCGGTACTTTAGACGATGTTCTTAACCAGCCGGATTCAGTAACCGGTCAGTATTTATCAGGGCAGAAGCAGATTAAAGTACCCCAAAAAAGGCGGAAGCCCAATGGTAAGTCTTTGGAGATCAAAGGCGCTGCCGAGCATAATCTGAAGCGGATCGATGTAAAGATTCCGTTGGGCTTATTCGTTTGCGTGACCGGAGTCTCCGGTTCCGGCAAAAGCACTTTGGTCAATGATATTTTGTATCCGGTAGCCGCCACTAAGCTTAATAGGGCCTCTACCTTACAGGCAGGGGCGCATCAGAAGATTGTAGGCTTTGAGTATTTAGATAAGGTGGTGGACATTGATCAATCCCCGATTGGCCGAACTCCCAGGTCAAACCCGGCGACTTATACCGGGGTTTTCGATACGATCCGGGAATTGTTTGCCCAAACTCCCGAAGCGAAGCTGCGGGGTTATCAAATGGGACGATTTTCTTTTAATGTTAAAGGCGGACGTTGCGAAGCCTGTTCCGGGGACGGGATAATCAAGATCGAGATGCATTTTTTACCGGATGTCTATGTTCCCTGCGAGGTTTGTAAGGGAAAACGTTATAACCGAGAGACTTTGGAGATCAAATATAAAGGGAAAGACATCTCTGAGATATTAGATATGACAGTCGAAGAAGCGCTGGAGTTCTTTTATAATTTTCCGAAAATCCGGCGCAAACTGCAAACTTTGCATGATGTCGGACTGGATTATATTAAGCTTGGACAATCGGCCACCACCCTTTCCGGCGGAGAAGCCCAACGGGTAAAATTAGCCACCGAACTGTCACGGCGTTCCAATGGAAAAACCTTGTATATCTTAGACGAACCAACTACCGGATTACATTTCGCCGATACCCATAAGTTGTTGGAAATGTTACAAAGATTGGTGGAGGCCGGAGATACTGTGTTAGTGATTGAACACAATTTGGATGTGATTAAAAGCGCCGATTATCTGATCGATCTGGGTCCCGAGGGAGGGGAAAGGGGTGGACAAGTCATAGCTACCGGGACACCGGAAGAGGTTGCCCAAAACCCGAACTCTTATACGGGGAAGTTTCTCAAACCACTGGTATTGAAAGAGAAGGTTTCTGTAGGGTAAAATTAGGCCGGAAGGCCTTTTTTAATTGGTTGACTAAAGAGCATAAATTCAAAATTGGTTAGGAGAATCCTTTGCTTAATTATATTTTTATCCCTTATAACAGTTAAATCATAGAATGCAGCAGGAGAAGGGAGAACACATTGAAATAATGTGGTATAATACATTTTTAGGGAGTAGAAATTTCAACGACCTATCGGTATAGACAACCGATTCATAGCTGAGCAAGGGAGGATTAAAAATGTTTCAAATGATCGGCGCCGAATGGTGCGATAAATGCCGTCAAGCTAAGAAGCTGCTTCAGGAACGCGGCCTATGGGACTTGATTGAATACATTGATTACGACTCCCTTGAAGGGAAAAGAATAGCTAAAAAACTTGGGATTGACACTATTCCCTTCTTTGTTGAAGATGGTAAATTAATTCAATATGTTGGTGAAATGTTGCACCTTCTTACGGAAGAGGGTATTAAACAAGCATATGAGGAGAAGATTGATGATTAATAATCTAAACGAGAAGCAAAATGGCTGAATTTTTAACTTTAGGGATTGAAACATCTTGCGATGAAACATCGGTAGCAGTGATCGCCGATGGGCGTAAAATAAAAAGCAACGTAATCTCCTCGCAGCTGGATCTTCACACCAAATTTGGAGGAGTTGTTCCGGAGTTGGCGGCCCGTTGCCATTTAGAAACGATGCTTCCGGTTTACCGGGAAGCCCTACGAGAAGCTGGAGTCAGTTTGGAAGAGATCGACTTGATTGCTGTAACTTATGGGCCGGGACTAATCGGTAGTTTGTTGGTAGGGCTCTCCTTTGCCAAGGGATTAGCTCTAGCCGGGAAAAAACATTTGGTAGGGGTTAATCATATTGAAGGCCATATTTACGCTAATATTTTGGAACGGCCGGAATTAGAGCCACCCCTACTTTGCCTTACCGTATCTGGGGGCCATACGGATTTGGTTTATTTGGAGGACTGGGGACGGTATCACGTATTAGGTCGTACCAGAGATGACGCTGCTGGAGAGGCTTTTGACAAGATCGCCAGAGTGCTGGGATTGGGTTATCCTGGGGGACCGGCTATTGACCGGATCGCCACTGGGGCTGAAAATAATTTGGAATTCATGCAGACCAAAGGGATGGCCGGATCTTATGACTTTTCTTTCAGTGGATTAAAGACAGCGGTCATCAATTACCTAAACCGATTGAAACAAAAGGAAGAACCGATTGATCTCCAATTGGTGGCCGCTAGTTTTCAAAGGGTTGCTGTTGAACAAATGGTGGAAAAGCTGTTTCGGGCGGCTGTCGATTATCAGGTAAAGGCGGTCCTTTTATCCGGCGGAGTTTCGGCCAATTCATATCTACGGAAACGATGCCGGGAAGAAGCGGATCGGATGGGTTTGGATTTATATTATCCGCCGCTGATTTTATGTACGGATAATGCGGCGATGATTGGGGCGGCTGGATATTATGTATACAAGACTAATGGACCAGGAGACCTTGAAACCACAGCCCAACCTGGTTTGGAACTGCCCTCTGTGGATAACTAGCCAATTGGGTAAAACTTCTTAATAAAAAGGTCGGTTTTCGACAGACTTTCCTGTGGATAAATTGTTAATTGTGTGCAAAACTCTTGAAAACATATTTAAAACACCCTTATATTTGTTGATAACCTGTTGATATTGTGGAGAACTTGACATTATTGTACTTGAGAAGATTTACGCAGGTAGAGGGGTCTTGGAATGGGATGGAAAAAAGTTACCATAACTGATCTAGAAGCCGGTCGGAGTCCGGAAATTATGTTAAGAGGGCTTGAATACCATCAAAACGGACATGTGCTGCGGGCTTGCCGGTTTGACTCACTAATCGCCGGTGAAGTAGCTGGAACCGGCGGAAATTACCGGACTCAATTGATTTTGGAGGATCATAAGATCGACGGTTCCTGTTCCTGTCCTTATCCGGGCTTTTGCAAACATATGGTGGCCTTGGGTTTGGCATGGATTGAAAAAAGCGTTGAGTTTTTCAACCTAGAATCGATCTTTCATGAAGTGGCGGATAATCCGGAACAATTAAAAGATTTAATGATTCGGTTGATCCGTAAGGACCCTCTCAATTTTCTTGAGCTAAACAATGCTGCTATTCCCAAAGAAGAGTTCCTTAATTCTCGGGGGATATTGAACTTAATCCGGAATACTTTTCAAGGGCCATTATTGACTACCTCACAAATTGAAAGCCAATGGGATAGAATTGAACGAGTCGGGGAAATGGTTAGTAAGGCTGTAGTCAAGGGGGAAAAGGGAGCTCTGCGATTATGGGGAGCACTTTTGAAAGGAATATCCGATTCTTACCGGGCTTATCCGGCCACACCGCTTAAAAAGGTTTTTTTGGATCAGCTACAGCTTTTGAAAGATCTGCCCCAAGAATGGACTGATGAAGAGGCCGCTATCTCAATGGAAGCCTTATGGGAGAACTATTTTGATTGCCTTTGGGAGCTGGCAGAGTTGATTCGTCCAGTATTAGTGGATTTTTATGAGATAAACCCGAAATGGTTCCTTGGCAAACTAAGGACTGATGATTGGTGGAACCTAGAGCGGCCAAAGATAATGTTGCTCTATGAGTTTTTAGCTTTAACGGCCAAGAAAGATCCGGTTATGGCGGAATACTTTGAGAAGGTAGTCGAAATCTTGGGCGAATCTTCGGAAGGCCGATTATGGTTGCTCGACCGGGCGCTGGAAGAGGATGCGGATCAGGCTTATCTAATGGCCAAAGAAGGGTTGCGCACCAGTAACAAAGAAGACAAGCAGTCATTCCGGGAACGACTAATTGAGGTCCATCGGCAGCGTGGAGAGAGAAAACAGGCGGCGTCGTTAAGTTTCATCCAATTCCAAGAAAAGCCGAACCTTGAGGAGTATCTGAGGTTAAAGGAGATTCTCACCGACAATCGAAAGGAATTTCATACTTATCTTAAAAAAATGGACCAAGTCATTGAAGATAATGGTTTGGGAGAGTTGGCGTTAGAGATTGCTTTTGATCGGGGAGACTGGATAAAGCTGGAGGAGAAACTAGCAAAAATCCAGCCGGAACTTTCTTTTCTAAAAGAATTGGCCAAGCTGGTTATGACTACGAATCAAGTGATTCCAAAAGAGATTTTTCAGGTTGTGATCAGCCGGTTACTTGCCGGAGGACGTGGCGATTGGGAAACGGCCTTAGGCTTATTGGTTTTTTACAAAAAAACGTGCCTTAATAATTGTCGGAGTGAGGAGTGGGAATGCTTTCGGGCGGTTCTAAACACCGAATATGGTGAGAACCTGAAGTTTAACAGAAAATTTGGTACGGTTCTAGCGGGGTGATTGAATTTACTAAAGAGATTATTGACTTAGTTGATCCGGAAGGTTATACTTATTTTATATATTGTGGCAGATGAAGAGGAAGCAGGCTGTTGACGGCTTAAAGAGAGGAAAGGGTGCTGGAATCTTTCCAGTACGGACAGTCAAAACCGCCTTGGATGCTCCGGTGAAAAAGCTTTTTAGCGCAAGCTGGCGGGAGGCTCCGTTATGGCCGGATCAAGTGGGCTATTTTTAGCCAACAAGGGTGGAACCGCGGTTAACCCCGTCCCTTTTTTAGGGAGTGGGGTTTTTTATTTTTACAAGGTCTCGAGTCTAAAGTCTAAGGTCCAAAGTTAAGTCGAAGATAACGGGGAGGGCGCCAAGGTTTTTAACTTCTGGTTCATCGTAAATCCGGAAGAACTTTCGACTTTCGACATTTGACTTTTAACTTTTATCTTTATAAAGGAGCGCCATGATTAAAGAATATTCTGCGGGTGGGTTGGTCTTTAGCGACGGGAAATTGGTGGCTTTGAAACGCCATAATAATGTTTGGCTTTTTCCCAAAGGCCATATCGACCCAGGTGAAACAGCTGCTGAGGCGGCGGTGCGAGAAGTAAAAGAAGAATCTGGTCTTACGGCCCGGATTATAGAGAAACTGGGGACCACCTCATATGGCTTTTTTGAGTCCGGGGAGGAGCATTTTAAAACTGTGGAATGGTTTTTGATGGAAGCTGAGCCGGGAACGATAGTCCCGGAAAAAGATTTTTTCATTGACTATCAGCTGCTCTCTAAGACGGAACTGGACCGGTTGACTTTTGGGCCGGACCGGGAAATGGCTGAAAGAGCGTTTGCCATGTATCAAAAATGGAAGGAGCAACAGAAATGAAAGTGATTTTTCCCGATCAAAGCGTCAGGGAGTTTACGGATGGAACCACTCCCTTGCAAGTAGCGGAGTCAATCGGCCCACGTTTGGCCAAAGAAGTAATCGCCGCTTCGGCTAACGGCCAGTTAATTGATGTAGATCAGCCTCTTAAAGGCGATGTCGAATTACGGCTAATCAAACCAGGGGATCCGGAAGGAATTAAAATTTTACGCCATTCCGCGTCCCATGTCATGGCCCAAGCGGTATGCAACCTTTACCCTGGCGCCAAGTTGGCCATTGGACCGGCGATTGAGAACGGGTTTTACTATGACTTTGATCTACCGCAACCGCTTACCGTAGATGATTTGGCTAAGATTGAAGCGGAGATGGCTAAGATTATTGCTGCGGATTTACCTTTTGAAAGGTATGAGATGAGTAAAGCGGAAGCTTTGCAGTATTTTCAAGGCAAGGGTGAGAAGTATAAGCAAGAGTTAGTTGAAAACCTGGAGGACGGAACTATCTCCTTTTACAAACAAGGCGATTTTAACGATCTTTGCCGCGGTCCACATCTGCCAAGTACCAATAAGATCAAAGCTTTTAAATTGATGTCCGTGGCCGGGGCTTACTGGCGGGGCGACTCCTCCCGAGAGATGCTGCAACGGATCTATGGAACGGCCTTTGATTCCAAGTCACAGTTGGATAATTACTTGAAGTTCTTGGAGGAAGCGGCCAAGCGGGACCATAGAAAGCTAGGGAAGGATTTGGATCTTTTCTCCATTGATGACCAGATCGGCGGAGGCCTGGTGCTTTGGCATCCGAAAGGCGCTAGGATCCGAAACGAGATTGAGAATTTTTGGAAAGAAGAACATTATAAAAATGGTTATGAGCTGGTATATACCCCCCATATTGGTAAGGCCAATCTTTGGGAGACCAGTGGTCATTTAGGCTTTTATCAGGAGAATATGTATGCGCCGATGGACATTGATGGACAGCCTTTTTACGCCAAACCAATGAACTGTCCTTTCCATATTGCCATCTATAAGAATCGGGGCCGGTCTTACCGGGAACTACCTTTTCGGTGGGCGGAGTTGGGCACGGTTTATCGGTATGAGAAGAGTGGCGTTTTACACGGTTTACTTCGGGTACGCGGGTTTACCCAGGATGACGCCCATATTTTCTGCCGCCCGGACCAAATGCCGGAAGAGATTGACCGGACTTTGAATTTTTGTTTGGATATGATTCGCTCCTTCGGATTTGAGAATTTCAAGCTTTATCTGGCGACCCGCCCTGAGGGTTCTGTCGGGGAACAAGACCGTTGGGATGCTGCTACGGAAGCCTTGCGACAGGCGATTGCCAAGACCGGTCTTCCTAGTGAAGTGGATGAAGGGGGCGGCGCTTTCTACGGCCCGAAGATCGACCTTAAGATTAAGGATGCCTTGGGCCGAGAATGGCAATGTTCCACGATTCAGTTTGATTTTAACGAACCGGAACGGTTTGATCTGGCTTATAAGGGAAGCGATAGCGCAGATCACAGGCCTTATATGATTCACCGGGCGTTGTTGGGTTCGATTGAGAGGTTCTTCGGAATTCTTCTGGAGCATTATGAAGGAGCGCTACCCCTTTGGCTGGCGCCGGTCCAAGCGGTGGTGTTGCCGGTTATGCCGGAGAACCATGAGTATGCCCGAACGGTGATGGAGGACTTGCGGAAGCAGGGGGTTAGGGTTGAGATTGACTCCAGGAATGAGAAGATCGGTTACAGGATCCGCGAGGCTCAGATGCAGAAGGTTCCATACATGCTGGTAGTTGGCGAGCGAGAGACCGCCGATGGAACGGTGGCGGTCCGGGCGCGGAAAGAAGGAGACCTAGGAGCGCAGAAGGTTGGGGAGATTGCAGGCCGGATTTTAAGTGAGGTTAAGGAGAGAAAGTAAGAAACAGAATAAAAAACCGCTCTTTTGAGGGCGGTTTTTTAAAATAAAAAAATCCTTCACCGGATCGCCATTCCGGTGAAGAAAAAATAAAGGAGGTAAACAATATGACTGCTCAAAAATGGATCTGCCCCTTAGCCCACCTGAATATCTAACTTTTAGAAAATTAGGATACATATAATATAACATATCTTAATTTCCATTTCAATTAAAAACTACTAAATTAATATAAGTTAAGTGAGAAAGAAAGGTATGGGAAAGTGGGAAAAGATTTTTATTGGATCAGGCTTTGGCGTTAGCGGCTAAAGCCCATAAAGACCAAGTCCGGAAAGGCACTGATAAGTAATAATAGTCTTCCATATATTATCAATTACCCATCATGAAAAACCCATTAATGCCGATATTTATAAATAGTTGTCAAATTATTGATAAATTTAACAGGAGGGTTTGTTAATGGAAGGGATTTCTATTGTTAATCATCAAGGAAAGAAGATTTATGCGATTGACTTCGCCGCGCATGGTAAAACAAAAGAAGATACAATAAGGTTGATTACAACTGTAAGAGAAGAGTTTATCAAAAATCCTTTAAAATCAGTATTGGCTATTATTGATATTAGCTGTGCTTTTTTTCATTGGGATACCTTCAAAGCTATTAATAATTTAATTCAAAAAGTGGGCCTTTACAATAAGAAAATCGCCATTTTGGGCGCTAAGGGGATGAGAAAAACTACTTTAAAGACCTTAGCGGGTAGAGATGGAACAATTCAACCTTTCGACACGGAAGACCAAGCTAAAGAGTGGCTGATTCTCGATTAATAAAGCAAAACGGCAAAAGAAAAGTGAAAAAGAAGGGAAAAACTTTATTTATAAAGAAATATAACCAAGGTGTTAGATCGATATTAATCAATTTACGATGATTCCAGGGAAAAGAGGGATAAAATAATGATTTATGAACTTAGGGAATATTCATTCGGGGAAACTATCGGTAAGGGGTTTAGTCTTTACTTTAATAATTTTATTCAAATATTCGTTATTTCACTCTTATGCCAAATACCGTTATTCTTATTAATGAACTATTTCGGTATCTTTGACCTGGAAGAAATATCATTCACTTTTGATACGGCCCGATATTTAACGGTGTATTTTGCCAATATTATCACCAAGTTAGTTTTATCTGCTTGGATCACCTACTTTGTCTCCCAAAAATTCCTCGAAGATTCTTCAATTGTCCCAAATCCTAGATCGGGCGGTTTGATACTTTTATTGATCAAGTCAATTATCATTTCGATCATCGTTGCTTTTTTGACGTTATTAGGCGTTGTTGCCCTAATTATCCCCGGTATAATTATTGCAATAGGTTATAGTATCGCCATCAATATTTTGGTAGTGGAAAGAAAGTCCATTTGGCAATCTATGAAACGCAGTTGGATTTTGACCAGAGGGGACCGGGGCCAAATCTTCGGGTTGTTATTTGTTGTCGGGATCATTGTTGGTGTTTTCGGATTCGTCCTTAAAATGCTGGTCCTATATTTAGTGAAGGACATTCAGTGGATGGGCTATCTAAACATGATGCTTTCCGCATTGATTGAGCCAATCAATTCTTGCCTAACAGTGGTGATTTATTTTAACATGCGGATCAAAAAAGAAGGGTTTAATATCGAGCATTTGACCGGACAATTTTCTCTGGCGAAGGAAGCTGGTCCCACTATGGAAGGTTAAAGTGTTTTGAGTAAATTCCAAATCAAAAAAGAAAAAGAAATTATCATTGAAACACCGGAGAAGATCCGGTTTTCATACCGGATTGCGGAGATTGGCTCCAGAATAGCCGCTTATATGATCGATCAGTTAATTCAAGTAATCGTCACTTTGACAATCCTTTGGCTGCTGGTTGGTTTCGCTATTACTTCCTTAAGGGATATGACTTTTATAACTGCTGCTTTTTTAATGATCATCACTTTTTTAATGCGTTGGTTCTATTATGTTTTGTTTGAATTGATAATGGAAGGACAGTCTCCCGGGAAAAAACTAATGCGGATCAGAGTTATTCGGGACAATGGAGATTCACTGGATTTTGAGACCATCATCTTTCGCAATTTCCTGCGGATCGTCGACGATTTCCCAATGATTCCATTACTGGGTGGGTTTATCTCTTTAATTGATCCCCGGGGCCGTAGATTGGGAGACTTAGTAGCTAATACGATTGTTGTTAAAGAGATTCACTATCGCTTGTTCCTGCCCGATTTTCATGTCAACTTAAATAGAATCGATCCGAATCAAGAATTGGTTCCCATCAAACGCAAGCTAAATGAGAATGAATTATATATAATCCGGCGTTTTTTAAACGACTATCATAAACTGCCTGTTACAAGAGGAGATGAGCTTGCTTGGGATCTAGCGCGCCAAGTACAAGAGAAGATAGGGACCGAAACGGAGATTAACGACGTTTTTTTGTTTTTAGAAAGGATCTATCAGCAACATGGGACCGATCACTAAAAGTGAAAAATTTGTGCAATCAAAAAAAGGCCAATGGGAAAAACTACATCAGATTCTACTAACCCTTAACAATAAAGGGTTCAATTCCTTAGCGCCGGAAGAGATTTCAATTTTCCCCCGGCTCTATCGTTTAACATGCGCCGATCTGGCTGAAGCCAGAACCTTGCGGCTTTCGCCCGATGTCTTGGATTATCTTAATCAACTGGTCGGCCAGGCCCACAAGTGTCTTTACAGTTTCCCACCTTTGAAAAAAAAGGAACTGAAAGATTTTTTTCTGGAACAGCTTCCTGAGATAATGCTTAAAAACTGGATCTTCCTCCTTCTGGCGGCGTTTCTTTTTTTCGGGAGTTATGGAACCACTTATGTGATTGTTAGTAAGAATCCAACAGTGGCAGGGCTGATTGTTCCCCAGGCTACTTTGAGTCAAATGGAAGAATCATATCGCGCAGCAATTGATGAACAAAGGGCCCTTTCCGCAAAAAATTTCATGGTCTCCTTCTATATTCAAAATAACATCTCCATCGCTTTCGCCAGTTTTGCCCTGGGGATACTATTGGGCGTTGGAACGATTTATATTCTGATCTACAACGGGATTGTCCTGGGAGCGATTACCGGTTATATCTTCGCTCTGGGTTACGGTAAAAATTTCATCCATTTTGTCACCGGCCATTCAGTGGCGGAATTGACCGGACTGATCTTGGCCGGGGCTGCCGGATTGGCTTTGGGGTTTTCGATCATTAAGGCGACCCGTTATTATCGCCGAGAATGGCTGGGGTTTCAAAGAAGAAATATATTTACCTTGGTAGCTGCAGCCGGTATTTTAATCTTTATGGCTGCCATGATTGAAGGCCTGATCTCTCCGAGCTTGATTCCTTACCGGTACAAGGCGGGTGCGGCGATTTTGTCGGTTTTATTGATCATTGGCTATTTCTTCGTTTGGCCGTTAGTCTATGCCAAAAATACAACTAAGAGGTATGGCGATGACCGTTTTTATTAAACTATGGTCTTTGGAGGGTCCCGTTATTGTTTGGTCTTGACAATCTTTTTCGGAGCCGTGCCCCATCGGGCCAGGAGGTTGCAGGGGAACTTCATAAAATTCTTGGCGATAAACCATTTGAACCCCCGGAATGGCTGAATTTTGATTTTGAATCATTTTTGGCATTGACTCGTGACCCGGTGCTGATTATCATGATTATCGCTTTACTTCTCGGGGTCTATTTACTTTTTAAAAGGCTTGCTCCTTATCTTCGTTATGAATCCAGCCGGTCCGATCATTACTCAAAAGCGGCGTTGAAGTCTTCGGCTCTCGCTTCATGTAATATTACAAAACTTTTCAATCTGGCTTTGGACCAAGCTGGGACCGGCGAATTCGGCCAGGCTATAATCTTGCTCCATAAAGCAACGGTTGAATATATTACCACCAAAGTAATCACCTCATCAGCCGGTAAAAAATACTCCAACAATGACTTTAAAAGAAAACTCAAACCGGAGTCAGACTTATACCACCCCTTCATTTTAATCGCTCGGTATGCTGAAATTGCCGGTTTTAGCAACATAACATTAAGCCAATGGGAATTTGATAAAGCTTTGGATGCTTTTAAAACTCATTTTTTATAAAGCAAGGTCGCTTTTCGACCGACAGTTTCAACTTGTCCCCACGTCTTTGTGGTGGCAATGTTTTTAAGTAGTTTCAGGTAGAGGGCTAAGATGAAACCAATTAAAGGAATAAAAATTGATATAGTTCCGGTGTTGGGGGTAACCGGGTTACTCATCGTTCTCCTTTATTTTCTATTTGTCAATCTGGGTGGGGAACCCCTTGGTGACAATGGGCAAAGAGGGGATTATTCGCTGTTTTATCGGTTATATAAAAATTTGGGCTATCGTCTCAACGAGCTCCATACCCCGATATTACCGAAACAGCAAGGGGATTTATTGATTTATTTCGATCGGGACCTGGAAAAAGAGGAACTGGACAAGGTGATTGAGGAATGGGTAAAACCTGGCGGTTCGCTCTTTGTCGCCGGAATAACCGGCCTTCGTGATCCTTTGACTCTGGCTAAGTTGGATGCCAGTCGGATTTACTCGGTTTATGAACAAAACCAAACGGGTCTTCTACGAAGGATCATCAATTTTAAGGGTGAGTTGATCAAACATATAGCAAATAGGAGCGACTTAGTTGGACAAAAAGTGATCCTTGATTCGGAACAAGGACCGTTATTATACCAAATGACTAAAGGGGCCGGTTCGGTTTTGATGCTTACGGACAGTGATTTATTAAAATACGACTACCTTAAGGAAGAAACAACAGCGATTTTTATTAATGAATTAATCAAGCCCTATTTTAAGAAACGGATTTATATTATTTGGGGGGATACCGGCCGTTCTTCACCAAGCCAAACAATGCCGTTCTTAACTCTTTTTTTCAAGGATAAAATGGGCTTCATCTCATTGCAACTGATTTGGATTTTATTATTATTCATCCTTTGGCAGGGGACCAGATTTGGTGAACCGCAATTATTGGACCCATATCGTAAAAGGACTTTAAGCGAACACCTGAAAGCAGTCGCTAATTTTTATCAAAAAACCAATTCTTTGAAGGTACTGGATCAGATCAATTTAGAATACTTTATCTTCAAATTAAACAAGATTACAGGTTGGCGGTTTAAGTCTTCCAATCGCCCCGAAGAACTTAATAACATCGTCAAATATCTTGGAACGGTGGTTCCTGATTTGGGCCCAAGCAAGATCCGGCTGTGTTTTTCAAAAGCGGAAAACCAAACACTCAGCCAGCTCCAATCTAAAGAAGAGCTGCGGGATATAATTCTTAAGTCTATAAAAAAAGAGCGGACCCATTCTTTTGCCAAGCGTTGATGTTTAAGGTAAGAACCATCATTATTTGAAGGGGTGAGTTTTTGAATAACTATAATCTTACTGAAATAGCCCGTGTTTTTCAAGACATTCATCAAGAATTGGACAAAGCCGTTAAGGGACAGAATGAGCTGATCGACCATTTGATTATTGCCATCTTTAGTGAAGGCCATGTTTTGATTGAGGGCATTCCAGGGTTGGGGAAAACATTACTGGTAAACGCTTTGGCGAATATTATGGGAGTCAATTATAAGCGGATTCAATTTACTCCGGATTTAATGCCCTCCGATATTATTGGGACCACTATTTTTGACGGCGCGACCTCCCAATTTCAGGTTAAAAAAGGGCCGGTCTTTACCAATCTGCTTTTAGCCGACGAAATAAACCGGGCCCCCGCTAAAACACAAAGCGCCCTTCTCCAAGCCATGCAGGAACGAAAGGTGAATATTGACGGGGTTGATTATTCCTTAGGCGATTTTTTCATCTGTTTCGCCACTCAAAACCCCATTGAAATGGAAGGGACCTATCCCCTTCCGGAAGCCCAAACGGATCGGTTTTTAATGAAATTATTCATCGATTATCCTACTTTAGAGGAAGAACAGGAGATTATTAAAGCTTACCGCGGAGGGTTCACGGCAGATCGGATCCAAACCGCCAATTTAAGGCAGATTATCGGCCTCGAGGATATCCTGGCAATTAAAGAATATTTAAAAAGGATCACCGTTGATGATCAAATAATCGATTATATTACTAGAATTGTTGCGGCAACAAGGGGGTATAATGGAATTGAAACGGGGGCCTCACCACGGGGAAGTATTGCCCTGTTTCTAGCCGCCCGTATTCGGGCTTTATTCAATGGGAGGGATTTTGTAACGCCGGATGATGTTAAGGATTTGGTTTTGCCGGTGTTGCGTCACCGGATCATCCTTGAGCCGGAAGTAGAGATCGAAGGCGAAAAAGCTGATGACTACTTAATTCAGATTGTGGAACAGATCGAGGTGCCCCGATGATGATCGTTCCGAAAGGGCGGTTAATCATCTTTTTCACCATACCGCTGTTTCTATATTTGGCGGGCTATGTTAATATCGGGCTATATTATCCCGCCTTTTGGTGCAATGCCCTAATTTTGCTAGTTGCCGTAGGGGATCTGCTATTTACTTTGCCTAATTTTAAATATAAGATCACTGTGGCTCAAATTAGACCATATTCAATCGGCAGGACTAATAAATTGGAGCTAAGGGTGGCTAACTTATCGCATTTGAGCCAAAAGGTCCATTTTAAGCTGGGACTTCCCCCTTGGATCGAAGAACAAACGGAAAACAAAGCGGTAACAATCGAAGGTTTGACGGAAGAACCAATTGTCTTTTCGCTTCGGCCAACACGCAGGGGCAGCTTCGTAGTGGAAACCTTATATCTCAGAATTGCTTCGAAGCATAATTTCTTCCATATTATCAAAAAACATAATATCAATACGGCCATTGAAGTTTATCCGGATATTAAATTATTGAATCATTATTTAAAGCTTACTAAAAATAACCGGGACTACAAGATGGGCATCAATAAAACCCCCTGGATGGGCAGCGGCTTAGAGTTGGAATCGTTAAGAGAGTATCAAAAAGATGATGATTCTAAGTTGATCGACTGGAAAGCAAGCGCTAGGTTAAATCGACCGATCTCGAAAGTTTTTCAAATGGAGACCAATAATCAGATCACCATCGCTATAGATTGCGGGCGCCTAATGACCGCTGAACAACAGGGGTTGAATACTTTGGATCATGCGGTCAATTCTTTGTTAATATTATCTCATATAGCATTTAATGCGGGTGATTCCGTTAGCATAGTCGCTTTTGCGGATCGGATCATCGGTGAAATATCCCAGTTAAAAGGAAGGGATAGCCTTAAAAAAGTCACCCCGTTCCTCTCCAAGTTAAGGCCGGAGTTTGTAGAGTCCAATTATACGTTACTCTTTGATTATTTAGGTCAAACTCAGAAAAAGAGGGCGCTGATCATATTATTAACCGATATGCTGGATGATATCAATTATGAACTATTTAAAAAAAGAATTAATTGGTTATCGCGGAAACATTTCGTCCTACTTATTTTACTCCGGGACAATTTGTTGTCAAAGCATGCTGAAGCAGATTCAAGCTTTGATAATATCTATCTTAAAACCGCAGGGCGTGAAATGTTATTAAATAGGAATAAAGCTATTTTGAAATTAAGGCGTTATAACTTTAATATCTTAGATCTATTGCCTCATGAGTTGACCGGACCTTTAATCAATAAGTACCTGGAGATAAAAGCCAAAAATTGCTTATGAGGTTTTAAGAGATTCACCCCTGGAAACTCTTTCAGGGATGGCTTTTAATTGACATCATATGGTTCAAATGATATATTTTAAAATATGATGGGTAAAAAAAGGGGGGTTATCATGAAAAACAGAGGTTTTTCTCTATTATTAGCATTAGTATTGATTGGTTCCTTAGTAGTCGGTTGTGGCGAAAGCAATACTATTAAGATCGGCACTATTCAATCGATCAGCGGATCGGTATCCACCTATGGAATTCAAACTAGGGATGCCATTAAAATGGCGGTTGAAGAGATCAACGCCCAAGGTGGAGTTCTTGGAAAACAAATCGAGTTAATTGTCGAAGATGACGAGGCCAGCCCGGACAAAACAACCAACGCTTTTAAAAAGCTGGTTGCCAAGGATAAAGTGGTCGCAGTCATCGGCGCCTTAATCAGCAAATGTACCTTGGCCATCACTCAGGAAGCCCAAGCCAAAAAAGTGGTCTTGATCACACCGACTTCCACTAATGATACGGTCACCGATGCTGGAGATTACATCTTTATGAGCTGTTACAATGATTCCTTTCAAGGCCAGGTCGGCGCCAAGTTTGCCTGGGAAACCATGAAGGCTAAAAATGCGGCGATTCTTTACGACATTACCAATGATTATTCCAAGGGTTTAACCGAAAACTTCAAAGCTAAATTTGAGGCTTTAGGCGGTACCGTGGTAGCCGCTGAATCATATAGCGCCGGAGAAAAAGACTTTAACGCGCAGCTTACCAAGATTAAAGCTACTAGACCGGATATTCTGTTCATTCCCGATTATTACAATACCGTTTCCTTGATTGCGAAACAAGTTAGGAATCAAGGGATCAACATTACCATGTTGGGCGCGGATGGTTGGGATGAGATTACCAACAACGCCGGTGACGAGGTTTTAGGTTCCTTCTATTGTAACCATTATTCACCCTTTTCCGATGACCAGGATGTCCAGACTTTCGTTCAAAAATACACCCAAAAATACAATATGACTCCTAACGCTTTGGCAGCTCTTGGTTATGACTCCACTTATATTTTGTTGAAGGCCATTGAAAGGGCGGGTTCAACTGATCCGGAAATGATCAAAGCAGCGTTGATGGAGACCGATGACAAGTTTGTCACTGGAAATATCCGATTTAACGAACAACGTCGCCCGATTAAATCCGCTGTCATGTTAAAAATCGTTAAAGGCGCCGATGGTAATTTGGATACGGTTTATGCAGGAACGGTTAATCCTTAAGAAACTCATGGATATTTGTATTTTTTCTTCAAAATAATAAATAATTAAGGTATAATTAAATATGAATTTGAATAATGGGGGAATTGAGGTTCTCCCATTATTCATTCAGTGCAATGCAAAGAGGTGAAACCATGGGCGCTTTACAAGAATTCCTACAACAAATGGTTAACGGCGTGGCCTTGGGAAGTATTTACGCATTGATCGCTTTAGGCTATACCATGATCTATGGTATCATTAAATTGATTAATTTTGCCCACGGCGATATTTTAATGTTAGGCGCTTTCGCCGGTTTTTTCGTATTAGTAGCGGCTACGGTTACGCCGCTTACTTTTATAGCTTCTTTTTTAGTAGCGATGTTAATATGCGCGCTAATCGGTATAATTATTGAACGGACTTGTTACAAACCGTTGCGAAACGCCCCGCGGATTAACGCCTTGATTACGGCCATCGGTGTTTCCATGTTTTTGGAAAATGGGGCCCGGGTGATTCCTCAAATCGGGCCTAACCCTAGACAGTTCCCTACTTTTCTTAATGTAAACTACGACTTTGCCGGAGTGGGAATCAGCCGGATCCAAGCCATTGTATTCCTCGTATCTATTGCTTTAATGATTGTCTTAAATATTACTGTCAATTACACAAAAATCGGAAAAGCGATGCGGGCGGTCTCCTATGATCGCGGCGCCGCTTTATTAATGGGCATCAATGTCAATAAGATTATTTCTTTTACCTTTGCGATCGGTTCGGCTCTAGCGGCGGCCGCTGGAATCCTTTTTGCCAGCGCTTACCCTCAGGTTGAACCGTATATGGGGATTATGCCTGGCTTAAAAGCATTTGTCGCTGCGGTTTTGGGAGGTATTGGCAGCATCCCTGGGGCGATGATTGGTGGATTTATCATGGGCATCGCCGAAACTCTCACCAAAGGCTTTATCTCGTCGCAACTGGCGGATGCCATCGCCTTTGGCATTCTAATCATTATTTTAGTAGTTAAACCCTCCGGAATCATGGGCCGCAATGTTAGTGAGAAGGTATAAAGCGGGGTGATAAGTATGACAGACAACGAAAAATTTTTTCTACAAGCAGTCTTGGCAATATTGGGCTTCATAATAATAGCGTTCCTGATCTACTTGGGAATCATTGATGAATATACTGCTCAGATCCTAACTTCCGCAGCCATTAATGTGATTATCGCATTGAGTTTGAATTTAATCTCCGGTTTTACCGGACAATTAGCCTTGGGCCATGCCGGATTTATGGCCATCGGCGCTTATTCCACCGCAGTGCTGGTCATGCAATTACAGGTACCAATCATCGTAGCGATATTAGTCGGAGGGATTATCACCGCTATCTTTGGCTTTATAATCGGCTTTCCAACCCTGAGGCTGAAAGGTGACTATCTGGCCATCGTTACCTTAGGCTTCGGCGAGATCATCAGAGTTCTGATGATTAACGCCGACAAGATCACCGGCGGGGCGGCCGGATTGAAAGGGATCCCTTCGTTTACTAAGAACTATGCCTTAAATCCGACGTTATCCTTTATCTGGGTCTTTCTTTTTTTAATTGGAACAATCATTATGGTCAATAACTTGATCAAATCATCTCATGGCCGCGGGATTATCTCCATCCGTGAAGATGAAATCGCCGCTAATACTATGGGGATCAATGTCTTTTACGTAAAGATGTTTTCCTTCACCCTTTCGGCTTTTATTGCCGGAATTGGCGGCGGGCTTTACGCTTTGTTTTTCGGGTATCTAAATCCAACGATGTTTAATTTTATCAAATCCTGCGATTTTTTGGTGATTGTGGTTTTAGGGGGCATGGGAAGTATTACAGGTACGGTACTCACCGGTTTTATCTTGACTTATCTTCAAGAGTTCCTGAGGTTTTTCCAAGATTATCGGCTAGTTATTTATCCTTTGTTCTTAATTATTATTATGTTGTATAAACCAAACGGACTCATCGGCTTAATTGAGGATTTTCAAAAATGGCGTCGTAAAAGATTTCCCCATCAAAAAAGAGTATTAAAGGCGGGTGAACAGCGATGAGCGTGTTAAATACCGAGAACGTCTCCATTTGTTTCGGCGGCTTGAAAGCGGTCTCCGGTTTTAATCTGCAATTGGAAGAGGGGGAACTGGTAGGATTAATCGGTCCTAACGGAGCTGGTAAAACCACCATCTTTAATATGCTCACCGGTGTATATACCCCAAATGAGGGAAAGATTCAGTTAAATGTGAATAATAATTATCAAAACCTCATCGGTCTTAAACCTTATCAAATAACTAGGCTGGGAATGGCAAGAACTTTTCAGAACATCAGACTTTTTAAGGAACTGTCGGTCCTGGATAATGTCAAAATTGCTTATCATTTTAACGTTAAATACAATGTCTTAGAGGCTATTTGCAGAACCCACCGTTTTTTTTGGGAAGAGGAGGAAGTAAGCAAAAAATCCTTGGAGCTCTTAAAACTCTTTAATATTGACGATAAGAGCGCTGAATTGGCTAAGAACCTTCCTTATGGCGAACAACGCAAACTGGAAATCACCAGGGCTTTGGCGACCAACCCTCGAATTTTACTCCTCGATGAGCCGGCTGCGGGAATGAATCCCCAGGAAACTCAAGATTTAATGAAACTAATCCAATTTATCAGAGAGAAATTTGATTTGACGATCCTCTTAATTGAACACGATATGAATCTGGTAATGGGGATTTGCGAACGAATTGTCGTTCTTGATTACGGTCAAATCATCGCTGTGGGGAATCCGGAATCGATTAAAAATAATCCAAGGGTTATCAAAGCCTACCTCGGTAAGGAGGTTGAAACCGGTGCTTAAAGTCAGAGGTTTGAATGTATTTTATGATAACATTCATGCGTTACATGATTGCAGTTTTGAAGTGAACGAAGGGGAAATCGTCTCTTTGATCGGGGCTAATGGGGCCGGTAAAACTACTACGCTCCATAGTCTTTCCGGCTTGATCCCCTATCGTTCGGGAGAAATTGAACTGATGGGAAAATCTTTACGGGGAGTATCCCCGGATCACATCGTAGAAATGGGTATGGCTCAAGCCCCGGAAGGCAGAAGAATCTTTGCCGACATGACCGTGAAAGAAAACTTGGAGCTGGGTGCTTATACCCGAAAAGACAAAGCAGGGATTAATAAAGATCTGGAAATGATCTTCCGCCATTTTCCCCGTATCAAAGAGCGATTGTCCCAGATAGCCGGGACTTTAAGCGGCGGCGAACAGCAAATGCTAGCCATTGGACGCACTTTGATGTCCAGACCTAAGTTGATGCTAATGGATGAACCCTCTATGGGGCTGGCCCCATTGTTAGTCAAAGAGATTTTTTCGATTATTAAAGACATCAATCTGGCTGGAACCACCATTTTATTGGTTGAACAAAATGCCCACATGGCTTTGTCTATTGCTAACCGCGGCTATGTGCTGGAGACCGGTAAAATCGCCCTCCAGGGCAGCGCCGGAGAATTGGTAGCTAGCGAGGGAGTTCGCAAGGCGTATTTGGGAGGGTAAAGTTCTTGATGGGTTAAGTGTTGAGCATGTGATGGTCATTAATAAAGAATCATGTAGAAGGAGGCTTGGTTATGTTTGTAAGGGAGCGCATGACGGTCAATCCATTAACGGTTGCTGAAACTACCCCTGTTTTTGAGGCCGACGAGCTTTTGCGAAAAAACAATATCGCCAGACTTCCGGTGGTCAAGGATGGAAAGCTCATTGGGATTATCACCCAAGAAGACCTTTTAAAAGTAAGTCCTTCTCAGGCTACAACTTTAAGTGTTTGGGAACTGAATTATGTCTTATCGAAACTTCAAGTTAAGGATGGAATGACGAAAAATCCGATCGCCATATCCCCTGATGCCACTTTGGAAGAAGCAGCCGTGATTATGCGGGACAAAAAAGTGGGCGCCTTGCCTGTTGTTGAAGACGAAAAATTAATCGGGATCATTACCGAGTCCGATATTTTTGATGCTTTCTTGGAGTTGATGGGCTTAAAAAAGACCGGAACCCGTTTGACTATTGATGTGGAAGATCGGATCGGAGCCATCGCCGATCTTACCGAGATCATCAAAAAACAAGGTATTAATATTATCTCCATGGCTCTCTTCCATAGCCTCGATAACCAAGGAAAGTTGGTTTTGCGTTTGGAGAGCAACCAGTCGGACCAGGTAATTAAAGAGATCCGTTCCCAAGGCTTCAAAGTGGTCCATATCGCTAATTGGTCCTAACCTACATCCATCAGCTTTTATATTAAAAAGCCGGCGTGATCCACGCCGGCTTTTTGGATGAATTTGAAAAAATTTTTCTCATAATGCAGGTTTTTACAAAGGAATAACGTATTTACTATATTATTGAGTTTACAAATTACATAATGCCGCATATACAGGGAGGTAAATTAGGGTGTTGTTTAAAGCAGCCAAGGTTAATGTTTTAGTAATTAGCACCATCTTATTTTTAGTGATCAACTTGGGAATGAGGCCGGTAAAAAGCGAACAGCCGTTAATGGGCGATATGACAGTCGAAAAAGACGGTTTTTTGGAAAAAAATGATAACCAAAATCAAATAGCCCCAGTTAAAATTGGCAATCCGAAAAAAGAAACCAATCTTTTGAAACATGTCAATCCGTTTCATAGTTTGTTGGAAAAAGAAACCCCAATCGTTAAAGGGGTTTATACTACCAGCTGGATGGCAGGTAAGTCAAAGTATATCGAAACCATGTTGAGCTTTACTGAAAAAACCGAGGTTAATAGCATGGTTATTGATATCAAGGATGATTCCGGCCGGATCAGCTATATAAGTAAAGTTCCTTTGGCCCAGATGCTCGGTGCCAGCTTTCCTAAGTTTGATCCGGAAAAGACAACCAAACTGTTGCGTCAAAACAATATTTACCCTATAGCCAGAATCGTTACTTTCCAAGATCCTTATCTGGCGCAAAAAAGGCCGGATTTGGCTGTGAAAAACGTTCAGGGTGGTATTTGGAAGGATTTTAATGGTCAAGCCTGGGTAGATCCCTATAATAAAAATGTATGGGAGTATAATGTAGCGATAGCCAAAGAAGCCGCCCGTCATGGTTTTTTAGAAATCCAGTTTGATTATGTCCGTTTTACAAGTGATGGAATAATTAAGAATTGCCGTTATTTATCGGCAGGCGTTAGGTCAAAGTCGGACACGATTGCTGACTTTTTAAAATATGCTTATCAAGAACTAAAGCCATTGGGAGTGAAAGTATCGGCCGATGTTTTCGGAGCAACCTGCACAGCATCGGGGGATATCGGTATCGGCCAGGTATTTGAAAAAATTGCCGAAAATGTTGATATTATCTGCCCAATGGTTTATCCTTCCCACTATGCCCGGGGCGATTTTAATATTCCGGACCCGGACCGAAATCCTTATCAAACTGTTTACCGTAGTATGATGGATGCCAAACGGAAAGCGGCTACCCTAAAAAAGCCGGTAATCATCCGCCCCTGGCTTCAGGACTTTTCATTACGTAATCATTACGGTCGGGAACAGTTAATTGCTCAAATCAAGGCGGTTCAGGATGTCGGACTCCAAGAGTGGATTTTTTGGAATCCGGGTAATCGCTATGATATTCGCAAGTATCGTTTGAAACAAGAGATCCAAAAGAAACTTGATCTTCCTCCCGACTTGTTGGATCCGGCGTTGGATAAAATCTTACCGGCTCAGAATAAAAAAACACCAAGCTTAGTAAGGTAAAACAAGAAACAAAACAAGGTTAACTAAATATTGATTGCTTTTACGAATTCTTTTTGGTATAATTGTAAAGTCGTAAATTTTACGGCCCTTTTTTCTCGAACAACAATCCTTCAGTAAACTATGAACAGAATTAGTTGAAATCGGATTAGGGTTGATCGGGAGATTTACAGCATCCATGCAGGGGGAGGAAACAATGAAAACATATCAAGCTAAACCGGAAGAGGTTCAGCGCAAGTGGTTCCTAATTGATGCCGAAGGCAAAACTCTCGGCCGTTTGGCTACCAAAGTGGCAACCATTTTACGGGGTAAACACAAACCCATTTTTACTCCGAATTTAGATTGTGGTGATCATGTAATCATCATCAATGCCGAAAAAGTAGTATTGACCGGCAACAAAGCCCATGACAAGATCCACTACACTCACTCGATGTATCCCGGTGGTTTAAAAGAGACCCGATACGGCCAATTATTAAAGACTAAACCGGAATACGCCCTAACCAAAACAATTTGGGGAATGCTTCCCCATAATCGATTAGGCCGTAAAATGATTAAAAAATTACGAGTTTATCGTGGTAATGAGCATCCACACGCGGCTCAATTACCGGAAAAGCTCGAGTTTGAGGCCTAAGAAGGGGGAGGAATAATATAATGGCACGCGCTAAAAAAAGCACCAAATCCATATATTACGGGACGGGCCGCAGAAAATGCTCGGTCGCCAAAGTTAGACTAGTAGCCGGTCAAGGTAATGTTATAGTTAATGGTAAACCGGTATTGGATTATTTTGGACGTAAAATTTTGGAACTCACCGTTAAACAACCCTTAGTGGTTACCAGCACCGATAGCAAATACGATGTATTGGTCGATGTCCATGGTGGAGGAAAGAGCGGTCAAGCCGGAGCGGTAAGACATGGAATCGCCAGAGCATTGTTAAAGGTGGAGGATGATTTCAGATCTCCGCTGAAAAAAGCCGGATTTTTGACTCGTGATCCACGCATGAAAGAACGCCGCAAGTACGGTTTGAAAAAAGCCCGGAAAGCGCCACAATTCTCAAAACGTTAATTATTCAAAAACACGGCTAATAGCCGTGTTTTTTTACTAACAGGTAAATAGTTCTCAGCATGGTCAGAAGCATTCGTGTTTTCATAGGGAGGCGAATCGATGGGGTGGGTCTTAATTGTTGGTGGGGGAGCTCTGGATAAGGATCAGTTAAGCCGCGAGCTGACCAATAAACCGGACTTGGTGATCGCGGCCGATTCCGGAGCAAAAAGTCTACTTGATCAGGGATATTTTCCCCAGATATTAGTTGGAGATTTTGATTCTTTAGCGTCTGACTTGGTTCAAAAGATGAGTAAAGCTAAAATAGAGTTGTTTACTTACCCAACCGCTAAAGATGAGACTGATATGGAATTGGCGGTAGATCTAGCACTGGACCGGGGGGCCTCGGAGATCAGAATTTTAGGTGGAACAGGCGGTCGACTCGATCACACCTTGGGGAATGTTGGACTCTTGTTAAAGGCCTACCAAAAAGGAGTAGTCGCCTATCTAGTTGACCTATGGCAAGAGGTCACGCTTACCGGTTCTCGGATTGAACTTCAGGGCCAACCGGGGCTGGGTGTTTCCTTAATACCTTTAACTCTTAAGGTTGAGGGCGTGACCACTACTGGTCTTAAATATCCGTTGATCGGCGCTGATTTATATTTTCACCGAACTCGGGGTATTCATAATGAATTTGTTCAAGATGTTGCTGCGGTTTCTCTAACAGAAGGGATCTTATTAGTGATCTCGTTATCAGAAAAGGGGACCAATCAATTAAGTTCTCAAAAATAAACTAATCCCATTTGACTGATTTTATTGAAAGTGTATATAATATATAAGAGCGTAAAAGTTTTTGGAGGTGGAATGATTGGCGCAGGCCAAACGGATTATGGTCAGTTTGCCCGATAACCTCCTCCAAGAGGTGGACGGAATCGTACGTCGGGAAAAGGGAAACCGCAGCGCTTTTGTTCGGGAAGCAATGCTCCTCTTAATAAAGGAGCGATACCGGCTTGAAAAATTGGAAATGTGTCGGACCGGTTACCAAGAAATGGCGGCAATCAACCGGAATCTGGCCGAAGACGGACTAGAAGAGTATTCTCGAGACTTGGATAGTTATGAAAACTACCTTGAGAAAAGGGAATAGGGTGTAAATGATTCGTCGGGGAGATATTTATTATGCCAATTTGAACCCGGTAATCGGCTCAGAACAAGGCGGTCTTAGACCGGTGTTGATTCTCCAGAATGATATCGGGAACACTTATAGTCCAACCACAATAGTTGCAGCCATCACATCTAGGATTAAACGCGCCAAATTACCCACTCACATAGAATTAAAGTCCAGCCGAGATCAACTGGAAAAAGATTCGGTGATCCTTTTGGAGCAATTGCGGACAATCGACAAACAGAGATTAAAGGAACACATTTGCCATCTCAATGATGAGATAATGGTCAAAGTTAACACTGCTTTGGAAATTAGCTTAAGTTTACAGGAATTTAGTTAAAGACAGGCCGGTCAAAAGACTGGCTTGTTTTTATTTAGTGCTTGATCGGAGGGAAGGCTTTATGAAACCGATAATCGGAATCAGTTGTAATCAAAGGAAGTGGGCTGGAGAATATTATTTGCGTACCGATTACGTGCGGGCTATTGTTGAGAACGAAGGCGCTCCTTTGTTAATACCGATTAACCAAGATTCAAAAGTTTTAATGGACAGCTTAGAACGTTGCGAAGGCTTATTGTTAACTGGTGGTGGTGATTTAGGCCCGGATTTTCATCAAAACAGGCTCCCCTTGTTCTTGGAAAATGTGGATAAAGAACGAGATTGGTTCGAATTCGGATTGATAAAAGTGGCTTTAAAGACGGGTAAACCGGTTTTAGCGGTTTGCCGTGGTCTTCAAGTTTTAAATATGGCCCTTCATGGTACTTTGTATCGGGATATCAACACCGAACTTCTTAATTCCGGGGCACACCAACGGGATTCGATTGGATATGAGGCGTCCCATGTAGTTTACTTCAAAGAAAACACCAGGTTATTTAATATTTTTGGAGAGGAGGCATTTGTCAACAGCGCCCATCACCAAGGAATAAAAGATTTAGGAAAAGGATTAATCATTGGAGCAGTTAGTGCTGACGGGCTAATTGAGGCGGTTGAAGGAGAAGAAGGATTCATAATCGGGGTCCAATGGCATCCGGAACGGTTGTTACATATCCCGCCCATGAATCAACTTTATGTTAGCTTTATTGAAGCGTGCCGTAATAAAGTTAAAACCGGGCTAAATAATTTAGTGGTGGGATGTTGACTAGAAAGACCGGATTATGATAATCTTAGAATCGTCAAAATATCTAAACACATGGGAGTGTTATGAAGCAATTAAGGATCCGATCGGAACAAGCCATGATCGAACTGGGAGAACTTTTAGGAGAAAAGATCATGCCCGGAGATCTCCTTTTTTTATCGGGCGATCTGGGCACCGGGAAAACTACATTGGTTAAAGGTATTGCTAAAGGAATGGGGATCGGCGCTACTATCACTAGCCCTACCTTTCAGTTGATCAAAACATATTACGGTAAATACCGATTAAATCATTTAGATCTATACCGTTTGACCGATACGACGGAAACGGAAATACTGGAACTAGATGAACTTGTCGCTGAAGGAATTACGGTTATTGAATGGGGAGAATTTTTGAAAGGCCGTTTTTTTGATGAGTATTTAGAGATTGGGATTGAGTATGATGAAGACATGGATACCCGGAAAATGACCTTACGACCTGAGGGTTTAAGGTATCAACAAATGGTAAAGGAGTTAGCTAATGCTGATACTTGGTCTTGATACTGCCACTCCCTGGGGTACTATTGCTTTAGGAGATTCGGAAGAGACTTTTTTTGAAATTACTTTGAAAAGTGGTAAAGGCGGAGGAGAATATCTACTCTCCCTATTGGAACATTTTTTTGCCAAATCCGGGAAAGATTTAAGTGAGGTAGATCTAATCGCTGTTGGGACCGGTCCCGGTTCATACACAGGGATTAGGGTAGGCTTAGCTGCAGTCCGTGGTTTGGCTGAAGGGTTAAAAATACCGGCGGTTGGTATCAGCACTTTACGGATTATTGCCGAAAACTGTATCCAGGCAGCAGAATGGGTGGCGGTTGTGCTTGACGCCCGGCGCGGTTCGGTTTATGCCGCCTTATATCAAAATGGCCCTCAAGGATTTACCGAATACTGGAAGCCATCTTATTCGGATATAGCCGGGTTTTCGGAAAGGTTGGCCGAATTGCCGGAGGTTATGGTTTGTGGGGATGGCAGTAAGATTTACCAGGAGACTTTAGCAAAAATACCCGGGGTTAAAGTAGGCCCTAACCAGTGGGACCGCCCCGCAGCCTCAAATTTGGTTTGGATTGCTAATAATCAATGGCGCCCTGGTATGAGCGACTTATTGGATTTAAGCCCGAGTTACCTCAGAAAAGTTGAGGCTGAGGTTCGTTTGGAGGAACGTACAAATGCGGATGGAAATAACCCCGATGAAACTGGAAGACCTAAGTGATGTATTGGAGATCGAGGTTTTAGCCTTTGCCACTCCCTGGTCACGTAGTTCATTCCTATATGAATTACTCGAAAATGAACGGGCCTTATATTTGGTTGCCAAAAATGAATCTAATCGGGTCTTGGGCTATGTGGGGATGTGGATAGTTTTTGATGAAGGCCATATCACTAACCTGGCAACTCACCCTAATTTCCGGCGACTAGGCATTGCCAATAAATTAATGAATGAATTGGTCCGGGTTTCCAAGGAAATGGGAGTCCACTACTTGACCCTTGAAGTTAGACGCACCAACAATTCCGCTCAGGATCTTTATCAGAAAATGGGTTTTGTCCATATGGGAGTTAGGCGTAAGTATTATCTAGACAACAATGAGGATGCCTTGATAATGTGGAAGGGACCAATATAGTTAGCTAGTTTTTAAAGTTTTTAGTATTCGACTAAAAACTTTTTTAAATATCAAGTAGGAATTTATGCCAAGCATGTGCAATTAATTATACTAGGCGATTTCATAATTTTTGTTGTGGATTCACATATTCTACTTTATTCTATTTAGAGATTGATAGTCCGAACTCAAACGGATACTATTAGATGTGAATCTAATGTTTAACAGGTGAAACTCGCTTATATATTTGGTTGGTATAAAAGTTCAAAGGAGTGACGTAATGACTACAACCGACTCGAATATCATGGAAAAAGTCGAACGTGACCTGGAAAAAATGGGTGCGTTGGCTCAAGAAATTATGAAGATGGCCATTGAAGCTTTACGCGACCAAAACACCGATTTGGCAAGGGTTGTCATTCAAAAAGACGACGAGATTGACAATCTGGAAATTGTAATTCAAGAAAAAATCGAAAGAATGGCTTCATCAGAATCCAGGGTTAAATTCGATATTCGGCGAGAATTGGCAACAGTTAAAATCGCTAGAGACCTTGAACGAATTGGCGATTATGCCACTAACATCGCTGAGGTAGTTTTAGAGTTAAAAAATGAGCAATATATCATGCCGTTGGTGCATATTCCACAGCTGGCCAGTTTGGCGATGAATATGACAGCCACGGTATTAAAGGCTTTCATTGATAAGAATACGGATTTGGCGGAAGCGGTCTGCCGCAAAGATGAAGAAGCCGATAATCTTCATGGGAAGATTTGTGAGGAGCTGATCAAGGTTATCAGTAAAGAAACAGATACCGGTAAAGCATATCAAGCCTCACGTTTTTTAATGATTGCCGAATGGTTGGAACGGACCGCAGACCATACCACTAATATTGGTGAGGAAACTATCTATATTACCACCGGAAAAAGAGTAAAGTATTAAATAGTTATCAGAAGACAGAGTCAGTAGTCAGTATTATGCATTAAGGATGATTAAACATTCTCCTTCGATCTTGCTGGGTTGAGGTTAAAAGTGTTATTCTCACTGAGCAAAAATACTTATTTTAAGTACCGAAAAGTGAAGTCGATTATAATAAGACGAGACGCGAAAGCGTCTTTTTTTCTTCCATAAATACTCGCAATTCCCCAAAATCATGATCCGAAACATAAATCCGATCCCACTAACATAGAAATTAAGGAATTAGGTTCTTCACAGGAGGAAGTCAAGTGAATTTAAGACGGTTTTTAGGACTGTTATCAACGGCCGTTTATTTACTACTAATAGGAATTGGTCCTATCAATAGCTGGGATCAATCCCTATTAGCTGAAAGAATTAACTGTGAAGATGGGGAAGAATTTATCGTGGATGGTAATATAGTTGTTGAATCGGTAATACCTTTAGTCGAAAATGAAAAGATTATCGTTGATTCGAATAGTTTTCGCCTATTGTATTATCGCGATGATCAATTGGTAAAGTCATATCCGGTAGCTATTGGAACTCCCAAAACCCCCTCTCCGATTGGAGAGTGGAAGGTTATTCATAAAGGTGGAAGTTGGGGCGGGGGCTTTGGCGCCCGCTGGTTGGGGATTAATGTACCTTGGGGAATTTACGGGATACATGGGACTAATAAACCCGGTTCAATCGGGTCTCGTTCAAGTCATGGTTGTATTAGAATGTATAATCAACATGTGACTGAACTCTATAAAATGGTTAAAGTCGGTACCCCGGTATTTATTCGAGGAAACCCGCCCCGTGTATCTTTAAGAAAAGAATTTCAAATAAAAGCTACCGGGAAAGACGTACTCCTTCTCCAATTTGCTTTAAGAAAAGCCGGATTTGACCCGGGGATGGCTGATGCCCGATATGGGTCGGGAACAGAATTAGCGGTCAGTCGGGTTCAAGCTTTTTATGGTTTGGCGGTAACCGGTAAAACAACCCTTAACGAGCAATATTTATTAGGATTGCGTTAGGATCGAGGTGACTGATGATGAAGTTAAATCGTAGAAGGACGCTTAGAGTATTGATAGTGGTTCTCTTTTTTGTAAGCGGCTTTTTTAGTGTCCGTTATTTTCACCGACCCCGTATCCGCCTAGGCGAACATTATCTATTTGTTAATTACCGGGCCAAGGTTAATCCCAAAAAAAATTATCATTTACAATTATGGGACTATAGATGGCCTGGAGTAGATGGTGATCAATGGTATGAGCCGTTCATCACTGAGTTGGTCAAAGAGTTTGAAAAAGCAAACCCAAACATACGAGTAGAACTAAGTTTATTAGATTTTTACGATGGTCCGCTAGAATTTTCCAAGGCTTTAGCATCTGGCTCCGTGCCTGATGTCTATTGTTCAGCCTATGACATTCCGGAGTTTAATTACCGTTGGCAGATTCCGGCTGGAATTTTTCTAAAACCAGAAGAGTTAAATGAATACTATCCAAGTTTAAGAAAACGTTTGACCTCTGAAAACTATTTATTAACACTACCCCGCTGGTCGGTCCCGTTAATTTGGGTTGGGAACCGGACTTTATTGGAAAAGGCTGGGCTTTCAGTGGAAGGAATTCAAAAACAGGGCTGGGTTTGGGGAGATTATACAAAAATTAAAGAAAGAGCTGAGTATAGTTGTATCGGTAATCTTAGCGCCAATGGATTATTGACTCAAATTGTCTCTCAAAAGCCAAGTCTCAGTCCTAGCTTAATATTAAAGACTCTCGACATTTTCAATGGACCTTTACCATGGAAATCAGATTTGGAAGCCAATATGATCCATTTATTTTTATCTGGAAAGTTGCCTTTAATAGCGGGAGTTAGGCCGACAGTCTACGATTTTTTAAGACAAAAAGCAGCTGCTTCCCATTTAGGCTGGGAACCGGTCTTATTACCACCCCCCTCGGAACAGTCCCGCCGGATTATTTTACCAGTGGAAAATGGAGTTATCGGTATTTACCGGCATCATAAATCCGGAGGTGATGATCAATTAGCGGCTGCGGCGCGATTGGCCTTTTTTTTAAGCGTTAATCGGCAAACCCATCCTTGGCAAAGGTTAAAAGTAGTCCCGGCAACACCAACTACTGCTAAGCAATGGGCCCAAAACCTTGAACCCAATGATGGCAACAGATTGTTAGTTGATTGGCTGGCTGAGGCGGATGTGTATTCTTTAAGGCGTTCTCCGGATTATCAAGGGAAAGTATATCCAGGGCTAAAAAACTACTTAATGGGAAGAGTCAGCCGGGATGAGTTGGAAAAGATTATTGTCCAAAATTACTTTGGTAGAAAATAAGTTTATTTATAAGGTGGTTAGATATAAAGGCCCGGCGAAAAGCCGGGCCTTTAATAGTACAATATTTTGTTGACAAATATTATACAAGTGTTATATTATAATTATATAATAATTTACAAATAAAATATTATAAGAGGTATATAGATATGAATACTACCGAGGTTTTTTTATTAAGCATGATTAGTCAAAGTCCACGTTATGGGTATGAGATTGCGCAGTTTTTAGAAGAGACCAATGCCAATCTTTGGATTAATCTGAGTATGACATATGTATACCGTTTGCTTAAAAACTTTGAAGACAGAGGCTGGGTTAAAGCGCAAATGGTGAAATCAGATAACCGGCCTAATAAAAAGGTCTTTCAAATTACTAAAATCGGTAAGAAAGCCCTTGAAGAGGAGTTAACTAAAGGCCGGTTTAAAATCGATAAGATCTATTTTAATGTTGATGTTGCTTTGGCTGTATATACCATCACTGATAAAAGTTTTAATTTAAGAGCTTTGATTGAAAATCAGATAGCTGCGGTCGAGGAAGAGTTGGAACAATTCAACATTGACAATCCAGACAATGAAAAGTTAACCGAAGATGAGATCTTGGCGATGTTAATCATTCAACACCGGATTGGTTTTTTTCAGTCCGAATTGGAATGGTTGAAAAAAGTACGAAGTGTGCTTGATAAAGGAGAACAAAGCTAAAAACAAAGATTAAGTTTCCACTTTAGAGGAAAAGAAAAGAGCCTTGTCGAATAAATAAATTGAATAAGTTTTCTCTACATAGAGATACTTCGACGAAGTAGAGATAGGCGGAGGGGTTATTGTGGAAGGAGAACGCATCCTAATTGTCGATTCCGAGACTAGGATTGTCGAATTGGCGGTAATTAAACTTTCCAATGCCGGTTATTGGGTAGTTAGCGCTTATGATGGAGAAGAGGCGTTAGACAAGATCGCCGCTAATCCTCCTGATTTGCTGGTGATAAACTACAACCTACCAAAGATAAACGGATATCAGGTTTGTTCCGAGATGAAGAATCGTCTTGGGTTAAACCACATTCCGATTATCCTGATGATTGACTCCCAATTTAATGAGGATGAATTCAACAACTACAAGCTTAAGGTCAGCGATATATTGGTAAAACCCTTCACTCCTAAAACGTTACTGAGTAGGGTAAATTCTCAGATAATTAAGACCAAGGTATTTAAAGTGATAAATCCATTGACAGAACTACCTGGACATACTCAGCTTCAAGAGGAGATTTCCGCCCGTCTAAGTGGCGAAAAATTATTCAATCTGCTTTTTTTCGATATTAAAGGATTTGCTAAGTATAATAGAGCATATGGGTTTGAACAAGGCAATCAAGTCATCAAATTTTTGTCAAATATTATTCAAGAAGAAGTCGACAAAGTGGGTGCTTTAAACAGTGGATCTTATCACTTGGGTGGGGACGATTTTGCGGTTCTGATGGAACCAGGACCTGCCGAGGAGATGGGCCGAAATATTATCAATCGTTTTGATGAAGGAATTATCAATTTCTATAATGAGGAAGACCGTAATCGGGGAGGGATGGCTATCTCTAACCGGAGAGGAATCTTGGAACAGTGGCCGGTGATGACTCTAGCCATCGGAATTGTCAGCAATGAAGAACGAACAATCAAGGACTGGCTTGAGGCAGAGGTTATCGGTTTTGAAGTATTAAAATACGCTCAATCGATGCCTGGAAGTCAATTTTTTAGGGATCGTCGCCGCTCATAAGTGAAAATTATTTGGGAATAATAAACTTGGAAGTGTTAAAATGCCGTCTGGCAAAGTTCTCTCACCGAAAACAATCCGGGAAATTCTCAGCCAAAGAAAGCTGGCCCCACGAAAAAGTCTGGGGCAAAACTTTTTAACCGATAATAATATACTTGCGAAAATTACTGAAGCGGGTATTATCAAGCCTGGAGACTTAGTTTTAGAAATCGGGCCGGGATTAGGGGCGTTAACCGAGGTTTTATTGGAACAAGCCGAAATGGTAATGGCAATAGAATATGATCGCGGCTTGTTTTCTATTTTAAAAGAACATTTTGCAAGTTCAGAGAAGCTAAGACTATTCAACCAAGACATTATGGAGACTGATCTCTCCCAATTGGTTAAAGATCAAGAATCAGGCCTAAAAGTAATCGCTAATCTGCCTTATTATATAACAACCCCTATCATTTTTAAACTAGTGGAAGCGGGGATTAACTGGGAGTTAATGGTTTTTTTGGTCCAAAAAGAAGTTGCTGAGCGGCTCTGCGCCAAGCCAGGGAGTAAAGAATATGGTTCATTAACTGTAATGTTAAATTTTTATGGAAAGGTTGAGAAGATCGGGAACGTCTCCAGAAAAGTATTTTATCCGGAACCGGATGTTGACTCATCAATTGTCAGAATAACTCCTTATCGGACTTTGGAAACACAATTGTTATATCCCCGGTTATCGAGGATAGTTCAAGCGGCATTTCAACAACGCCGAAAAACTATATTAAATGCTTTAAGCTCTAACGGCTACTTTCAATCCAAAGAAGAAGGGGAAGTTCTTTTGAAAGAACATGGGATTGATCCGCAACGCCGTGGAGAAACCTTATCAGTAGCTGAATTTATTAGTTTGACTGAAGGGTTGGTTCCTGAGGTATAAAAAATGGTATTTATCAGCCCGACAAAAGGAAAACTTGATTTTGACCAAGTATTTTACGACATTTTAGGATATATTAACACTGATGTAAAGTCCAACTACAAATTGATCGTAGGAACTGATTCCCAGCTCCGTGAGGATATTTGCTTTGTGACGGCGATCATCATTTTACGCGAGGGCAAAGGAGGCCGTTTTTATTACTACAAAGAACGAGAGCATACCAGATTTGGACTAAGACAACGTATTTTTTTCGAAACTTCCAAGAGTTTGAATATAGCCGCCAAACTCGCTGATAAATTTACTTCGGAAGGTTTATCCGATTTAAACATTGAGATCCATCTGGATGTGGGTGAACAAGGTAAAACTAAAGATATTATCAAAGAAGTGGTAGGGATGGTTACCGGTAGCGGTTTTGACGCTCGAATAAAACCGGACTCTTATGGCGCCTCTAAAGTCGCTGATAAATACACAAAATGATCATTAGAACAATGCTATTCAATGAAAAATTCGTTTATTTTTTTTAAAAAAAACATTGACAAAAGGAATTGTTACAGTTATAATATTTAGCTTGACAATGATAGACAAGCGTGATATACTTTATTGGTAATTGCTAAAGGAAGGTGAAGCCAGTGGAAGAGGTTGGGATTTTAGACAGGATTCGCGAAGATTTAGATGAATTTGTTGGAAAACCGATTCGAATAAAGGCCAACCGTGGAAGGAAAAGAATTTTTGAAGTAGAAGGCATCCTGGAACAGACTTACCCTAAAGTATTTGTAGTATGTTTTACTGAAAGACAAGTGGAAAGAAGAATTTCCTATAGTTATGCGGATCTACTAACCCAAGCGGTAGAACTTACAGCTGGGAATAACAGAATCGGATTGTCGGACGGTATAGCCGCCGGCTAAATTCTACCCGTCATACGAGATGACGGGTATTTTTTTGCCTATTTACAAATGTCAGGTGAAATATTCAATCTGGGACGAGGGGAAGAAGCGTCCCAATAGTTTTAATATGGTCTGTTTCAATTTTTGGTATTGATCGTCGGGATATAAATATTTAACTAGTCCATACTTGCCGAATTTTTTTCGGCGGGAGGTTTCTTCCAAATCAAGTTTGGTATCAGGGAACCGCTCTAAGATGATTTTTTTGGCGCTTTTAGTAAAACGATGAGTTATTAATTCAAAGCTTAGCTCTTGAGGAGGAGGATCAAAAGCTTTGGATAATTCTTTAAACAATTCGCAATAATCCTTTTCATAGTTTTGGTATACGAAAAGTGGCTCGACAATAAATCCAAGGGGGTAGCCTGCTTGGGTTATTTTTTTGGCAGCGCTGATTCTTTCCGCTAAAACAGCGGTATTAGGCTCGAATTTTTGGATTACGGGCTTGGTATTTAAACTAAATCTAAATTTGGTATGATTGTTATGGGCTAATTTTAAAAGGGGATCAATAGAAGCGAATTTAGTGACCACCCTTAATCGGGCGTGTTCCATTTTTCCAAAAAACTCAATGGCTTTACTTAATGAACCGGTGATATGTTCGACTGCCAATGGATCCGAAGTACTTGCGGCTTCAAAAGTAGTAATTCGAGGATGATTTTTAGCCGTAATTTCTTTAATTTGATTAAATATATCTTCAAGGTTAACATAGACACGGACATAAGGTTTTCGTCCTAAATGAGTTTGGAGATAACAATATTGGCAACCACCAGGACAGCTGGTTCCCATGGAAAACTCGAAGTCGGCTGAAGGTTTGCAGGTATCAAGCGACAAATCCTTTTTGATTCCGACCACTAAAGTTCTCTTGCCCTCAAGGTAACTTTGTTGAGGGGTAGTGCCTGGAATTCCGGTAACCCGGTTATGAGAACCAATGATTTTAATTGGGATTTTAGCTTCAATCATTTGATTGTAAATTGACTGCCCTAATTGATAATTAAGAGCGTCTTCTTCAAAAAAGACTCGTTTCGGCTGAAATACTTTCATGGACATACCTTTTTTTTATAAATTTTAAACTTGATCTTGCCGAGATAAATATTAGATTAAGGAATAGATACCCTAATCAAACCATCCCTTTAAAACTTAATTGGATGACATAGATGGACTAAATTTAGATTACCCTCAAAAGGGAGTTATATTCGAATGTTTTATAACGACCAAGATATAATAAATGGATGAGGCATAAATGGAGGCTGATCGATGAATTGGCAAGAAAAAGCCCAGAGAGAACTGACGGGCCTTAAATTAAGCTTTAAAAAACCCATGGCTGATTTGACAACATTTAAAATCGGAGGCCCGATTGATCTTTTGGTAGAACCTAACAACACTGAGGAATTGGAACGAATCCTAATATTTTGTCTTGATAATAACCTGCCACGGCTAATTATTGGTTCCGGTTCAAATTTGTTGGTCCGGGATGGAGGAATTAGAGGGATAGGCATTAAATTGGCTGGAGAATTTGAACGTTGGGAGATGAAAGCGAACCTAATCAGCGCCGGAACCGCAGTATCATTATCTAAGCTAGCAAAAGAAGCGGCTGAACAAGGCCTATCAGGGCTGGAATTTGCCTGTGGTATTCCAGGGACCGTAGGCGGAGGCGTTTACATGAATGCAGGTGCTTATAATGGAGAAATAGCGAATGTAGTCGGTAGAGTCCAAGCTGTTCAAGGGAAGCGGGGAGTATGTTGGTTTGATAAAAAGGATTTGAAATTCGGTTATCGCTTCAGCCGTTTTCAGCAGGAAACCGACTTGGTTATCACAAGGGTAGAATTTACTTTAGAACAAGCACCGGTGGAACTTACCAGTTCTAAAGTTAATGAATTGACCTGCCTGCGTCAGAGCAAGCAACCCTTAGAGGCGCCTAGCGCCGGTAGCGTATTTCGCCGTCCCGAAGGATACTATGTGGGGCCATTAATTGAAGCAGCTGGGTTAAAGGGATTTAAAATTGGGGGAGCACAGGTTTCGCTAAAACACGCTGGGTTTATCGTTAATAGCGGTGGTGCTACTGCCCGAGATGTCTTATCTTTAATCACCCATATTCAGAAAGTAATCAAAGCAAAGAACGGGGTGGATTTGGTGCCTGAAATCAGAGTCGTAGGCGAAGAGTAATTTCCAGGTATTAACAGTTAAATTTAACAAGGAGATACCTGCATAAAGTCGAAATGAAGGACAAAAGGGTTGGGATATAATGAAAAAATCAGTCATCATTTACCTTTTGATTTTAATCGGAATTATCCCGGAATTAATCCTCGCCGAAGGACCGGGGACGATATTCTTTGTTCCCGCTTATGCTCCAAACTTGGTGGGTACCGAGACCAGGCTATTACCTGATACCTACGATGTTTGGGCCGGTGATTGGGCCCCTGATGGTAAGTCTTTAGCCTTTGCCGGTAAACAGCAAGGCAAAGACGCGACTCAAATGAAGATTTGGTTGTGGAACTTGGCGCCGGAGGAGAAACCGATTCAATTAACCGGTACCGAAGAATTAATGGATTATTCGCCACGCTGGTCACCGGATGGGACTAAAATTGCCATTACCAGACGTAATTTCGGTAAGTTAAACTCCACCAATTCGACGATCTGGGTGAAAGAAATCTCTGGAGGGGCAGGCCGGCAACTGACTCAAGGACCGGAAGATCGGGACTCATTTTGGTCGCCGGACGGAACTCAATTGGCTTTTAGCCGGGGGCAAGGTCCTTATCACTCTCAACTGCTTACGGTTAACTATGAGGATGGTAAAACAAGGGTTGTTGCGGGAGAAGCCGGAGAATTAATTTATGGACCCTGGTGGGGTAAAGATGGAAAGATCTACTATACCAAACTTTGCCCCGGTCTAAAGAGTATTACGGTTTCAGATCAAACTTACCAAGTAATGGATTTTGGGAAAGGAGGAATCTGGTCTTATAACCCATTGACCAACATTAACGAACCGGTAATTGTAGATGAGTATGACAATCGTTCACCGGCCCTTTCTCCGGACGGTAAGAAGCTGGCTTTCATATCCAATCGAATTCCTGTCAAAGAAGGGAACGGAAGGTATGACAGAGGTAGTTTATATATTAAGAATTTAGTTTCCGGGGAGATATTGTTTGTTACGAATAAAGTAGGTTTGGTGGGAGGCTCTTTAAGTTGGAGCCCGGATGGGAAGAAAATTGCATTCTTTACATTTCGCAGTATTAGGCCGGCGGTTTGGACGATAAACATGTAAAAGATTCGGATAGCGAAACAGTAATTTTATTGGCAATAATGGGTTTTTTGAAGTTTATATTAAAAATATCATAATAACATCAGTAATATATCATCCACTTGACAATTATTGATATTTACATTAAAATATAACTAGTAAAAGTGAATATTGAAACCATGAAGTTGGGTTTGTATTTGGTCACTTGAACCTAATGGAGTTAGTAGTGAAACCGGCGTTTACATTGCGTCGGTTTTATTTTTTTAAATTGGAAGACCTTAAGGAGGTTTATATTTATGAAAAAAGTAATTTGGGTGATGGCTTTAGTTTTAATTCTCGGCATTAGCAGCCTTGGACTGGCGGCGAACTCTCATATCGTTACGGTTACGATTAATTCTTTTGCTCGGGTTTCAGTAACCGGTTCGGCTTCAGTTACAATTTACGACAATGATTTTGTTGACGGTTATGCTAATAAAGATTTGAATAGTACGGTTCGAATCTCCGTTAAGACAAACAAAAGTGATGGTTGTAAAGTATATGCTTCAGCTGCCAATGATTTTTCAGCCACTTTTCCGGTGAGCAGACTCAAAGCTAAGGTGGATACGGACGGAGCGACCTATCAATCTTTAGCTACTACTCCGGTTGAACTATTTGAGTTTTCTAGTAAACCTAAGGGAAACTACCCAGTATTGTTCAAATTGGAAGAATTACCGGAAACCGAAGATGCCGGTACATATAATACGACAATTACTTATACAGCGGTTGTAAATTCTTAAGAAAAGGACAAATAAATACGGTGGCCAAATTATTCCGGGTTTACAGTATATTAATTCTTTTCATAATTTTTATAACACCGGCTTTTGCCTTAGACCTTGGGATTAGTCCTCCCGATGTAAATTTAAAAATAAATCCCGGTGACCAATATCAAGGTGAGTTTTATCTTTTTGGTTCCGAAAAGGAATCGATCCAGGTCAAAGTGTATCCAATGGATTGGTCGTTATCTACTTCAGGCAATTATCAGTTTCTTCCCATGGGGACCATTAAGCGGTCAGCTTCCCCATGGATTTCTTTTTATCCAAAGAACTTTAACCTTCCGCCAAAACGGGGTCAAAAGATTGAATATACCATCAAGACGCCTAAAAATGTATCAGGCAGTTATTGGGCGGCTTTGATGGCTGAGACTAATCCCGTTCCAGGCGGCGATCCAGGCCAAGTCCAAGTAATGATGGCCGGTAGGGTGGTTTATATTATTAGAATTGATATTAATGGTTCTCCTACCGGAGTAGGTAAGATTGAAAGGTTAAAACTAGATTGGGATCAAGAAAGTAATCGGGTTGAGGCTGCTTTAAGAATAAAAAATAGTGGTAGTTCTATGTTGCGCTTTAAAGGTAAGTTGGAGCTCAAAGACGAACAGGGTAAGTCCGTCGGGGTGGTTCCATTCCGGGAAGGATATATTTTGCCGGATTACACCCGCGAGTTTGACTTAGTCGACCATACCATCAATCTAAAACCAGGGTTTTATATTGGTTTGGCCGTAGCCGACTTTGGCGAACGTAATTTAAAGGCCGTTCAAACTACTTTGGAAATAAAACCGTAATTAATTGTTGTCAAAATTTTAACATAATGTTATAATAATATTGAACAATCACAACTTAATTCGACAAAGGCAAATCCGGTGAAAACCGGAGACGCAAAGTCACGGATCTAAAGCGAAAGCAATGATGGCCGGGCTTCCGAAAATGGGTTGTTTTATTTTTGGTAGCCCCCTACGTAAAGGTGTGAGGGCTATGTTATCTAAAAGGATAATTTGGTGGGCATTAGTTTTAATTTTAATCCTAGGCTTCAATACGGTTGTTTGGGGGAGAACCTCTAATGACGTAACGATTCGGGTAGCCGAAATCGGTAGGTATCACCTAGAAAATCAGTCTACTCTAAGAAACGGTTCCGATCTGATTCAAATAGTTGATGTTACGATTTTTAGTAATTCCAGTCGAAAATGGAGATTTGTAGCGATTCCTTATAGTAACAACCCAGAGCTGGAATGGTCTATTGATAACCGGGCTTGGCATGGTTTTGGATCGCAAATGGGAGAAACCATGATAACCGGAGCCAAGTCGGATTGGCGCAATTATCGTTTTTATATTAAAGTAAGGGGAGTTTCCGAAGGATCGGTTAACCTCGGATATCAGTTGTTATTTAGTGAATAAAACATAATGAACCTAAACTTCCTCTTTGGATGCCCTCTCTTTTGTGGAGGGTTTTTTATTTTATTATTACCAGTAAGAGCTCTTCTTGATGGACAGTGCCTTCCAGGTCTATACCACTACATTTGATTTTGACTTGACCTGCTCTTATATTAACTGGTGTTTGCCACCGATAGTTCCAGGTCTTTTGGTTCTTGGTTTCGAATAAAACATTTTGGCCGGTTGGCAATTGAAGTTCCAAACTTTTCAAAGTGACTCCGGATTCAATGGTGATCAATAATGATTCACCGGCTTTAATTAATTCTTTTTCCAAGATTAGTAATAGTTGAGCCTCTTCTTTAACAATTTCAATAGGTCTTTCAAAAGGCAGCAAACCAAAGTTTAGCAGTGCTATGTCCTCCTGATTTTTAGCATCAATGACTAGGGAATCAGTTTTCAACGGTCCTTGCAGGTTATCGGGAAGTAAGTTATCGTCAAAGCTAAATTCATAAGAACCAGGTGCAAGTTGATAAAAGATAAACTGCCCGTCATAATTGGAATAGGTTTGGAAGGTCTCGCCGGTTTCGGAATTGGTTAAATTGATAGGAATACCTGCTAAGTTAGGTTCGTCCGGTTCCTTAGTTCCATTTTTGTTTTGATCAAAATATAGAATACCGGTAATGTTTTGGGAGCGAATAAAAGGCAGGTCCAATCTAACAGTTTGGTATTGTTTCACAGTCACTAATGTAACCGGAGTATGAGGTAGATAAATCACTTCGTATAATGAATTAAGAGAGATTTGGTGTTCGCCTGGGGTTAGCCCATGAAGAGCATAATAACCGTTTTCATCCGTTTCAAAAGTCGTGGAACCATCCAGAATCATGATCGCCCTGCGAAGCGGATGCTCGTCATCATCCAAAACACCGTTTTGGTTTCGGTCGAGGAAAGCGATTCCTTCAACCGTCCCCAAAGGTTTCGGTATTGGAATCGAAAATTTTTTGCGAATTGCGAGACTGAAAGTATCGGTATGATAGTCGGAATTGTCTTGAATTCCGATATACTCCAATGAAAGAAGATATTGATAGATACGCCAATCAAGGGAACATTTAAGGCTGTATTCGGTTTCAGAAGAGAAATGATGAAACAATAAAGACTTCCATTCAAGGCTATTATGGAATAACCGTTGTTGATAACCAAATCCCAGTTTCGACTCGTTTTCAGACGAGGCTGAGTTCGAAATGAGTTGAGGGTTGATGATTAAATCTTGATTTTTATTTAAGGCATATTCGGTTTCCCAGTTCAATTTGGAATAATCCGAGTCCACGTCATCAGCGGAATGATCCATGGAATGGCTTAACCACCACTCATGACGAAAACGATCAATTTCAAAGGCATCTTCGATAAAGAGTGAAGCGTTATTTTTAGAAAAGGAGCCATCGGCTAATTGGTATTGAAATGAAAAACGAAGGTTTAATCCGAAAGGCCAGTAAAAAAGGGTTTCCAGACTGTAATCATCGTAATCTTTGATATTCGTTGAATGATCGGGATTAAGTTCTGCAAGAGTTCTGCTTTCATAAATAAAGTGATTGTAAATGGTCATGGAATCATTGGAAAAAGGCTGATATATAGTTAGTTGCAATCTTTTTTTGTCAAGATAGTCGCTAATTTCATTTAAAGCCTCAAAATTGGAGGTAAAATACCAGTTTCCTTTGAAACGATCAATCCCGAAACCATAAGCATAGCTGTGGGAATCCGCGATATTATAGGCGAGGGAGTTGGACCATCTTAGTCCAGACGTTAAGTCTGATCGGTAGTCCCATTCTAAAACATTTTGGTCGAATCGCCCGGTTGTTTCATTGAGGAGACTAAGCCGGGAATTTTCATTAAAGAAGGCTTCTAAACCAAAGGTCCGTTCACCGTCTTTTTCCAACGGTTCCCAGGTATAGACACCATAAGAGCGGTCGCCATCAGTATGAGCAACTCTTAAATTGCCAAGAGAGTTTTTGGGAGTGATCAACCCTTGCCAGGGAAGAGAAAAATCTCCGGCCTTAACATCCCAGTGATCGGTTTTAATATGGGAAAAATAACGCCGGTTAAGATCGTTAAGCAGATCGGAAAAATAAAATTGATAATCACTGCCCGACTTCCAATCTCCACTTAAGGAGAAGGAGAGGTTAGGATCGGTTAGATCCGGTTCCAAAATGTTAGGGTGGGATAAGGATGCCTGTCCTTGCCAAACATAATAACGGTCGGCCATTTTATCATATTGATCAACTACACCGGTTGTAAGCAGAACCACCTTTTGCTGGTTACCCCAGGAGAATATAAGTTTAATCTGATCGTAATCCGTTTCCGAGTAACCCGGTATTTGGTGCTTCACCAAGATTTGCCTAGATTCATTGGGATTAATCTCAAAGGCAGCAGGTTCAACTTCCAAAAGCCATTCATTTTCTGATGAGCTCTTGATGGCGAGGCGTTCTGTAGTATTACCGGAGTTGGTAACGACAATGCGATATTCGACGGTGGAACCGTTAAGTCCGTTTTGAGAGGCAGGAGTAGTAATATTAATGGTGGATACCGGATTAACAAAAATGGGAATATTAACTATGGGTAAGGTAAAAGCTTCGCCGTAGATTTTAAATCTGACCCCAATTGCTTTTTTAAAATCTGCCGGCGCATTTTGAGGGATCATTATTGTAAGGGGGAAAAAATAGTTTTTAGTATTGGCTGGAACAGTAACCATACTATCCCCGATGATATTCCATTCCGGTTCGGTCAAGTATTCGATTTGTAAGTCTATGGGAGAATTGGACCGGTTTTCAAAAGACAAGACATAAGTTAAAAAATCGCCTGGATTTCCAGATTGTTCTTCCGGCACAGTTACAGAGAGAGCAGTATTCAAGACAGTTTCACCGGCTAATACCGAGTAACTGTTTGACAAAAGGAGGAAAATGATAAATATTAGCGAAATAATAGAAGGAAAGCATTTAAAATAGTACTTCATAACCCTAATTAATTCTAGCAGAACTATCAAAATCCTTTTTGTTAAAGGAAGTAAAAATGAAAAAAAGAACTTTTTTTAAGAATCTTAGGATTCCTTTATTGATTATCGGAATGTTAACCATCGGTTGGGGAGCGGTTTCTGATACGCCTGTCTATGCATTAGGTCCCTTTTTAAGGATCAATGTGACTCCCTCCAATATTTCTTTTACTGTAGTGGACGCGGAGGAACCGGAAGAATATTATTCCGCAAATCAAGAAGTAACGGTTGTTTCCCAACATTTACTCGGTTTAGAGGATTTTATCAGATTGAAGTTGCCCTGGCATTTGGGGATTAGAGCGACAGACGCTTATTTAAAAGATTCCATGAGTTCCGAAAATCAAATACCCATTTCTCAATTGCATTGGTCAAAAGATGGTCGGAATTTTCAGCAGTTTTCCCAACAATGGGTAAAGGTCAATTCCTATTTTGATTATTATAAGAATCAAAATAAAGAGACCATAACTTACCGTCTTTATTCCGAACCCGGCCAAAGCTTGCCCGCTGGGCTGTATACCGTAAGAATCGAATTTGATATTCGTTGGTTTAATTTTCCATGGAGATAAATTTGAGGTGATATTTTGTTTCAGCCGATACAAGCTACCACAGTAGTGCAGCAAATTATTGAGAAGATTACCCAGTCGTTAATTAAAGGTGACCTAAAACCGGGTGATCGCTTGCCCCCTGAACCGGAATTGGCCTTACAGCTTGGAGTTAGTCGGACATCCCTTCGAGAAGCATTAAAGACCCTTAGCGGTCTCGGCGTTTTAAATGCCAGAAAACGAGGGGGTACTTTTATAGCCACCGAAGGTTCACAATTGATGTTAAACCCGTTGGTCTTTAATCTGATCATCGAGAAAGGCTCAAAAGACGATTTATTTGAGCTCAGAGTATTATTGGAGGTTGACGCGATTGAGTTGGTGATTAAAAAGGCGACCGCTGATGATTTTAAACTGCTTGCCGCCGAATTGGAAGAATTTGAAAAAAGTATTCCCGGTGGCAACCTAGAGTTATTGGCTGACTTGGATTTGCGGTTTCATCTTAAATTATTACAAATTTCAAATAATTCTTCTTTTATCAGGATTAGCCGGTTAATTATGCAGTTGTATGCATATCCCATTGAAAAGACCTTGAAAAAGATCGGTCCCGAGCAAGTTTTAGAAAACCATCGCGCTTTATATGAAGCCTTAGTAGATCGTGATTTATTACGGGCCAAGGAACATGTAGTCCGGTCTTTCGAAAGCTCGAGGCAGTTTTTGTAAATAAAAGGGACAGGTTTTATCCGGTCCCTTTTTAATAAGTTTAGTTATGATTCTAATTAAAGCCCATTGCTGAAATAATTTCTAGCAGTAGAATTAATGATTAATTATACTTTTCTTTGTCATAACGGCAGCTTGGATTCCAAAAGATCCATTCTTTAACACCGGAGTCTTGAACGGCTCTGATTTGAGCTTGGATTTCATTGCGGCCGTAATTATGACCGAGGTTGAAGTCCTGAAGCCAAGGCCGAAGGGTTGTCGAAGTATTACCTGCTTTGTCCATCCTTTTTTTAGCGTCGGTGACACCTTTAAGTACAGTTTCATAGGGTTGCCGGTTTGGGTTTTTAAGACCATAAGTACCACTGGCGTAATGAGAAGGGTATACCATCGGGCAGACTATATCAACGTTACTGATAATTTTTTCAAATTGTTGTCCGATTCCTTGATCATCGGGGACGCTGGTGGTTAGTCCAAATATATCGGCGGAAATAGGTATTTGATAAGCTTGAAGTTTCGTACGGGCATATCTCAAGAAATTTTGAATAGTATCTTCTCGGGATTCTCCGTTATTGAAGGGGTAGACACACCGTTTGACATCACCGTCGCTGGTGAAACGGACATAATCGAACTGGATCTCTTGAAAACCGATCGCAATCGCTTCTTCGGCGATGTTGACGATATAGTCCCAAAGCTCTTGGTTATAAGGGTCAACCCAATATAAACCTTTGCGGTCTTTCCATGGGCCCCCATTAATATCTTTAACGGCCCACTCGGTTTTTTTCTTGGCCAGGAAAGGATCTTTGAATACTACAATTCGAGCGATGGGAAAGATCTGGTTCTCCCGTAAAGTTTCAATCATGGCTTTTGGGTCATTTATTTTATTCTCTACGGCCCCAATTTCGTTGACTAAACCAACCTGAGAATGATAACTAAGGGTCCCACAATCATCCTTAACATCAATTACGATTGCGTTAAATTCGGTTTCATTGATGAACTGGACCATTCGGGGAAACCATTTGGCAGAGCCGGCCATCCAACCGGTGGCATAGATTCCTTTAATTTCTTCAGGTTTTGGCCAATCCAGTTTAACCACTTTGCCAAAACTGGATTGATTAGCCGGAGGATTAGGCTTGGGAAGGATGATTAATTCATTAGGACTAAAAACAGTTTGGGAACTAATTACTGCCTCTGTGGAAAATTGGGGGAAAGGAATAATGACGCTAAGTAAAAATAGGGATAATTGAAAAAGGATCCATTTTCTAAGTTTCATCTGCTCCACCTCGCTTCGATGGGGGATGTTTTCGCTGCTGGAAGAGGTTTCACCTTTAGAAAATTATTAGTAAAACCCAGGAAAAAGACTAACTTTTAATAAGGGAATAAACCTATCCTAAATTAACGTAGAACAAATCACAGGGGTTTGTTACAAATGAAAGTAGTAATCGTTAGTGACAGCCATGGAAATATAGGAGTATTGAAGCGAATTGTGAAGCAGGAGGAGCCATTTGACTTATTATTTCATTTGGGGGACGGAATTGAGGACTCATTAAGGCTTCGAAGGCTAGTTGGCTTCAATGTGGATGGGGTGGAAGGTAACAATGATCTCAAAGGGCAATTTCCGACTTCATTAGTGTTAAAAATTGGTAAGCGACGTTGTTTATTCACACATGGACATTTATTTGATGTAGGTCACGATTTGTCCATATTGGTAGGGCAGGCCCGTATTGAAAAAGCGGCCTTGGTTTTTTTCGGACACACTCACCGGTTTCATGATAGTATTCTGAAAGGGGTCCGATTGCTTAATCCGGGTTCGGTCTGCAATTATTTTACAAAGGAAGCCGGTTATTTAGTTTTAGTTATGGAAAAGAACAATTTAAGTATTGAAAGAAGACTAATTAAAGATATTAATTTTGGAAAAAACACCTAATCAAAGTAAAATTGACGAACTACTCAAAAAAAATTATAATTAATGGAGAAGGAATCGGTATTTAAAGGTAAATAAGAAGAGAGGACTGATTTTTCTGATAAAAATCAATATTATTTACACCGACGCGGGCTCAGGCCATCGGAGAGCGGCGGAAGCCCTCTATAAGGCGGCGGAAGAAGTTTTTTCCGAGGCGGAGATCAGTCTATTCAATGTATTAGATTATACAAGACCGGTTTTTAAAAAGTCATATCCGGCGGTTTATTTGTTTTTGATTAACCGGTGCCCGTGGCTGTTCGGGTTAGGATACTATTTAACCGATATCCGAATAGTTGACCGGATTGTCAGATGTTTTAGAAGAATCACCAATTCGATTCATTGTAAAGAGTTTGAGAAATATATCCTAACCGAGAAACCCGACTTGATCATCACTACCCATTGGTTGGCCAATGAAATAATAACATCCTTAAAAAAACGAGGGAAATTCAAATCATTTTTGGCGACTTGTATTACAGATTATTACCCCCATGCTTTTTGGAGGAACAGTGGGGTAGATCTTTATATAGCTCCTAATGAAGATTTAATTCCACGTTTGGTTAAATTAGGAGTTGCGCGGGAAAAGGCCCATACTATCGGTTTGCCGATTAGTCCCGAGTTCACTTGCAGACAGGATAAAAAAGAGATTCGAAAGAAGTTGGGGATGGATACCGGACTTTTTTCACTCTTGATTACCAGTGGTGGTTTTGGAGTAGGGCCTATTAAGGAATTGGTGGCGGAGATCGAAAAAATCGATCATCCTTTGCAAGTATTAGTGGTTTGCGGTAATAATTCGGGACTGTATGACGAATTGACTGCTTATACCGAAAAATACCGCCATACCATCCAGATTTTTGGGTTTGTCAATAATATGGATGAATTAATGGAAGCCAGTGACATTTTGATCTCCAAGTCGGGCGGGTTGACTTCAACCGAAGCGATGGCTAAGGATCTGCCCTTAATCATTCTATATCCCATACCCGGACAGGAATTTAGTAATAGTGAATTTCTAGTTAAACACGGCGCCGGTTTACGGGTGAAAAGCGCTAAACAGGCACGGGGCGCTTTGGAGGGATTGCTGGCAGAACCGGAAAGGTTATCGGTTTTACGTGACAATATTGGTAAACTTGCCAAACCCAATGCAGCCCGAGAAATCATCGCGTATTTGAAACAAGTCTACCGGAAAGGGGCTTAAATTGCCGAAAATAAAAGTAATTGATCGCCTCAATGAACTATATCATAAATCCCAAAAGGAACCGTTGTCTCCGGAAGAATTGGCTGAACGGGACAGTTTGCGCCGGATTTATCTAAACTCGATTAAGGAACAGTTCAAAATGAATTTGGACCGGATCGAGATTGTAGATGAGGCCGGAAATGTAGTTGAACCCCATAAAAAAGGTTGTAAACATTGACGATGTTTTTTTAGTTACTTAAGGAATAAAAGCAAAACCGGGATTAGTCGATACTATCCCGGTTTTTATATCTGAACTGTCTTTTAATTAAAAACAAAATTAGATCATTACTTTGATAAACCTAGCTTGATAAAAGCAATCCCTTTGACTTCAGGGGACTTTCGGTTCAGTGTTTCCACCAGCATTGCTACCGTCACGTTCATCATAACAAATGATAGTTACATTTAAACTCCTTTTAGATTAATAAGAAGTTAAAAAACAATTTTCTAGACAAATTGGGAATATATCCAGGAATCACAATATTATATTACCATTAATTTCAATCTTAAAATTACAATCAAGAAAGGTAGCGGCACGACGACACATCATCATTCTGGCCAAGAAGGTTTCAAAGTACTCCATCACCTGACATATAGCGGTGTCGATCTTCAGTTCCAAAGTGATATTTTTCTTTTTCGAATCAACATTAAGAAAAGAATGAACCGCTGCAAAATTCACCCGATCGTGAATGTCAAGATTAGCAATGTCGGTATTTCGAGCCCG
>JAAYEK010000173.1 GCA_012728785.1 Bacillota bacterium | reverse complement strand
GTGATAAAATTAGGGATTACCCGGCCATAATTGGTCTTAACATCCATATTGGGTCCGTAGACATTAAAAGGCCTTATGATTAAGTATTTTATTCCGTAATGGCTACAGAGGTTCTTAGTTAACTCTTCTCCAAAACACTTGCCGATCGGGTAAGGGCTCCGCGGTTTTCCCAGGAGTAAGCGGCTTACCGTATTTTCTTCGCTAAATCCCCGATAAGGAATACTATCATAGATTCCATACACTTCCGAACTTGAAAAGTAAATATATCCGGCTTTAAATCCACGGGCAAGCTCGACCAAGTTTTTGACGCCGTCGGAATTAACGGTTAAAGTGTCAATTGGGTTTTTCTCATAATCGGTAGGGTTGGCCAAAGCAGCCAAATGGCAAATTAGATCGAATTTCTCTCCCAATCTGGGAATAGTTCGAGAGATATCGGTTTCAATTATTTTTAACCTTGCATCGTCCGCAACTTCAGCTAAATTATTTAGACTGCCGGTGCAAAAGTTATCGAGAACCACAATTTTCTTAACATATTTCAATTTGAGTAATTTCTTGATGAAATGACTGCCGAGGAAACCGGCGCCGCCGGCTATCAAAAATCTTTTATACCCAAAAGAATTATTGAGCACGGTTACGCCTCCTAATATCACAGAATCATCTAAACGGTAAAATCAATTTTATAAGGGTAAAACAATTCAGTTTCATTATAGTTTACGGTTTACGTTAACTTGATGTGTTATGATCCAAGCATTTTAGTAATCTAAAACATCCAACTTTCGAATCATTGCAAATTTCATTAGTATTAATCTAAATAGCTCGACATTTGAAAGATTAACCGGAATACAATGGTTTGATTTGGCTCTCAAAAAGAGTCAACGCCTGGTCTACAACCTGATCCATATTGTAATACCTGTAACTCCCCAACCTGCCGGCGAACCAGACATTCGCTAATTTATCCGCTTCAGCTTTATACTTGTTGTAAATTTCAAAGTTATCAGCCCTGGGAATCGGGTAATAAGGTTCTCCATCCGCGGAAGGATATTCATAAGCTATGGTTGTTTTCGGGTGAAGCTGTCCGGTAAGGCGTTTAAACTCGATTATCCTGGTAAAATCATTGTCATTCGGATAATTGACAATGGCTGTTTTTTGATAATACTCCCGATCGAAAGTTTCAAAGGAGAATTTTAAAGACCGGTACGGCAGTTTACCGAACTGGTGATCAAAATAAACGTCAATGGGCCCTGTATAGATCAATTTTTTAAAGGGAATTGACTCCCGGATATCCCGGAAATCGGTCTGTAGTAATAAATGGATATTTGGATGGGCAATTAGCTTCTCAAACATCTTTGTATAGCCATCTTTGGGGACAACTTGATATTTATCGGTAAAATAACGGTTATCCCTATTGGTTCTGACCGGTATTCGCGAACAAACGGATTTATCCATAGTGGACGGGGATAAGTCCCACTGCTTCTTGGTGTAATTCTTGTAAAACTTCTCAAATAATTCGCTACCGACTTTGCTGATAATAACATCTTCGGAGTTGTTAAGCTCAGCTTCAGGCTGGGCTACGGACCGCCAAAATTCTTTTAAATCTTCTTCATTATAATGGAATCCATAAAGTCCGTTGATTGTATCCAAATTGATGGGAATGGGCAGCTTTTGACCGTCAACATTAGTGGTTACTCTCAGTTGGAATAAATTCCATTCCGTAAATTGCGACAAATAATCGAACACTTTTTTATTGTTTGTATGAAATGCATGAGCCCCATATTTATGGACCAAAATTCCGGATTCATTATAGTAATCATAGGCATTACCGCCGATATGGTTACGAGTCTCAACTATTAACACCTGCCGGTTCAGATCATTTGCGATGCGCTCCGCTAATACGCACCCGGCAAACCCCGCTCCTACAATCAAATAATCAATCATCGTTATCCTCCCAATATTTAGCTCTGCTCATTGAGGACCTTCATTTTGATGAAATATCCGATTTTGTTGTTTTTCTCTTTTTTTGATTTCGTCGCTTTAAGATCAGCTTAAAGAAGTGATTGTCCTTTGAAAAAGGATTATCAAGGTTTTTGAAGAGTTTGAATTTATTTCGAAAAATCAACCTTGATTCTTTATTTATTGAACGACAGTTAGTAAAGCAACCATAACTCCATGATTTGGCGCTTAACCCCTTAGCCGCTTCCGACACTTCCTGTAAATATTGCTTTTTTAACGTATTAATTAACGATTTTTGACTGTAGTCCATCCCCTTCATTTTGCTGTTAAAATAATTGGAATAGGCGCCTGAGAAGTGAAAAAGGCGTAAAGGCTTTTCGTTTACCAGATATTGGCCATTATCGTCTACACTAAGAAGCCTTTCGTGAAAGTTCCACGGACCGACATTATAGCCGGGATCGGTTTGAACATAATAATTAAACAGCCCCGGTGCGAGGTCCAACCATTTTTGTTCATTCCATAAACCTTGTTGGAGATCTTTATAACAATGTTTTAAAAGAATCTTAGCCCACCATTGAATAAATTTATCGGATTCATGGCCCCTTTTTAATGCTAAGTACCCGGTATTGAATATTCCGCTCCGGTGAACCGTTCCTAAATGGGTAAAGGGTTTTTTCCGGTTGAAACGGATAAAATGCGGCGAGAAGATTATTTCATTTAACTTTAGATATTCCGACAGTTCATTAAAGGATCCAAATACTTTAGTATCGGAATCAAGGAAGATAAGATAGTTGTTTTTTTGATGAGTTTCTAATAAATGAAGTAATAATTGGGCTTTACATGCATTAGCCCCTTCGAATTGATTATATTGAAAGATAAATTGATAAAAGTTGGGAACCCCAAATTTTTAGCCAAAATGACCTTATCAAAGTAAGCGCTTAATCCATTCGTATGCTGCGGTATTTTTTCTTCGACAATACAGACGATGACTTTTGTTTCAGGCATATGTTTTTTAACCGATTTAGCCATTACCATAGCTCGTGGTAAATAACCGGTAGTAGCAATGGTTGCGATTATTACTTCTTCTTTATCTGTTAATAACATTTTTGTTTAGCTCCTAACAGACGGCATTTTCTCTTACCATACTCTTTTTTCTGATTATATTTTATTAATGAATCAACTAAATGTGTTTAAATGATTGAAGCAGCTATCTGTAGCGGCAATTAAGGGCTGGGGTATATATTTCGATCTGAAGCGTAATTACGACAGGACTATAGCGTATTTCAAATGTACCGAAAAGATCATAAGATAATGGGAACATTAATTTGTTTCATCCTACTATTTAATAGGAGTGAGTCACTTGCCTGATAAAAAAAATCTAGTTGTTCCCAATGAATGGTTGGATAAGGACGGATATGTGCCGTCGGAAGTGAAAACAATGACTAATCATGTATTGTCCAATTACGAGATGACCGTCTTCACTATGAAGCTAATCACCACCAAGCCCGATAAAGGCGGGGCGATTTGGAGATTAGAAACAAGTAAAGGCACACGAAGTTTAAAACTATTGCATCGGCCTCCGGCAAGGAGCCTTTTCAGTATTGGCGCCCAAGATTATCTGGCCCGGCGCGGCGCTCGGGTGCCGCTCCTGGTGCCGACTAAAAATGGGAAGCTATATGTGGAATTTGGAAATAAACTATGGATTGTTAATTGTTGGATTAAGCCTTTGGTTCAAGCTTCAAAGATCAATCTGGAAGGAGCCGAAAAGCTTTGTTATGGGCTTGGCGAATTCCACAAGCTTTCACGGGGCTATCAACCTCCAAACGGGGCCGAAAAACCGTCCCGGTTAACCCGTTGGCCGGAGTATTATAAAAAAATAATCAATAAAATTGACTGGTTCAGAATTTTGACCCAAACTTACAAGGACGCTCCTGCTAGTTCCTATTTTTTATCGGTGGTAGGCCAGTTTGAAAAACAAGCCAAAGAAGGGTTAGCCCGGCTCCAGCAATCGGCTTACCCCAAATTAGCAGCCCGGGGCGAGAAGTATTGGGGCCTGGCCCATCAAGACTATGGTTGGTCCAACGGCCAGTTGGGTCAGGGTGGAGTCTGGATTATCGATCTGGACGGGGTAGCTTTTGATCTGCCCATTCGTGATTTACGCAAACTGATTACCAGCACTATGGATGATTTAGGAGAATGGAAATTGAAATGGATTAAAGGAATGATCAGCGCTTATCATCAAGGGAACCCAATTGAACCCGATCTCTATCAAGTCCTCCTAATCGATCTGGCTTTTCCTAACGAATTTTATAAACATCTGAAAGAAATGCTCTATAACCCGACCGACTTTCTTAATGCCAATACCGGGAGGCTGATCAAACGATTGGTGAAGATGGAAGAAAGTAAACATTCGGCTTTGGAAGAATTGAGCAACTGGAAAGGAGGCCGATCATGAAAGCACTAATGATAGTAACAGAGAAACTACCGGTACCGCCGGTTCATGGCGGCGCGATTCAGACCTATATTGCCGGAGTAGCCCCCCTACTTGCGGAAAGATATGATCTAACCATCCTCGGTCGAACCGATCCGGTTCTCGCTAAAAATGAAACTATTGGCAATGTTAAGTATGAGCGAGTACCCTGCGGCGGTGATTTTAAAAAATATCGACAGGAAGTAGTCGATTGGCTAAGAAATAAATCATTTGATCTAATCCATATTTTTAACCGGCCTCGTTTAGTAAAAGCCATTCGGGAAGTGGCTCCAAACTCTCGAATCATCCTGAGCATGCATAATGACATGTTTAACCCGGAAAAAATCACTCCCGCCGAAGCGGCCATCGCCATCGACAATGTGGAGCGGATCATTAACATCAGCGATTATGTGGGTAATACCATCAAAGGAATGTATCCCCAAGCCGCAGATAAGTTGTTTACTATTTATTCCGGGGTTGACCTGAACCGGTTTCGACCGTCCACTTCCGCAGAAGCCCTTCGAATCCGTGAAGCACTCCGTAAAAAATATCAGATCTCCTCCAAGAAGGTTATTTTATATGTGGGCCGTTTATCGATTAAAAAAGGGGTCGATATTTTGATCCGGGCCGTCTTAGAACTGGCTAAAAAGCATCCCGATATCGCTCTGGTCCTGGTCGGTAGTAACTGGTACGGCCAAAACAAGGTCAGTGACTATGTCGCTTACCTTCGTTCCCTGGCAAAACGATCGCCGGTATCGATCATTACCACCGGTTTTGTCAAACCGGAAGAGGTACACCAATGGTTTTGGGCGGGAGATATCTTCGTTTGCCCGTCCCAATGGCAAGAACCCCTAGCTAGAGTCCATTATGAGGCCTTAGCCAGCGGGCTACCGATCATAACATCCAATCGCGGCGGCAACCCTGAGATTATTCGTACTCAAAACAAATTGATCGTCGATGCTCCCGAAGACCCCAAATGTTTTGCCAATAAAATCGCCATTTTACTAAATGATCCGCTTCTTGGTAAACAAATGGGCGAGGAAGGCCGGAAATTGGCGGAGCAAATGTTTGGGTGGCCGCGGGTGGCAAAAGAGATTCTTGAAGTATGGGAAGGTGGGGAGAAAGGTGAAGAGTAAAGTGTAAAGGGTAAAGAAAAAAGAAATAGGATGTTACTCTTTGTTCTTCTTCGAAGGCTATTGCAAAATTAGCCTTTATAAGTAGCTGAATAAAAGGAGATGGAAGTCCGGGAATGGGCTTACCTCTTGCAACCGTGAGGTTTACCTTACGGTTGATAGCGAAGTATTTTGCAACAGCCTCTCATAGTTTTAATTATAAAGCTCCGCCATTCCTTTTAAGGTTCGCCGGAGCTTTTTGAACGATCTCCATTCCTACGACTTGTTCAGCCATTCCTACGAGTCGTTCAATGATTCCTACGACTTGTTCAGCCATTCCTTCGGATTGTTCAATGATTCCTACGACTTGTTCAACCATTCCTACCAGTCGT
>JAAYEK010000172.1 GCA_012728785.1 Bacillota bacterium | reverse complement strand
CTTATACCCTTGATAGACTATATGTCAGTTTATATAATTTGGAAGGCATGTATTTGACCACTCTCGGCTCATATTCGGCATACAATTCTCCCTTGCCAAATGCCTGGAGTAAAGCTGTTCTTAGTCTGTCTGAATATGGCGGTCGGAAAGTAAAACTAAGGTTTAGTTGTCAATCAGGTAGTATTTATAACATGACATGTTGGATTGACGATATTTCAATCTTTCGGCAAGCGGAGCGGCCGACTTTTACTCCGGAACCGGGAGTCTATGAGTCGTCACAAATGGTTACAATTAATAGTATTACGGATGGAGCTACGATTTATTATACAGTTGACGGTAGCGACCCAACATCTAATTCTACAGTATATACCGGTCCGATCCAAGTATCAAAACCAACTACTATAAAAGCATATGTTGTGAAAGCCGGAATCCTTGATTCTGAGATATCAACTGCGACTTATGATTTTAAGGTAGCAGCGCCAACCTGTAACTTGGAATCCGGAGTCTATTCTTCAGCGAAAACTCTGATTTTATCTTGTGATACTGATGATGTGGTTATTCATTTTACATTGGATGGTAGTACTCCATCAGAAACCTCGCCGGTTTATTCCGGCCCGATAAACTTGTTAAATACTGCGATGATTAAAGCATACGCTGTAAAAAAAGACTTCATCGATTCCGACATCATAACAGTATTCTGTATGATAACAGCAACACCTAATTCGATTACCAATTTTGATTTTGAAAACGGTCCCGGTCTCGGCTGGACCGGATTTACGGCTGATGGTCACATAAGTATTGATCAAAATTGGCCGCATACTGGGTCATACAGTGCTCAATTAGGAAATTATAATAACGCTAATGATTATATTGAGCAGCAAGTGATAGTTCCGCCAAACGCGATATTATCTTATTGGAGGTATATGGAAACAACTGCCTTTTATTATGGAACCGAGGATTTTCTAGAAGTTTGTTTATATGATACTAACGGTGTTTTATTGGAAACTCTCCGAAAGTATGACTATTGGTCCCCGGCATTCACCTGGGTACCTGATGCCGTCAATCTGAGTTCTTATGCAGGTCAAAGAGTAATACTTCGATTTTCATGTAAGACGGACGATTTAGCGCCTTGTACTTTTTGGCTAGACAATGTATCAATAAATTCGTTAAATCTAATGCAGACACCCAAACCAATTATTACTCCAATTGGGGGTAAATATTTAACAGAGCAAAAAGTCTCTATTAGTTGCCCCATGGAAGGCGCGACGATAAGGTATACGATTGATGGAAGCATTCCTACTGATATATCCGCGATATATCACGAACCGGTTACCATATCCAATACTACTATGATTAGAGCCTATGCTGTAAAAGAAGGATTAATTAATTCCAATATGGTCATGGATGTTTATAATATTGCATCAACTCCGAATTTAATTGTGAATTCCGATTTTGAGGCTGGTTCCGGGGTTGGCTGGAATGAATATACTACAAGTGATCGTGGAATTATTGATCAAACCCGACCGCATACCGGTTACTTCAGTCTTCATCTTGGAGATAATAATTCCAATGATTATATTGAACAACAAGTTATAATACCTTCCAATGCCGTATTAACTTATTGGCAATATATAACAAGTGAAGAGGACATTTTAAGTGAATATGCCTATGACTTCTTTTATGTTCGCTTATATAAAGTTGATGGTACTTTATTAACGACACTTAAGTCCTATAGTAATTTATCGGAACGCGGCGTTTGGATTCCTGAGGGCATTAACTTGGCTGCTTACGCGGGACAGCAGGTAATACTTCGTTTTTCATGTATTACTGATAATTCTCTTCCTACCGAATTTTGGATTGATAATGTCTCGATTAATTCAGTTATGATAACGCCAAGCACTGTTGCGACACCAAATATTAGCCCAATTGAAGGCATGTATACTTCGGCTCAGAGCATAATCATAACCTGTGACACAGACGGAGCAACGATTCGATACACCATTGACGGTAGCGATCCTAATAGTTCGTCACCTGTCTATACCGGTCCGCTAATGATAAGCAAAAATACCACGATTAAAGCTTATGCCACTAAAACCGGTATGTCGGATTCCGAAATAGCTACCGTTACCTATAAAATCAATCTTCCTCAAGTTGCTACACCCGTCTTCAGTCCGGAAGGAGGATCTTATACTGAGGCGCAAAGCATATCAATTTCTTGCGCGACGACTGATGCCATAATCAGATATACCATCGACGGTAGTGTTCCCAATGCTTCATCACTAATCTATAATGGCCCGATATTAATAAACACAAACACAACGATTAAGGCATATGCCTATAAAACCGGGATGATTGACTCCGAGACAGTTACGGTAACTTATATGATCAATGATGCTAAAACCGTAGCAACACCTACCTTCTTGCCGGATTCCGGGACATATTATTGGTCGCAAATAGTAAAAATCTTTTGCCCGACGAAAGGAGCGATTATCAGATATACAACTGACGGCAGCGTCCCGGATTCGACTTCTCGGATATATACCCATCCGATAATGGTAACGAAAACAACAACGATTAAAGCTTATGCTGTTAAGCCAGGATTTATCGAATCCAATATGGCGGCGGCCGACTATGAGATGAAAACCGCTACACCGTTCTTTAGTCTTAAACCGGGAATCTATAAGAAGCCTCAAAAAGTAAAGATTCATTGTCCCACCAAAGGAGCGGTGATTCGTTATACGACCGATGGAAGTGAACCTAACCATAGATCTCCGATATATTTTCATCCAATAATATTAAAGGATCCGACAACAATTAAAGCTTACGCATATAAGCACGGATACAGTGATTCCGAAATGATAACTGCAACTTATATAATTAATAATCGTCCTAAAACAGCAACACCGATTTTTAGTCCGGGATCGGGAACCCGAATGTCATCGCTGGAAATTAGAATCACTTGTAAAACGAAGGGAGCGATTATCAGGTATACGACCGACGGAACCGAGCCGGATCCTTCATCACCGATTTATACAGGCCCTTTAAAAATTAACAAAACAACCACAGTTAAAGCCTATGCCGCCAAGGAAGGACATAGCGATTCCGGTATTGCTACGGCATATTACGGTATTATGGTAGCGCCTCCGGTTTTTAACCCAAAAGCGGGAAGTTATCATTTAACCCAAAAGGTAAAGATTTCTTGTGCTACAAATGGAGCTATAATAAGATATACCATTGACGGCAGTACTCCTAACGATTCATCAGCGGTATATAAAGATCCGATATTGGTAACCGAAAAAACTACAATAAAAGCTTATGCAAGTAAATCGGGTTGTAAAAATTCAATTATAGTAAATTCCCAGTATTTTATTAGACTTAAAAAATGGGCTTTTAGAATAAGAACAAAAACTCGTTATATAACACAAAAGGTAATAAGTTTTGTTAGGAAAAAGGGCAACAGTTAATTTTCAAATGATGGAGAGTTTGTGATTATTTATTAATGTAATTATTTTAATAGAGAAACTTTTTATTTTGGTTTCAGTTGGGAAGGGTTTACCATTGACTTACCGAAAAACACTCTTATTTCTTATGTTTGTTTTATTTATTTTTATTTACGCTGTAACCCCAATCTCCAAGAACGTGGTTACAGCGAATAAATCGCCATTTGATGGGAAAACCGAACAAATAGCAAGCCAATTAACATCATTATTAACATTGGAAGAAAAAGTGGGTCAGCTCTTTATCATCGGCGGCAATTGGAAAGACCCGAAATCTCTAAACCAAATTATCCAATATCATTTCGGTAATGCTTATCTTGGCACTAATGATGTTGGTAATATGACTCCCGAGGAGGTGACAACCTTAACCCAACGGTTGCAGAAGGAAGCGTTTAAGCACAATCATCAAATTCCGATGTTCATTTTTACTGATCAAGAGGGTGGCTTAGTAAACCGTTTAAAAGTAGGTTTTGTCACTTTCCCAAGCCAGGAAGAGATGGCCCAAAAACCTCTCGCAACAATAGAACAAGCTGCCCGAATTATCGCGCGTCAACTTCGGAAAGTTGGGATTCATGTCAATCTAGCCCCTGTAATTGATGTTGGGATTAATAAGGCAAGTCATATTGTTAAAGATCATCGAGCCTTTTCAGCCAATCCTCAAGATGTAGCTAAATATGCCGGTATTTATATTAAAGCATTTCAAGAGGAAGGCATAATTGCTTGTGTGAAGCATTTTCCTAATGATGGAGATTTATTTCAAGATCCTCACTTTTTATTTACGGTAAATCCAAAATCAAAAAAAGAACTCTTAGCCACATCATTAATCCCTTATCAAATATTAATTTCTGAAGGTTTACTTCAAATGCTGATGGTTAGTCATGTTGCTGTTCCGGCATTGGAACCTGATCCCAACGTGCCTGTTAGTCTTTCAAAAAATGTTATTGACGGATTTTTGCGTAAGGAAATGAGATTTCAAGGTCTAGTAGTAATTGATGAAATGAACATGAAAGCTCTTGGTAAGGGAAAACTTCCAGACGAAAAAAGAATAAGGGAGGCAACAATTAATACATTTAATGCTGGCGCAGATTTAATAATATTTACCGGATTTGAACGAACACATATTGCTGCATATGATGAATTGCTTAAAGCATATAAAGACAAACGGCTTTCGACTGAACAGTTAAATAATACTGTGAAGAAAATAATTTCAATGAAGATTCAATACTTAAGCGATTTTAAACCTTACTAAACTAAAGTAGTAAAAAAACATAATAACGGACTGATATAAAATGTTTTTATAACAGTCCGTTAATTTTGACAATTATTTGTGTTTTTAGCTCTATAAAGGTTTGGTTATCGAACTCGTCCACTACCGATGTACGTTACACTTCTCCTTCGGCTCCTCGCCCTCGGTAAAGATCTCCGTCATTACCTGGCTGTCCGGGCAGTTGGGTGTGGCCAGCATGCCGCTTTCCGTGCAAATCCTCACAATTACTTGGCGTTTTTTCTTCACCGGTTGGGGCTGGGTTTGGTTTGACTCAGGTTGGTTAATGGCCCCCGGATTCAAATTATCATCCGGAGGAGTTGGATTTTGAGCCGGACTACTATACGGATTATACGGATTGTAAGGATTGTATGGATCGTAAGGATTCACATTTGAATCATTGATTGGCGGGTTTAGCGACGGTTGGTGTAGAATGCAGCCTTCTGTCGGTTCGGTTCCAGTCAAATAGGATTCATAAGCGACCTCCGGACAATAGACCGTAGCTAAAGAACCGCTTTGAGGGCAAATCTCAACACCGGAGACAATGCCGGACGGTACCGGGAAATTAGACGGTGGTGTTTTAGCCAAAGCCTTACGCATGAAAGCCCCCCAGATTCGGGCTGTAGTACCGCTTCCGATGACGTTACCATCGATTTTAACCGGGTTTTTCTGGGCATCATTACCGATCCAGACCGACGCCAGTAGATCCGGAGTATAGCCCACAAACCAGGCGTTGGTATAATCACTGGAAGTTCCGGTTTTACCTGCCGCCGGCCGATCAATCATGGCTCCACGGCCGGTGCCACGCATAATTACACCCCGGAGCATATCCGTTACCAAATAGGCGGTATTTTCCGAAAGGGCAATCCTTTTAGAGGGAGTTTCTTCATAAATCTTGTTACCGTTCGAATCCCTTACCTCAAGGACGGCGAGGGGGTTAACGTAAACACCCTGATTGGCCAAGGGAGAATAGGCGGCGGTCAGTTCTAGAGGGGTCACACCCTTGGTTAATCCTCCCAATGCAAGTGAGGAGAAGTTTAGGTCATTTGGTTCACCACTGACCACTAGATTTTTCAACCCCATCTGTTTAGCGTATTTAATCACTTTACTCGGTCCAAGGCTTTCGACCAATTTGACGGCAATAATGTTCACCGACTCTTCCAAAGCGTGTCTTAGGGAAACATCACCCCTAAACTGTCGATCATAGTTTTGAGGGGCCCATTCCCCCTGAGGAGTGGGGAATTTGATCTCTTCATCTTTCAAAATAGAGCTGGGAGTATAAAGTCGGCTATCAATCGCCGCGACATAAACAAAAGGTTTAATCGCCGAACCGGATTGGCGAAGGGCGGCTACAGATCGGTTCAACTGGGTATTGGCGAAGTCCCGGCCGCCAATCATGGCTTTAATGTAACCATTGCGAGGGTCGATGGCCAGTAAAGAGATCTGGGGTTGCTGCACACCTTTTGAGTCCGGTTCGCCTCCGGCCAAAAGAGCGCAAGCATCTTCGGCTGCCTGTTGGGCGATGGGATCAAGGGTGGTATAGATCCGGTAACCACCCGTATAAATTTCTTCTTCCGACAAGATTTTTTTTAAGCTTTGAATGATATAATCCACAAAATAGGCTGCCCGTCTCCCGCTAGGGGTTAAGGGAAGCACATCAAGAGGCTTTTGGTCATATATTTTAGCTTCTTCCGGAGTAATCGCATCATATTTGAGCATTTGATCAATAACAGTGTCTCTTCGTTCCAAAGACTCCTTAGGATGGGTGTACGGCGAATATCCATTTGGATTTTTGGGAAGTCCGGCAAGTAAGGCCATTTGGTGCGGTTCTAATTCGGTCACACTTTTACCAAAAAACAACCTTGAAGCGGACTCCACTCCGTAAGAGCCGTGTCCGAAATAAATTTCATTGAGGTATCTTTCTAGAATCTCATCTTTGGTATAAGTTCGTTCAATGTTGATAGCTAGAAACGCTTCTTGAATCTTTCGGGTAAAGGTTTTTTTATGCGACAGCATTACATTCCTGGCTAATTGTTGAGTGATGGTGCTACCGCCTTGGATATAATCGCCGCCTTTGATATCAACCCAAAAAGCGCGGGCGATGGCTTTCAAATCAATACCCGAGTGTTCATAAAAACGGTTATCTTCATTACTGATAATTGCTTTTTTCATAAATTCCGGAATTCTATTTAAAGGGACTTCCAGCCGGTTCTCTCTAAATATGCGAGTGAATTCCTTTTTATGGACATCATAAAAAATAGTCGCCTGTTTAGAAGAGGGTAAAACAACTAAGTTACGTTCGGTACTGATCACCAAAACCAGTATAAAGCCTAGTAATATACCGAACAAGGCTGTTCCGGCAATAATTATGTATTTGGTGAAATCGGTGTTTTTAAGACGGCTGGTGCGGAACAGTTCCTTAATGTTCTTATAAATGGGCATTATTGATCCTCCTGTAAAGATCTTAGGGACAATCTATCAAACTTAACCTTTATTATACCATAAACAAAAATAGAATCGAAAGGGGATAATTTACAATTAGTCACCCATGTCAATCTCCAAAAGTATTTTCATATTAGCACCGTAAACTACCGTGTAGGAATCGTTAACTACCACGTAAGAACCGTAAACCACCGTGTAGGAATCGTTAACTACCACGCAAGAACCGTAAACCACCGTGTAGGAATCGTTAACTACCACGTAAGAACCGTAAACCACCGTGTAGGAATCGTTAACTACCACGTAGGAACCGTAAACCACCGTGTAGGAATCATTGACTACCATGTAGTCGCCTACCTCTGCACGCCGGGGCGCATTAAAGGATGAAAATTGGGTCAAAGATCATGATCTCGCACAGATGCGCATGATTAAGAACCAGAACGAATAATTTTAAGGTATTGCCCCTGCGCCTCAGCGGGAGAATAGGTTTTAAAGTATATTCTAGATAGAACATACCAAAACGGATAATATCTTCACCCCTAACATCATAAAAATCAACAGAGGCGATCTCTATGCGGTTTAGTTTAAGAAAAAGACTGGTGATTTTTAAGGCGCCCCCGTACAAACGACGCTTAGTTTTCTCTCTAATTACGGTTGGAGGGTTTTTACTATTGTCCTTTGCAAGCTTTTGGTTGATAGATTGCCGGATCAGGCCTAGTTTAAGGGAACTAGCCCGAGTTAGGGCACGGCAAATTGCAATTGAAAGTATTCATAAGACCATCCAATCCCAAATAGTACCGGAATTAGAATACGGCGAATTGGTTGAAATGCGTTTAACGGATAATGGTAAAGTAGCTTATTTACAATCCAAGACCGGCGCAATTAATCGGATTTCCACCAAAACAATCTTAGCCGTTCAACAATGCTTAAAGGAACTGCACTCGGAAACGGTAAAAATTCCATTAGGCCAAATATTTGGTTTAAAGACTTTGGCAAGTTATGGACCGCTTTTAACGGTTAAAATTATTCCCGTCGGTGTAGTCGAAGGCTCGATCAAAGATCAGTTTGATTCAGTAGGAATCAATCAAATCAGACATAAAATTTATATTAGGATTAAAACCACCATTAAAATGGTGGTGCCTTTGGTTAGAGAAGAAATTGTGATCAATACGGATGCGCCGCTAACGGAAACTGTTATTATGGGCGAAGTTCCTAATCTGTATCTTGGGACCGGGGAAATGATCCTTCCTAAAACCGGAGATTAGCTATGGGCTAACAGTCAAAAGCAGAAGTTAAAAATTGAAGGTGAAAAATAAAAATTGTGGAAATATATTTAGCAGCTATTTAGCTTGGATCCGGCGAGTAACCAATTAGAAATGTTAAAAAACGGACCGGATTGAAGTTTACGCAAGTCAATTTACACTTATGATGCGGTGATATTTGTGATGAAAATTTCTTCCCAGTTTCAGGATTACTTTCTTTTAGCCAAAGGATTATACCGGACAGGCCCAGCCCATGACTTTTCGCATATTGAAAGAGTTTTTAGTTTAGCCTTTAATATTGGGAAAGCTGAAGGTGCCGATCTGTGGATCCTGGGTTTGGCTGCTCTTTTTCACGATTTAGCCCGTGATCAAGAAGCAATGAGCAAGGGGGAGATATGT
>JAAYEK010000171.1 GCA_012728785.1 Bacillota bacterium | reverse complement strand
CTTATTTACATTTCCCAAAAAATGTAACACCATCTATCCAAAAAGCCCCCTACCCCCGTCTACCCCCCGTCTACCCCCCGTCTACCCCATATATCACATGCATTTACCATTCCAGTATACGTTTTCTATGGTTTGCTTATGTTTGCGTATATGCTCAGATGCACTCCCAATTGGTGATTCATGGTTAAATGTAGCAACGATTTCAAAATCGTCTGGTGCGGTATATTCTGAAAAGAAAACTGGGCGTTTCACAGTTCTACACCAGTCCCAAAAAGCCACGTGATTAAAATCACTTATGTGATATTTTTCGGTATTTATATATGGTGGATCACAGTATATGATTGAATCCTCTGCATCAATTTCAACTTCCCGATAATCAAGATTACTTACAGTGATGGTCTGTATATTTTCAACTTTCTGTAATCGTATAAGGCTGTCCATGCGTTCAAGATGTTGTATATGTGCCAGGTTCTTATATGGTATATGCGGGGGTAATTTACGAAGTTGCGGTTTAAAATCAAGTCTATCTACGGGCATACTTAATTGTACACCAAGTATATTAGAAAGCTCTTCTAGTGCTGATTCATCTTTGTTTACAATTATTAAATGTATTAGTTTTTTTATGGGTTCTAGCTGGGAGCCATACATGTAATCTTTTTGATTATTACAGAAACTCCAACAAGTTTGTAAAATCCCTGCAAACCAGGTGTCGCCGCCTTTTTTTTGGTGAAACTCTTCTCTTGGTACCCAGTGATTAGGCAATTCACCGCCCATTTTTATGTAATTGAATAGTTCTGCTATAGCTGGGTTTTTTTCATTATAATGAACCTTATGTCCTGCGTTTAGAGCGGCTACACTCATTGCGGCACCTCCTCCAAACAGGTCATATAATGTATTAAAATCACCTATTTTTCTATAAATAGCGTTTAAAATTTTATTTACTAGCTTGCGTTTAGTTCCCATGTATGGCATAGATGGTACAATAGTTTCTTTAACTTGTGGCCCACCAAAAAGATATTTTTTTCTCATTTATAAATAGCTACTTTCGATAATATAAAATAAGTAATCCTGAGAATTTAATAATCGCAGTTATATTTATATGTGAAGATTATTATTTCTAGAATTACTTTTATTTCATGATATAATACATATACATATATGTCAATAATATTATTTAGTAGGTCTTACTAGCCATTTATTATCATTATTCCCTGTAAATACATTCTTTTTTGGGGGTTCTGCTTCTGCAATTCTATTCTTTGCAATCTCAAAGTATTGCGGGTCTTTTTCAATGCCGATAAAGTTTCTATTGGTGTTTACGCAAGCTACTCCGGTCGTGCCGCTGCCCATAAACATATCTAATATTGTATGTTCTTCTTGTGTAAAACCTTCAACTAATACATAAAACAACTCTATCGGTTTTTGTGTCTCGTGTTGTCTATCCTTTATTTTAGAATTACAATCCACAATAAGACTGGATACCTTATCATAATTGAAACAACCTAATCCATTTTCAATAAATTCTTTAGTGATTGTGCCTCCCGTTTTATAAGGATTTCTCAACCACACGATAGGCTCCCATATGGGAGCTAAACTTCCTAACCGCCAATCACCATTTATGTGCATATCCGAAGCTGCCTTCACACAACTTACCCTCTGTGCTCTAAATGGAGCCACCTTCTTGTTCCATACAAATGTATCTACTATGGTAATACCTTCATCCTCAGCCGCAACCATCAACCTATGATTCCATTGTCTGCCTGCCATTATGATTATAGGACTACAAGGTTTAGTAACTCTTTTGCATTCTGATAAGAAGGTAGAGCAGAAAGTTTGAAACTCTTTACCTCTAGATTTGTCTGCTTCTGACCACCCATTCTTAGGCTTAGCCCTAGTCCTAAACAGCCTAGACCTTTCTTGTGCTGGACTACTACCTAACAGTGCTGAATTGGTATTTTCATGTTTAATATCCCAGTCACTATAATCTATACCATAAGGAATATCCGAAATCACGGCATCAACACT